>CAYYSD010000021.1:0-28408 GCA_964474285.1 uncultured Anaerolineaceae bacterium | reverse complement strand
CATCACCCATCACCCATCACCCATCACCCATCACCCATCACCCATCACCCATCACTCAATAGGGTAGTCCCGGCTTGCCGAGAAGGGTCCGGGCATAGGAGGCGCGCCCCAGGTGCCCGTTTCCGTGCCCGATGAGCCCGTGGCCGATGGCTTCGATCCGGGGGACATCGCCCCACGGCCGGATCTGCATGAATACGCCGAGATACTCGTCGCTCATCGCCGCGACGCGGGGCACCACCGCGTCGGCCACCGCCCGGGTATAGCGCGCGAACTCTTTCGGCTCGGGGAAGCGCAGGCTGTAGGCGTCGTTCGGGTCCATGCCCGTGCCCTGGTCCACCTTCGGCAGGCCCCACGCTTCGTGGAACGCCTGCTTCAGCCACACCGGCTGCTCACGTTCGAAGACGAAGTGGACGATGTTGTCGATCGTCCGCACGACGTGCCAGACGTCCCACCCGATCGAGTTCGTGAGCGCGCCGCGCGTATCACACAGCTCCTCCACCGTCAGGCCGTCGACGGCCATATCGCAGTACAACAGGACGCGGTCGACGAGGCTCGAAGCCTGCGCCGCCATCGTTGGTGCGTTGCCAAATCCAGGTCGTGCCGCCATCGCGTGCCCTCTTCTGTCGCGAGTTGCCGAACGACCGCCGCCCCGGTACCGTCCGCGCATATCTTGACGGGAGCACCCGATGAGCACCATTCTCCCCGGCCGCGTGGAAATCGAACGCGACGTTGTCTTTGGAACCGGCGGCGGCCGGGACCTCCGCTGCGATATCTTCACCCCTCCTGGCGAAGTCGCGAACGCGCCGGCGGACACCTCTCGCTGATCGTCGCGACCACAGCGAATATGCCCGAGTTCGAAGGCGAAGGAGGCAACTCCGGCATCGACACGTCCGTCGCGGCCTCCATCGCCTTCCACCCTCCGACCCGCATGACCCGCGCAGCGGACACGCTCGGGTCGGCGGAACGGCGCCTGGTGGGGCCTGACCCCTCTCCGGAAACGCTCCGCGGTGTGAGCCCGCTCAACCACGTCCGCGCCGGTCTGCCCCCGACGATGCTGATCCACGGCAATGCCGACACGCTGGTTTCCCCGAAGGACAGCTTCATGATGTACGACGCTCTCAGCGCCGCAGGCGTCCCGGTCGAACTGCACATGTTCGCCGAGGCTCCCCACGGATTCGACGCCGAAAGCACCCCGGGCCGCCTCTGCGCCGAGATCATGGCCACCTTCCTCGACCGCTACGTGGCCCACCCGCACAAGTGGGGCGCCGTGGTGCCGGCGTGAGTCAGCGCTGTCGGGTCAGAGATAAGTAGCGCTCCGCTGGCGGCGCCTACGACCTGGGGAAGATAGAGAAGGGGCGACTGGATTCTAGACGACGCCCTGAATCATCTGCCGCTTCCATCTGCAAAAACATCGAGCTTGGTTGCTGAGCGTCTACCCCGAGCGTCACATGTATGCGTTCGCCGCGCTTCACCTCGCGCGGAAATCCGTCGAATCCACTTTCCACCCACACGTGTCCGATTTCCGATGCGACGTTGGTCGAGTGGTGGGGTCGATGGAACGGACTGAGCCTGAAACCTGGTGGATGTAGTCGCGCGCGACGATGGAACATCACGTTGACGTGGATCACTTGGTTAGTGCCTGCCGCGACTCCGCGCGGCGCGTCGAACGAGAAGGTCCGCCACTGATGGCGTCGCGCTATCCAAACGCGGATCACCCAGACAACAGGCGCGGCTACTGCGACGCACAGAGTGAGCAGATCACCCAGCGTTACCTGATGAGTGAATTCAGGCGGTGAAAGCATGAACAACAGCGCCATTAGATCGTTGAATTCCCGTGGTCTCTAATAGAAGATCCGTATCTGACTTTGCAGTCCAGTATAGTCTCCATCGGTCGCACATTCCATCGGATGAACCGACGATCCCGCTCCGCGTCGACAATCCCTTGCTAGATGCTTCGCCGCCACTCGCTTCATCTGCGCTACAGTGCCCGTGACTCCCTCTCCGAGGACCGCCTCATGACTGACGACCAGCCCATCTTCCCTCACGGCACCATCGCCTGGGTCGACCTCACTGTGCCCAACGCGACGGGCATCGCCGACTTCTACCGCGAGGTCGCCGGCTGGAGCCCCGACCCGGTGGACATGGGTGGCTACTCCGACTTCAACATGATCCCCACCGGCGGCGAGGAGCCCGTCGCCGGTATCTGTCACGCCCAGGGCGAAAACGCCGGCCTCCCGGCCATGTGGCTCATCTACATCAGCGTCCCGAACCTGGATCGCAGCCTTCAGTCCGCCATCGAACGAGGGGCGAGGCCCATCTCCGGCATCCGCGAATCCGGCGACGGCGGCCGCTACGTCGTCCTCGCCGACCCGGCCGGCGCCGCCTTCGCCATCTTCCAGGCAGGGGCCGCGTCCCCGTAGCCGGCCCCGTGGCACAGGTCCCCGGTCACCTTCCTCAGTAGAGGCGGGTCTTGAGGTCGTTGGCAAGGTGTTCCTCGACCTCCTCGACCGTCTGCGTCTTGCGCACTTCGGCCTGGAGGATCTGGGCCAGCGAGGCAAGCTGCGACGCGTCGTCCCAATCGGCAGCATCCCACAGGTTCGAACGCACCACGCACTTCGTGCAGTGGAAGAACGACTCCTCCACGTTCACCGCGATCGCAAGCTGCGCGGGGCGACCCTTCACCGCCATCCGGTCGAGGAGCCACTGGTCCTTCACGAGCGTGGCCGACCCGTTCACCCGCAACGTCTCCGAGCGTCCCGGCACCAGGAAGTAGGCCGATATGCGCGGGTTGTCGAGGATGTTGCGGAACGTGTCCGCGCGGCCGTTCCCGGGCCGGTCCGGGATGGCGATCGTCTTCTCGTCGATGACCTGCACGAAGCCGGCCGGGTCGCCTTTGGGCGAAATGTCCATCTGGCCCTGCCTGTTCGCGGTCGCGATCATGACGAACGGGCTCTTCCCGATGAACGCCGCGGCGAACTCATCGATGTAGGGAAAGGACTTGTCCCAGGTGGTCTGCCTCACCGGCGCGGGGATGATCTCCCGCAGCGATTGCTCGGTGGTGATGAGGTCGGTGAAGGTGGCCATGGAACCTCGCTCGCACAAAGGTGTGCCTCACGAGTATTCGTGATTCACGTGGCAGCTACAACCCGGCCGCAGACACGCAGCCCTTCCACTCCCCGCTGGTCAGCGGAAGGGGTTGGAACCGTCGGCGGGGGTGGCTTCCGCGTCTTCGTCGATTCCGAGCAGGCGCAGGCGGGCGGCATCGTACGCTTCCTTGGCCCGCGCTTCACGATTGAGAAGGCCCTTGATCTGGGCAGGCCCAAGCGCTTCACCTTCCAGCAGGACGCGGTGGACGTGTTCCACCTGCTTTATCCAGGCTTCCCACGCTGCCCGGTATTCTCGATGCACCGTCTCGTTCGCCAGCGCCATCTCACCGCTTCCCCTCTCCATCCTCGGGAGTTTCGTCGTTGATAGTATGGAATCGCGTCCTGGGTGTTACAGAAAGGGCAGGCCACATGGCCTGCCCGGAAGGTGATTATGGTAGCGCATAGGGGATTCGAACCCCTGATCTCCGCCTTGAGAGGGCGATGTCCTGGGCCACTAGACGAATGCGCCGTGCCTCTCAGGATAGCCGACGCCGCCGCGCCCGGGCAAGGCGCAGCGCGTCGCGCCACTCGCGCCGGCGGGCTCGCGTTTGCCCTCGCCGCGCTGCCCCTCCTCCTCGCGGCCTGTTCCGACCGCCCCACGGTGGTCCACGACCTTGAGACCGCTACGCCCGCCGCCAGCGTGGACCCGAGCCCAACTGCTCCCACCGGCACCCCGGTTCCCCTTCCGGCCGTCCTTCAGGACACGCTCAATAAGGTCGCCGAGGTGCGCGGCCTCTCCGCGCCCCCGAACCTGCGTGTCGAGCTGATCGCGCGGTCTCAGCTGCCTGCGCTCCTTGCCCGGCTCCTGACCGATGACGACCGCGCCTGGTTCGCGCGCACCACGACGCTCTACCGGCTCCTGGGGCACTTCCGCAAGGACCAGGACTACCTCACGGTCTACCAGAGCTTCGGTTCCGAATCCGTCCTCGGGCTCTACTCTCCCGCAGATGACGCCCTCTGGGTCGTTCACGACGACGGCGAGACGATCGACTTCGCAAACCTGCCCCGCAACGAAGCCGAGACGCTGGCGCACGAGTTCGTCCACGCCCTCCAGGACTATCACTTCAACCTCGAAACGGGCTACAAGCAGATCGTCGATGACCTCGACCGCAACCTGGCCTGGACGTCGGTGGTCGAGGGCGATGCCACCACTTTCGAGGCTCAGTATTCGAAGAAGTACCTGCTGGCGCCGGCCGCGGGCCGGGTGTTCACGCTGGGTACGGCCCCCCAGGCCAGCGACGTGCCTGCCTCCATTACGCGCGAGCTGTTCTTCCCATACACCACGGGCGCCGAGTGGGTGAAGGGCATCGTTGCGAAAGAGGGCTCGGCGGCCGTCGATAAGCTCCTCAAGGATCTGCCTTCGTCAACGGCGATCATCCTCCATCCCGAACTCCGGACGAACGGCTGGAAGCCCGCGCCCGTTACGCTGCCGGACCTTGCGGGCGCGCTCGGCTCCGGCTGGAAGCGCGAATCTGGCGGCACGCTGGGCGAATTCCAGCTCCGGAACTACCTCCAGCTCCGCGTCCGTTCCGGCGAAGCTGTTACAGCGGCGGCCGGGTGGCAGGGCGACCACTACGACGTCTACGTGAACGGCGGCCAGTCGGTCGCGGCCTTCCGGGTCGCATTTGCGGATGCAGGCCAGGCGGGCGAGTTCGCCTCAGCGCAGGACAGCTTCCTTCGCGCCGCGGGCGGCAACCCGGCTACAGAGGGCCAACTGACCATCGGCCGGACCTCCGACGGCAACACCACCGTACGCACCACGCGCGGCGCCGAGGTCTTCTTCGCCATCGCGACATCCGAGGATGCCGCGCGCAAGGCGATCACGACGCTGCTCAACGGTTAGCTCTGTCAGACCTGCAGGCAGGCCACTACTGGTTGAGCAGATTCAGGTAGGGTTGGTATTTCCCAGGGTATGGAGGGCGCATGTCAATGAGCGCAGCGCCTGCCGGACCAGTGCACCCGAACGATTACGCGACAGCCCCGGCTTCGCGCAGCGCGGCAATCTTCCCATCGTCGTATCCCAGGCCGCGCAGGATTTGGTCGGTGTCGCGGCCCAGCATCGGCGACGTGGAGCGGACCTTGCCCGGGGTGTCGCTCAGTTTCGCTGCAATGCCCGCCTGCTTCACCTTCCCCATGGGCGAGTCGACCTCGATGACCATGTTCCGCGCCAGGTTGTGGGGATCTTCCGCCGCTTCGTCCATCGCCCGGACCGGGGCCGCGCAGATGTCGTGCTGCGACATGATGTCCATCCACTCCTGCGCGGTCTTCGTGCGGAACGCAGCGGTGAGCTTCTCCTTCATTTCCGGGAAGATGGCCGCATCGTGCTGCCGCCCGAGGTACTCCGGCAGGCCGATGACGTTCATCAGGGCTTCGTAGAAGTGCGGCTCGATGCTGCCGATCGAGAACCAGCGGTCGTCTTTGCAGAGGTAGGTGTTGTACCAGGGCATGGCGCCGTTGAGCGTCGACTCTCCCGGCCGGATGACGTTGCCGGCAGAGAAGTAGCCCGAAAACGCCGACGTCATGAGCGAGAAGACACCGTCCGACATCGAGATATCGACATCCTGGCCGCGGCCCGTCTGCTGCCGGGCGATGACGGCCACGCAGATCGCGAAGGCGGCCATCAGACCGCCGCCGGCGAAGTCCGCCACGAGGTTGATCGGGATCGAGGGCGGCTGACCGGGTCGCCCCGTCACTCCCAGCGCCCCGCCGATGGCGATGTAGTTCAGATCGTGCCCGACGAGGTTGCTGTACGGCCCCGTCTGCCCAAAACCGGAAAGCGAGCACGTGATGATCCGCGGATTGATCTGCGAAAGGGTCGCGTAGTCCACTCCGAGACGCTTCACGACGCCCGGCCGGAAGCCTTCGAGGACGATGTCTGCGTCCTTCGCCATCGCATAGAAGATGTCCCGGGCGGCCGGGTCCTTCAGGTTGAGGGCGATAGAGCGCTTCCCGCGGCCCAGGGCGTTGTAGGCGGCCGCACGTTCGGCGCGGTCCCCGCCGCGGGGCCCGCCGAGCTTCGCGTTGGCGCCCGGGACTGCCTCCACGAGCGTGACATCCGCGCCGAAATCGGCGAGCAGCATCGAGCAATACGGACCGGGCGCAAGCCGGGAAAGATCGAGGACCTTGAGGCCTTCCAACGCCATCACCATGTTTCGCCAACCTCCTGCCCCGTGACGCGGGGAAAGCTTGCCGTAGCATGGCCCGCCAACACGCGGCGGCGCAACCGCGTGAGCCGCGCTGGCCCTATCATGTCCGGGTGAGCGCGCAAGACCACATCGAAGTCGAATGGCAATTCGACGCGGCCGATACCGCCGGCGTGGCCGGCTGGCTCGGGGTGGCCGCCCTGCCCGGGTACAGCGTGCTCCCGGGGCCCACCAAGTCCCTTGCCGACCGCTACTTCGACACCGACGATTGGCGCCTCCACCGGGCTCGCTTCACCTGCCGCGTGCGGGCAAAGGGCGACGGCGCCGAACTCACCCTCAAGGGTATGGCCGACGCGCAGGGGGGCATGCGGAGCCGCCGCGAAGTGAACGAAGCGCTGTCATCCGCGAGCGTCGAAGCGTTCCAGGCAGCGAACGGCCAGTGCGCACAGATGATCCGTCACATCGCCGGACGCCGGCCTTTGCGTGAGTTGTTCCTCGTGCAGACCGAGCGCCAGCTGTTTTCGCTCAGCGACGAGGCCGGGACCATCGGCGAGATCGCCGTGGATTCGACCTCCATCCCCTTCGGCGATGGCGCACCCGCGACGCTGCGGCGTGTGGAGGTGGAGGTGGCGGGCGACTGTGTCGACCGAGCGCGCCGTTTCGTGGACGTGCTGGTGGCGGCTACCGGTCTCACCCCGGTCGCGACTTCCAAGTTCGAAGCTGCGCTCGTGGCGACAGCCCAACATCCGCTTCCGCCCGCCCCAAACCTGGGGCCAACGCACATCGACGACACCATGACCGCGGGCGAATTCGCCTACGCCATTCTTCGCAAGCACTTCGGCGTGTTCCTGGCGAATGAACCCGGCACGCGCCTCGGCGAAGACATCGAAGCGCTTCACGACATGCGTGTCGCCGCCCGGCGTTTGCGCGCAGCGATGAGCGCGTTCGCGGGCGTTCTGCCTCCCGCGATGGAGCGGCTGCGGGCCGAACTCGGCTGGGTCGCCGCAGCCCTCGGCGAGGTTCGGGACCTCGATGTTCAGCTCGAACGCATGTCTGAGTGGCGCCTGGGTTTCACCGCCGACGAAGCCCACGCACTGGACGCGATCGAAGACATCCTCCGCCAGCGCTGGTTGTTCGGGCGGAAACGAATGCTGACCGCACTCGACTCACGGCGTTACGACAGCTTCGTCGCGCGCTTCGCGGCCACGCTCAGGCGTGGGCCCCCGCGGACGTTTGTCCCGGGCCGCCAGCCCATCCTCGGCGTCGCGCCCCGCATTCTCGCCCGGCGCTACCGCCAGCTGCGCCGGCTGGGCGACCCCATTCGCCCATCGTCACCGCCGGATGACTACCACATCCTTCGGATCGCGGCGAAAAAGCTGCGCTATGCACTCGAGTTCGTCGGCCCGATTTACGGGCGCCCGGCGCTCGACTTCAGCGCGCGCGTCACTGCCTTGCAGGATGTCCTCGGCCTCCACCAGGATGCTGAGATTGCGATCACCACGCTCCACGAGATCGCGGAGGGACGGGCGCGGCGCCTCAGCCCATCCACGCTCCTCGCAATGGGGTCCATCGCCGAACGTTACCGCGTGCATGGAGCCGAGCTTCGAGGGAAGTTCCCCTCTGCCTGGAAGCCGCTAACGGGAGCGGATTGGCGCAGGCTGGACAAGCTCGTCCGGGCCAGGGCGCCCCGCACCACTCCGTAACGTTACGCATTCGCCCGTCGGATAACCCCTGCGCGATGTCGTTTAATGAGCCGATGATCGCATTCGAGGGACGGTGGAGCGGGAATCTCACCGTGGCGGCTGTAATGACTGGACTGCAGGATTCGACGACGGAGACTGTCGTCATCGTTCGAAGGCCCGGAGAGGCGCGTAGCCTGCCCGTCACGGGCGAGCTGGTGCGCAGGGACGGCCCTGCCTTCATCACCAGCCTCAGCGCGGATGCGGACTGGGTGACGGGCGAAGCGGTGCTCATCATTGTCACCAATGAAGGACAACGCGTGGTCGCCGCGGGCGAATTCGTGGATTGCGAAGGCTCCTGGCCGGTGTTCCGTGCCATCGGCCCGTGGCGCCCCCTGAACCGCCGCGAGTCGCCCCGCTACGCCACCGAGCTCCGCGCCGAAGTCGTCGACCAGGACGGCGGTTGGGCCTTCGCCCAGGTCATGGACATCTCGCTCGGCGGCGCCCGCCTCGCCGTCAGCGATGACGTCAACGCAGGCGAAGTCGAAGTCGCATTCTGGGCGCTGGGCCAGCGGGGCTCGCTCCCGGGCCGAGTCGTTTCGACCTCACGCGGGCAGCTCGGATTCGAAATCCGCGTGCGCTTCGGTGACCTTTCGGTCGAGCAATACCGCCTGCTTGGCGACCTCGTCCGCCTGCTTGCGACCGTCGAAGCGGGCGGCTTCGGCCAGCTCGCATCCTGAACTCGAGACCTTGACCGGCACCCTCCCGTAAGCGCGCGGCATCCTACACTCGAAGAGTGAACGCGGCCGCGCTCCCCTACACACTCCTGCTTATCCTGGCCGAACTCGGAATCGGCAGCCTCTGGCTCACCGTTGGCAGCGACCTTCGCGGTGGCGTCACGCGCGGCTTCGTGATGACGATGGCATTCAGCGTTGCCGTCGCCATCGGCCTCACCTACTGGACCGCGAAGAGCATCACCATCGGTGGCGACATCGATGGCTACCGCATCGATCCGGCCTACTTCGACGACCTCAAGCGCGCCCTTCTCATCGTGCTCGTCACAAGCCTCATCTACACGCTGAGCGTGTTCATGGGCTGGGACCCGGTCGGCCGGCTTGCGGGCATCGCCGGGTCGATCGCGGGCCTGCTCGCCGTCGGGCTTCTCGCCGCCATGATCGCGCCGCCCGCCTGGGGCTATCCCGCTGTGCTGCTCGCGCTCCTCGGCGGGACGCTGGCGATGGGGGCCGTCTCGGTCTCCATGGTCTGGGGACACTGGTACCTCACGGAGGGCGCCCTGCCCGCGTGGCCCCTTCGCGACCTCGCCTGGGCCCTCATCGGGGCGCTGGCGTTCCAGGCCGTCGTCCTTATCATCAACCTCGCCATCCCGGTCCGGGAAACGCCCGAACCCTCGAATCCCGTGACCGTCGGTCTGTTCGAGAACCCGGCGTTCTACCTTCGCATCGGGGTTGGGCTGGTGTTCCCGGTCATCCTCGCGATTCTCTCCCTTCGAACGACGCAGATCCGCGCCATGCAAAGCGCCACCGGCCTGCTCTACATCTGTATGGGCGCCGTGTTCGTTGGCGAAGTGCTTTCGAAGGGCCTCATGTTTCTGACCGGCAAGGCCGTCTGACTTTCCCCCAAGCCGCGGTTAGGCCTGCAGGTCCCACCGAATCGGCCCACATGGTCGTACACATCGTTTCGCCAAAACCGCACGCTGGAGTCGAAATCGCTCCGGAGGAGTAACCCTATGTCGTCGCTTACCCGTTGGAACCCGTTGGAGGAGATCAGCGCGAAATGGCCACGCGAGTTCTTTGGCCGGCTGCGCCCGTCCGGCGAACTATCCGTGGAATGGAACCCGCGCTGCTCCATGACCGAGACACCCACCGAGATCGTGGTTCATGCAGAACTCCCGGGCGTTGACACCAAAGATATCGACATCTCCGTGACGGACTCGACGCTCACCATCAAGGGCGAGAAGCGTTCCGAGAAGACGATCGAAGAGAACGGCGAAACCTACAACGAGCGCTTCTTCGGTGGCTTCGAACGGCAGATGTCCATACCCGAAGTCGACCAGGACAACATCTCGGCCACGATGAAGGACGGAGTCCTGGAAGTGAAATTGCCCAAGTCGGCGACGCCAAAGGCGGCCCCGAAGAAGGTCGAGATCAAGGCGGGCTGAATACGGTTAGCCCGAATCGCCGAAGCGGGAGGTTGGAATGCCGACGCGTGGGTCAAGGCGGTTCCCGGGTCCAAGCCCAAAGAGAGCAAGAGCCAGGCGAGTCCGTAAGATTGCTACGGAAACCCCGCCGGTTCAGGCTCCCCGGCGCCGAGTTGCCCTCGTTGTCGCGCTCGCCGCGACCGCATTGGCGTTCTGGTTGCCTTTCGCGCTGCGCACCACGTGGGCGGTAGGCCTGCCGTTGGTCGTACCGGCGTGGCTGTGGTTCGGTTCGACCTCGGGTTCAGCTCTTCGCGTCGTGTTCCGCGACGAGGACCCGTCGGCTCTCCTGGCAGCCGCCGCTACTGTTATCACGGGTCTTGCGGCGGGCATGATGCTTTCCGTTCTTTCGCCCGTCGGCGAAGACGGTTACTTCATCTTCGACCTTGTCGGGATCTGGACTCTGCCGTTGACGGTCCCGTACTTCATCGGCGCGGTGACCAACCGGGGGCAGGTCCGGAAGACGATCCTCTTCGTAGCTATCGTCTCCTCTCTCGTATGGGGAGCGCTCGCGGCAGTGCTCGTCGACGCCGGAGCGGGCGCAGAAGCGTCGTCCGGTCGGGTGCTCGCAGGAATCCTGACGATGTCGCTCAGCCCGCTGGCGATCCTTGCGCTCTTCGCTCTGCGCGTACCGCACATCGGTCATCGGGGGAACGTCGGGCCGCGACATGGCACGGCCGCGACGCTCGTTATTCTGCTGCTGTCGGCGAGCCTCCCTGCCAGCGGCACGCACATAGCGCGCGCGGAAGGCGAGACGCAGCTTCTCCACTCCAGCTACGTGGGTGGCGAATACGACGACCTCTCACAGGCGATCGCGGTCGACGGCCAGGGCAACTTCTGGGTGAGGCTTCGCAGTTGACGCCGCTGGCACCGCGTAAATGACCGGGCACACCGACTCCACCGGCTTTCCGCTCGAGGCCGCGTACCAGGACGAGAACTACGGATCGTCCCCCGCGAAGATGCAGGACGCCTTCGTCGCCATCTTCGGCGCTGCACCCGCGCCGCCTCGGCCGGAGATGCCGTTCCGCGTCGTCATCCCGTTTATGTGTGCAACTGAACGTCAGCGGGAGCTGCCTGCCATTCGCTCTCGCGCTGGAACTCCAGCCAGCGGCCATGCGGGTTGCAGACGGCCAGCAAGCGGCTGAAGGCGCCCGCCGGCCCGAAGCGCATGAGCCACACTTCCGCAGTCTCCGCCGCCGGCGCACGCCGCCCCGCGGCAAACTCTGAAAACCCCTGCACGATGAAGTACACGTCGCGGGTGGCCGCCGCGCCTTCGAGCAGTTGCCGCAGGCGCGCACGCATGTCCGGGGTGAACTGGTTGAGCACGTGCGCTGCGAACACCACCGGCACTGCGGGTCGCTGAACCATCGCGAGGATGCCCGGCAGTGCGCCGAAGAGGTCCACGCCAAGGATGAGCGGCGGATCCTTGCGCACGAGCGTGACGGCGGCGTCGAGCAGCTGGCGGCGGTCGGTGTGCTCCGGCCAGATGAGGGCACGCAGCCAGCGGACGTCGCGGTCGTCGCCCACATCGAGCGGATTCACGTCGAGCCCGATCTGCGAGGTGATCGAAGGGAGAGCGATATCGCCAGCCTCGAGCGTGCCACGGGCGTCGCAATCGACCCGCACCGGCGAATGCGCCAGGCCACCGGTCAGTCCCGCGCCGTAGTCATAGGCGTAGCGTTCCAGGACGAGGTTCAGCCCCGCGGCCGGCCCGATTTCGATGAGTGCGAGCGGCACGTTCTGCGCATCGTTGGCGGCTGCACGCAGCGCGGGCAGGAGCACCGCCGAACGCCGGACCTCGTTCGTCTGGACGAGGCGGGAACGCATGAGCGCGGTGATCTCGGCGCTGTTCTCAGCGCAGAAACGCTCGAACTCCGAGGCCAGCGCGGCATCGGGCGCCGCGCTCCCACCGGTTGAGGCGAAATAACGCGCGAGCGGGTCACCCGGCCGGCTTTGAAGCACGTAATGCACGACCGAGAAAAAGAGGTTCGGGACCGGCTGCCCTTCGCGCGCTTCCGCGGCGAGCTCCAGGAGCGGCGCGCTCTCCGCCACGACCGGCGACAACGCGGCGTAGAGGGGCGAGTGGCCCTCGGCCTCCACCACGCCAAACCGAAGGAAGCTGGCGGCCAGGTTCTCAGCAGTCACCACGGCGCGATTGTTGCACGCCGCGGCCGAGTTCCGCTCGCCGTCGATGACCGGGCCGGGTAGGCTGGTGCCAATGCACATCGAATACGCCCTCATCGCCGATGCCGCCGAAATCGCCGCCGGAAAGCTCTACGTGATGGGCGGCGGCTGGGACACCTACCAGGCGCCGGAAGTCCCGCTCCAGATACGGGTCGCCCTGGCCATCGGTGTCCGTGTCGGGTGGGAAGAGACGAACGTACCGATCCCGGTGCACGTCACGATCGACGACGACGACGGCAAGGAGCTGGTGCGCATCGACGGCCAGCTCAACGTCGGCCGCCCGCCCGGGCTCCCCGCCGGTTCGACGCAGCTCTCCCAGATGGCCGTGAACGTGCCTCTCAACGTGACCGCGTTCGGGGGCTTCCGCGTGCGAATCGCCGCCGGCGAAGGGGAACCGGCTGACATCCGCACGCTCCCGTTCCGGGTGCTCAAACGGACCGGGCAGCCCTGAACCAGGGTCCCCGGCGCGGTCCGGCGTAAAGTAGCCCATGGCCCTCGAGGCCCACGCCCCGATCGTTTTGGCCTTGCTCCCGTTTACGTCTACCATTGAAGCCACTTCCTCCTTCCCCGGAGCTTCCCTTTGAACGCCTACAACATCACCGTCGTCGGGGGCGCTGGCATCGTCGGACGCGAATTCCTCAAGATCCTCGATGAGCGCCAGATCCCGGCCAACCGCATTCGCCTCCTGGCCACCGCTCGTTCCGCCGGCAAGACGTTCGAATTCCGCGGCCAATCGCTCGTGGTCGAAGAGACGAAGCCGGGCAGCCTCACGAAGGACGACCAGGTCGTCTTCCTCTCGGCCTCCGGCGCGGCCTCGCGCGAACTTGCTCCCATCGCGGCCGCCAACGGCAGCTTCGTCATCGACGATTCGAGCGCCTTCCGCATGGACCCGGCGGTCCCGCTCGTCATCCCGGAGATCAACTCTGAGGACCTGGAATGGCACAAAGGCATCGTCAGCCAGCCCAACTGCACCACCACGCCGATGGTCATGGCGCTCGCGCCGCTTCACCGCCTCAATCCCCTGAAGCGCATCATCGTGAGCACGTACCAGGCCGTTGCCGGTGCGGGCGGCGCGGCGGTGGACGGCCTCGCCGTCGAAGCCCGGGCCGCGCTCGAAGGCCGCCACGAGCCTTCCGGCACGCAGAAGCGCGAAATCGCCTTCAACGCCGTTCCCCAGATCGACCTCTTCGACGCCGATGGCTACACGAAGGAAGAGATCAAGATGGCGAACGAGACCCGCAAGATCCTGCACGCGCCGGACATCGCCATCAGCGCGACCTGCGTGCGTGTGCCGAGCTTCTTCGGCCACGCGATGACCGTGTGGGCGGAGTTCGAACGCCCGGTGAACGCGGATGAGGCACGCAAGCTCATGGCCACGGCCTCAGGTGTCACGGTGATGGACGACCCCGCGAACGAGATCTACCCCACGCCTCTCGACGCCGCGGGCAACGACAAGGTGCTCGTCGGCCGCATCCGCTGCGACACATCCCTCCCGGGCGGGCTCACCTTCTGGACGGTCACCGACAGCATCCGCAAGGGTGCGGCGACAAACGTCGTCGACGTGCTGGCCGAAGCTGACCGGCGGGGCGTCATCGGGCGCCGGTAGTGGAGCCGCCTGTCCTCACGCGCTGGCGCCACGCCCAGCCACCCACGAAGGAGACGCTCGAAGCCGTCCTCCAGGGCGAAGGTCTGGAGGCGCACTGGTGGTCGAACGGCCCCGGCGACACCTACCCGCCCCACGTGCACCCGTATCACAAGGTGCTCTTCTGCTCCGAAGGCACGCTCACGTTCATCCTCCATCCGACGGACGAACGACTGCTGCTCGGTCCCGGCGACCGCCTGGACCTTCCCGCCGGCTGGGCCCATTCCGCCCGCGTCGGCGTCAACGGCACGACCTGCGTCGAAGGCTGGCGCGAATAGCTCAGCCGCCGGGGATCATGGCGTCCGGGCGCGAATCGTACTCGGGCAGGTAGGGCTTGAGATCGAGCACCGGCGTCCCATCGATTGCGTCCAGCCCGCGCACACGCAGGGCGGCGCCTTCGGTCCCCAGCAACTCCACCACCGAGACGCCGAGGTGGTTCGGGCGGAGCTGACTCCTCGTCGCGAAGATGCCATACGTCCGCCCGCTTTCCAGCGTCAGCGTCTCGGGCTTCTCGGGAGCGTCCGCGGCCACATCCATGTAGAACACGACGATGACGTGGCTGTAGCCATCAAGCCCCCGCAGCTTCGCCGCGTGCTCGGGCGCGAATCGGATGGTGCTTTCGACGCGTTCCCAACCCTGCGGACGAGGCTTTGCGACGTCATTTCGCACGAACCCAATGGCGCGCAGCGTCACCTCAACCGGCGCCTCCGGCCGTTCCCAGGGCTCATCTCGCTTGCGTCCGAACAGCTTCATGGACACCGCCGGAGACCTGGCACCTCAGTTTGCGGGCACGAGGAAGCGGTCGCCGCCGGTGATCAGCCCTTCGGCGGCCCAGCCGACGAGCCCGGCGCCGTCGTCGATCTGCCAGAAGATGAAGCCCTCAGATTCCGTCCTGTCCGAGACAATCTTCACCACCTTGTCGTTGCAGATGCGAGTGATGATGTTTGCGTCGCTCTGGCGGGTGGGTTCTCGGCGGACGGCCAGGCAGGCGGTGCCCGTCGGGGAGTTCACGACCTTCGCCATGACCCCGTTCGCCAACCCGGCGACCGGTGCGGGCGTGTTTGCGCCAGCTGTTGGCGATACAGGGGCTGCGGTCGCGGTGGGGGCCGGGTCGGCCTTATCGGAACCGCCGCCGCTAAAGCAGCCGGAGAGTCCGCCGGTACATACGCGCGGCACGCTGTAGATCGAGACTGCCCCAACCGTGAGCGCCAGGATGGTGAACACGAAATACCGCCAGCGCTGCAACGGCGGGTTCACCTGGAGCGCCGCCCTGGCCGTCTTGCGCTCGCGGGCGCCGCTGACAGGTTTGGCCTCCACCTTGAACGCACGCGTGAACGGATAGCCAGTCCACTTCCGCGCCTTCAACTTCGCGTTCACGACGATGTTCTTGTTTTCGCCCGGTTGGAGGTCTACGCGCTCTTCGGCAACGGCGAAGGTCATCTCAGCGCCGTCACCGTCCTCGCTGGCTTCGAGTTCATAGCTAACGGGAGTGTTGCCGGCGTTGCTCAACGTGACGGAGAAGGGGCCTTTGCCCCGCGCCGGTTTCAGCGCGAGTTCAACTTCTTCGAAGGTACGAATGTTGAAGTTGCCGAGCACCCGCACTTCACGCTTGTGTTCGCGCGACATCACCGCGACGGTCAGCGGCTGTTCGCCCGCCTTGGAGGCGGCGGACTTCGGCGGCTGGATGACGATCGTGAGTTCATCGCGCGCTTCGGGGACGAGCGCAAGGAGCGGGCGGGCGATGCGAACCCAGTCGGCCGGCACGTCCGGCACCGTGATGGTGTACTCATCGACAGCAGCTGAGCGGTTCTGGATGACGATCGTGGCCGTGGTCGAAGAGCCGGCAGCCACCGGCTCGGCTGGAGAACGCAACGTCACGGTGAACGGCGCCTGCGTTTCCACCCCGCGCGACGCAGGCCCTGCCCCGCCTCCGCCTGGGGCCGCGGGCGCTTCGGTCTCAACGCCGATGAAACGCGCCTCGGCATCGCCAAAGCGGAGAGACTGGCCCTGGGTGACGGGCGTCGGCTGGCTCGACGGGATGCGCTGGCCGCCGACGAACGTCCCTGTCGCTGAACCAAGGTCCGTCACGGCGGTTTCGCCGCCACTGAGAGAGAGCTGGGCGTGGCGCCGGGAAACGGAAACGTGGTCGATGACCACGCCGTTACCCTCCGCCCGGCCGATGTAGACCGTTGCGCTATCGAGCGGGTATTCCCGCACCTGGCCATCAGGGGTCGTTACGCGGAGTGTGCCGAAGTCCATGCCACCAGCCGTCTGCCCGCCGCTTGGGATGCGGGGTGTGGGAAGGATACGATCGCGCGCACCACCGGGCCATAGGAAGTTACCCTGCGAGCCAGCCCGAATCCTCAACTCGTCGCGAGACTCGAGGAGGCGTGCGCGTTCGATCCACGAACACAGCCGCTTCACTGTAAGTCTCATGACCGCCCATCCAGCCCTGAGGATTCACCCTCAGGACCGACGCGCTTCGACAAACGACGCCCTCCGCACCCAGGCGTCGCCACTCGCGCGCGAATGGTTGCGTGAGTACATGCCCAACGCGGTCCGGGTAACCAAGCGGAAATCCGTTCGCAAGGATTCCATCGACACTTGCCATGTCAACAACGCTTCCGCGCCAATCGACTTCCACCAGGACCGGGCGGACGGCGGGCGCGAGATCCTCCATGGACAACGCCCCGATTCGGAAGATATCGACCACTACCGCACGCGCTACATCCACGCTGCAGCAGAGATAAAGCACCGGACCATCACCAACAGCGTTCCATCGTCCCGGATACGATTGGGAATAGGACGTGTCGATCGGATCTGCCCATCCGGCCCGCGCAACTCGAAACAAGGGTGTGTGATCGTGGCTGACCAGCGGCATCATGGGACATACGCGAGTAGCCTGTCGTATTTCTCCGCTACTTCATGGATGCGTCCGTTGACAATGAGGTTCAAAGCAGAATTCCCGCCAAACAGGTCAGCAGGTCGACGAACAACATCTGCCAGTCGCTCTGGGGCGATGACGGACTCGAGTCTGTCGAGTGCTTCGATGCTGTCTCTGATCCGAACCGCCGTCACAAACGGAACGGAGGCACGTCCTTCCAGCCAGGCTCCAACATCTGCGACGGTTGTCCCAAGCGTCTCCGCCAGTTCCTCAGCGGAGAGTCCAAGGGAATCGCGCAGCCTGCGGAGGTCGAACACAGTCGCCGCCTGTAGTGCCGGGGGCATCCTGCCGTGGCGGCGAAGCAGTGACACCAGCATCTCCCTCGCCGCCTCGGTGATTTCTGGAACATTCGCAAACCGGTGGGCCGCAGTCGCAGACTCGACCGCATCGAGCGGACGCGCCGCCCAAAGCTCAAGGGCCTCCGCATCGGTCAGTCCGAGCGACCAGACAATTGCGATTAGCTCTTCGGGTGCCAACGACTGGTGCGGAACCGAGCCACCAAGGCGCACGACGAGATCTCGCTCCGTCAGGTGGCGGGACTCCAACATCCGCAGGAGCTCAGCCCATTCGTTCTTCATCCGATTCTGCCCGTCAGACCCCGTCGCACTGAGTTATACACACGATAGCACTCTCGTGAAACGGTCATCGACAGCGGCACCTCAACGCTGAACCTGCGAGTAGGTTTTCGCCCTCCACCTCCGCACTCCGCTACACTTCCACCCACATCATTCCCACCGGAGCCACCCTATGCTCGTTCGCGTTGAGTCCGGCGATATCGCCCAGTTCGCCGCCGATGCCCTGGTCGTCAATCTCTTCGAAGGCGTCACCGCACCCGCTGGCGGCACCGGCGCGGTCGATGCGGCGCTCGGGGGCACCATCTCCAAGCTCATCGCACTCGGCGACATCCGCGGCAAGTCTGGCGAACTCACGCTCATCCACACCCTTGGCGCGATCCCCGCCCCTCGCGTCCTCGTCGCCGGGCTGGGCAAGCAGAAGGACTTCGATACCGACACCGTCCGCAACCTTTCCGCGAACGTCGCCCGCTATCTCCGCAAGCCCGGGATCAAGACCATCGCCACGCTGGTGCACGGCGCAGGGATCGGCGGCCTGGACCCTGAGGCCTGCGCCCAGGCCGTCGCGGAAGGCGCGCTCCTCGGCGACTACCGCTTCCTCAAGCACAAGAAAGCCGACGACGACCGGGCCGAGATCGAAGCGCTGGTCATCGTCGAGCACGACGCCACAAAGCTCCCCGCCATCGCATCCGCAGCCGAACGCGGAGCCATCCTCGCGGAGGCCACCAACCTCACGCGCGACCTCGCCAACGAACCGGCGAACCATCTCACGCCGACGGATGTCGCCACCCGCGCCGCCGCCATCGCCAGCGAATCGGGCCTCGAATTGACGGTCCTGGAACGCGCCGACATGGAAGCGAAGGGCATGGGATCGCTGCTTTCTGTGGCGAAGGGCAGCGCTGAGCCGCCCAAGCTCATCGCGCTCGGCTACAAAGGCCGCGGCGGCGAAGGGTTCGACATCGCCCTCGTGGGCAAGGGCATCACCTTCGACACGGGCGGCATCAGCATCAAGCCCGCGGCGAACATGGAGGCCATGAAGGCGGACATGACCGGCGCCGCCACCGTCATCGCGGCCATCCAGGCAATTGCGCGGCTCAAGGCGAAGGTCAACGTCATCGCCGTGGCGCCCTGCACGGAAAACATGCCCGGCGGGAACGCCACCAGGCCGGGCGACGTGGTCACGGCGATGAACGGCGTCACCGTCGAGGTGATCAACACGGACGCCGAGGGCCGCCTCGTGCTGGCGGATGCGATCTGCTGGGCGCGCGAACTGGGCGCCACCCGCCTGGTCGACGTTGCCACCCTCACCGGCGCCGCCACCACATCCTTCGGCGATGTCTGCTACGGCATCATGACGAACAACGACGAGCTGGCAACCCGTGTCGAGGCGGCCGCCGCGGCCGCCGGTGAGAAGACCTGGCGGCTGCCGATGTTCAAGGAGTACGACGAGTACATCAAGAGCGACACGGCCGACATCAAGAACACCACGACCAAGGGCGCCGGCACCATCGCGGGGGCGAAGTTCATCGAGCGCTTCGTCGCCGATACCCCCTGGGTCCACCTGGATATCGCCAACGTCGACATGGGCTCAGCGGACAAGGGCTGGGTGAGCAAGGGCGCCACCGGATACAGCGTGCGCGCGCTCATCAACCTCGCCCTGGGGCTTGCGCAGTAGGGGCCGGCTACTCTTCGAGCGCGGCGACGACCTCGGGAAGGTGGGCCACGATGCGGTCGGGGACCACGGGCGGCTCTTCTTTCATCTCCAGCCGGTCGCGGTGAATCCAGACACCGTGGACGCCGACGGACTTGGCGCCGCCTACATCGGCGTAGAGGTTGTCGCCCACGTGCCAGGCGTCCGATGGGTTGGCGGCGGTCTTCTCGAGTGCGTGCAGGAAAACTTCGCGCGAAGGCTTGCCCTTGCCGAACACGCCCTCGATCACGACGACATCAAAGTAGGGCTCGAGCCCAAAACGGGCGACCTTGTCGAGCTGCATCTCCGCCGGTCCGTTTGTGATGAGCCCGAGCCGCAGACCGCGGGAACGCAGCGTCTCCAACGTCTCGATGGCGTCGTCGAAGAGGGTGTGGCGGCTGCGGGTTTCCTGCCAGTAGCGGGAGGAGAGGTCCCGCGCCGCCGAGGGGTCAAGGCCCTCTCCGCGAAGGGCCGTTTCCACCACGAAATCGCGCGCTTCGTGCAGGCGCGTTCGCCACTGGAGTTCGACAGCAGACTCGTCCTTCCAGAAGTTGGCGGCCTCCTTCCGAATCGCCTCGCGGAGGGCCACAGGATCGGCGCTCAGGCGGGGAGCGAACTCCTCGCACACGATGCGCCAGGATTCCTGCACTCCGCCCGACGTGTTGAGGAGGGTGTCGTCCATATCGAAAAAGATTGCGCGTGTTGCCATCACACCTATCGTATCGCGAACTGCGCGAATCAGGTTAAGGACGCGGTCAAAACGCCAGTCCGGCAGCGCCGGATGACCCCCTCGTGAACGCGAGCACAACGATGCGTTCGACTCCCGGAGCGTAGATGAGCAAGTAGGGGCCGGCCGGGAGGAGCCGCTGGCCTGGATGACGAAGCTTCGGATGGCGTTGCCCGAGCCCGGGCTCCGTCGCGAGCTTGCCGCAGAGGCGCGTCACTTCGCGTGAAAGGCGCCCGGCGAGCGGCTCACCCAGCTCGCCGGGCAGCGCCCGCAGCTGTTCGGCGGCCGTGTGAGACAGGACCACGGGAGTGCTCGCCGCGTCGATGTTCAGCGCCGGCACGAACTCGACAGATCCGGCCTTGACCTCCGCCTCGGCCGACTCGATGGCCTGGCGGATCGATTCCCAGTGCGTCTCATATGCGATGCGAAAGTGTCGAAGAGCGGCTTCCGCCACATCCGACGGCGTGGTGTATTCCTCCGTCCCAACCAGATGCTCGACGAAGGCGCGCATTTCGGCGGACGGTTCGACGTTCACAGCGTGCTCACGGGCGGGAGTGGGCCTCGAAGAATTTCCAGATTTCTTCCGCCGCCGAGATGTCCTGTGTCGTCGCGCCGGGCGAGCCGATTTCGATCGCTGCCCCCGGCCAGGTGTGTCCGCCCCCTTCGACGACGAGCAGCACGACGTCGGCGCCGTTGCGGCAGCCGCCGAAGCTCTCGCGCGTCACCTTCGCGCTGACCGCGACCGAAGCCGGTTCGGCGCAACCGTTATGTCGTGACCATGCGCTGGCGCCGGCCCTCGCCCCCGCATAGGGAATGACGCCGAAAATCCGCCCGGTTTCGAACGGCACGGTGCCGTCGTTCGTGCCGTGGAACGCGATCACCGGCATCGTTTCGCTGCAGGCGACGGAAGGGAAGTAGACCCCCGCTACCGGCGCCACCGCCGCGAGCCGCGCGCTCATATCACAGGCCAGCCGGGACGACATGAAGGCGCCATTCGACATCCCGGTTGCGTAGACCCGGTCTTTGTCGATGCAGAATTCGCGTTCGAGCTGGTCGAGGAGGTCGTTGACGAAGAGGACATCGTTCGCGCCGAGCGGAAGGTTCGCGAACGCAGACCAGTTCCGGGGCGAACCCAGACCTTCCGGCGAGACAAGGATGAAGCCCTCGCGGTTGGCGATCGGGACGAGCCCCGAATACACCTCCTGCTCGTTCGCGTTGCTGCCGAGCCCGTGAAAGTTGAGGACGACCGGTGCTGGCTCGGCGCGATGAAACCCCGCCGGGAGGAGGATGCGGTATTGGCGCGGCCCGCCGTTCGATTGCACTGTGCGAACCGCCGGCCGCCCCGGGGTGACCTCAGGGGGCAGTTCCACCCGGCAGCCCGCCACCAGGGGCTTCGACGTCGTCGTCGCAGTGGCCCCTGGGGTGGGCGTGAGCCGGGCGACTTCAACGACCGCCGCGTTCCGGGTCGAACATGCAGCGCCGAACGCAGCGAGGACAACGACAAGCAGCGTGGCGAGGCGCATGGGAGGAGTGTAGGCCGCGGAGTGCCCGTTTCGCCAAGCCATCCGGCAAGGCTCCTTGCCGCGTGCGATCAGGCCGGGACGGCCGCCCCCAGGAACTCCAGGATGGCGGCGTTGTACTGGGCTGCGTGCTCGATGAAGCCCGCGTGTCCCCCGGCGAGCGTGACGTGTTTCGCTTTCGGGAGCAGTTTCACGATCCGTTCCTGGTTGCGCGAAGGAATCAGGATGTCTTCCGCAGCACTGACCACGAGCGTCTCTGCCTTCACGGTGGCCAGGCGGTCCCGCGTGTCGAAGGCGAGGAGTGCCTGCGCCTGCCGGATGAAGGCGTGATCCTGCTGCGCGTACGGGTTCGAAACCGAGTTAAGGATCGCCCGCTCATAGCGATCCTGGTCGTCTATCAGTTCGGCAGAGTAGAGGAACGGGGCGATGAACCGCTGAGCCTGTTCGCGGCTCATGTTCGAGCGGCGCACGTTGATCCAGTTCTTGATGATCGCCGCGACTTGACCGTCCGCGTACGGCGCTGCATTCATGAGAATGAGCTTCTCCACCCGTGCCGGGTATTTCAGCGCGAATTCCTGCGCGATAGCGCCGCCCATGCTGAACCCCAGGACGTTCGCCTTCGCGATGCCGAGGTGGTCCAGGAGACCGGCGACGTCGTCGGCCATGCCGGCGATGCTGTAGGGCTTGTCGGGCGCGCTCGTGCGGCCGGAGCCACGGTTGTCCATCGTGATCACGCGAAAGTGGCGCGCAAGGACAGGCACCTGCAGCGCCCAGCTCTGCGCATCGGCGCCAAGGCCGCCGATGAGAACGAGCGGGTCGCCGCTCCCGGAATCTTCGTAGTACATGTTGATATCGCGAATGGGGGCGGTCGGCATGGCGTCCTCGCAGATTTGCGCAATGGTGGCCAGGGGAAAGACCCGGCAAGCACGCGCAATCCTACGCATTCGGCCGCCTACGGGCGAAGCCTCAAGCTGCTCAGGCGGGCATCGTGGGGAGCCAGGTGGCCGAATGGCAATCGCTCAGACGGCGATGGGCTGACGACTGCGGCCGTGCCGACCGGTGCCATTCGCCCGCGCCCCCAGCGGCATGGATACCCCCGACGACCAGGCCCGCGCTCTCGCAGGCTGCAATGACGCCACCGAGGGGAACGCGCGGTTCGCAATAGAGCCCGTCGTCCGTGCGCACGGCCGCCCCGGCGATCCCGCGCCGCTGCAGGCTTTCCGGGAAGCCAGCGGGAACCGTGGCGAGTTCGATCACAAAACCGCGGCGGCCGGGGATGTGATGGATGTTCATGGCTGTCCTCCGCGCTCGTGCGCCTTGCTGTTGCCGTGAACATGGAGCGGGAGGCAGCGAAGGTGACGGCCGAAGGTAAAGAAGACGACCAGGTCGTTACGATCCTCCAAGGGTTGTTCAAATCGGGCCGGATAGCCGTATAGTAAAGTACCGATGCCAGCTGAACTCGAATCGGCGCCGAGCGAAACGACGACAGGGATCCGCGTGAGCCCATCGGCGCCGATCGAATTGGGTTTCGCCCTCTATGCCATGCAGCACAAGTGGCAGAGGTTCGAAGCGCGGGAGCCCGGCATCCCCTGGGTCGCCGCCGCTGCGAAAGTGCGCGGCCTCCGCGAACGGGTCTCGTCGTTCTGGGGAGATGGCGGCGAATGCGGCGAGATCGGCATCCTGGCCGACCGTTCCGGGACCCTCTGCGATGAGTCTATTGAACGCTTCTTCGACAGGTTCGATGCCGTGGCGGCAAGCACAGAACCTGTCCCACCGCTGCCCACCGAGACCGAGCACGAGCAAGCCGTGCTGACGGCACGCATCGAGCGCCTGGCGGCATCTCCTGAGCTGCGAGCCGGCTACCTCGATCTCCTCAAAGAAGTCTGGTCGGTCCTCGAGCCGTTTTGGCGCCGAGGCGGCCAGGAAGAAGCGCGACGCATCGCCCGCGACGTACGCGAACGCATCACCGCCGCGAACTGGCGCGACGTGATTGAATGCCACCTGCCCCGTCGCGACCCATTCGCCGGGATGGTGGATGACGCCATCGTCCACGGCCGGCTCACGGTCGTGCCCCTGGTCCTGAGCCCGGAAGGGGGCATCACCTTCCTGTTCCCGGGCACGATGCTCGTCGCCTTCGGGACCGAGACGCGCAGCCGCGCAAACCGCCGCAAAGAGCTGGCGCAGCGCTCCGCAAACTCGCTCAAGCTATTCAGCGACCCCACCCGGCTGACCATCCTGATGACCTTGCTCCAACACGAGGCAAGCATCACGGAGCTCGCCGATCTGCTCGATGTTTCGCAGCCAACGGTGAGCGTGCATGTGAAAATGCTGCGTGAAGCTGAGCTGCTCGAGGCGGACCGCAGGGGGAGCCTGACCTTTTACCGGGCACGCCCCGAAGTGCTGAAGCAGGTCTTCGAGACCGCGTCCGGCGACATCCTCGGCGCTCCACTGCTCACGCCCGCAGGCTGACTTTCACCGCCTGGCAGACCTCCAACCACCGCTTCGCGAGCTCACGAGACGAAGTTCACACAACGCGTCATCCTTCGTCGCGGTGTGTGAGTTTGATGATATACATCGTCGCATGTCTATGTTACTATGTATCAATTCCACGAGGACCGAAACGATGAACCTCCACAACCGCTACGCCGACGACGAGATACGAAGGCTTCGTGAGGAGGAGCTGAGCGCCAGGGCGGCGCGCCGCCAGCGGCTCGGCCCGCCCCCCACGCCTCCACAGCGCCGCAGCTCGATGGTTGCCCGGCTCGCCCTGAGCGTGTGGCCGGCTGCCCGGGTCCGAGCGGGACGGTCGGCGGCGGGCATGGCCCCGCGGGCGCTGCGCTCACGAAGGTAGCGGGGCGCCTCACCCGTCCGGGTGATGGCTACCCGCCTTCCGCACGGTTCAATGCAACCCATGATCACAGCCGAAAGGAGGGCAACCGACGTGAACTTGCTGGACCCCCAGACGCACATCACGATTGCGCGCGACCGCGCCGCCGAAGGCGAACGCAACGCAATCCACCGCCACGCGGTCTCCGCCCCACGAGCTGCGAGGCACAGTGAGCCGGCGAAGGCGAAGACTCGCCTCCCCTGGCTGCGGCTCAAGTGGGTGCCCGGCCGATGACCGATACGAAGTTCGCACGACAATGAAAAGGCCCGCACCGGTAATCGATGCGGGCCCTTTCGTTTCATCCCCAGGGACGGCGCTGACTTCAGTGGCGGAGAGGGGGAGATTCGAACTCCCGGTGACTTGCGCCACACCGCTTTTCGAGAGCGGCACCATCAACCACTCGGACACCTCTCCGCTCGCGATTGTACGAGAGGAAAGCGCTTAGTGGGTACCGCAGTGAGCCTCAGGAACCGATGATCCCGCCGCCTTCCTTCATCGCGATCATGACCTTTGATCGCGATCAGCATCCGACGGCCGCGGCTGATTGCCGTCCGGGATCTTGCTCGGCGGGTTCGCGGCGCAAGTCACCGCGCGATGCTCGCGTCAGAGTACGACGCCCGGCTCACGCCAGAACGTATTCGACGACGGTCCGGGGCGGCGGAACGTCGATGCCGTCGTCTCGTAGTCCGTCAATGTGGAAGCGGATCGCTTCCTGGATCTCGCGTTCGACTTCTTCAAGTGAGTCGCCAACCGCAACGCATCCGGGGAGATCGGGAACGTATGCGGAATAGTTTGGACCAGCGTCCTCGATGACGACTGCGTACTTCACGGGTGATCCTCTCGGGAGATTCCTGCTTGTTTCCAAATGCTGGCGAGGGTCCCGGGAGCGAGTTCAGATCCCGACCTTCCCGGAACCGTCACCCGCCCTGGCTTGTTTGGATGCTTGTATTGCCGGTGACTCCCTCGAGTCGAGTGAAGTTGCCAACCGTCCTTCTCAATGGCGCCGATCACGTCCGGCACCTTCACCGTGTCAAGCATAACGCAGGAGAGTTTCGGCAGGAGCACCAGGCCGATGACCGGCACACTCGTCGCAAGGCAAGAAGGGCCCGCACCAGAACGATGCGAGCCCTTTCGTGTCAGCGCCAGTGTGCCTCAGGAACCGATGATCCCACCGCCTTCCCTCATCGCGATCACCACGGACGGCCGCGGCTGGTTCCCGTCCGGGAACTTGCTCGAAGGGTTCGCCAGCGTCGAGCCTTCGGCCGGGTGCTGGATGGTCACGAAGAGCGTCTCGTTGGTGTCGTCGAGGGTGAGGCTCGCCGTTTCGCCACCGGGCACGCCGCTGAAGAACTGGCGCGCGTGGCCCCGCTCCGCTCCTTCGGTCGGCACCGCATAGACGCCGTCGTTCATACGGAACGTGGACGTCTGCCCGTCCGTCGAAATCCAGAGGTTGCCTTCCCTGTCGAACGTGATGTTGTCCGGGCTCGAAATCGGGCTGACCTGGGATTGGTCGAACCCACCGTAATAGGTGCCCGGGTCCGTGCCCGGCATGCCGCACGCCAGGAAGATGCTCCACTGGAACGAGGGTGCCGCGTGGTCCCCGGCACCCGGCGTCATCTCGATGATGTGGCCGTGCCGGTTGTTCGCTCGCGGGTTCGCCGCGTCTGGCCCGGGGTTGGTGCCGGCGCCCCGGTTGGTGTTGTTGGTCAGTGCCGTATAGACCTTCCCATTCCTGGGGTTGACTTCGATGTCTTCGGGGCGGTCCATCCTGGTGGCCTTCACCGTGTCACCCGCCAGGCGTGTCTTGATCAGGATGTCCGCCTGTGTGGCAAAACCGGCCTCAGCTGTCAGCCCGTTCTGCCCCTGCACCAGCGGGATCCAGGTCCCACTTCCGTCGTCGTTGAACTTCGCGACGTAGAGCGTGCCCGAATCGAGCAGATCCATATTGGCTTCCACGGAACCCGGGACCGCCTTCTTCGCGCTCACGAACTTGTACATGTAGTCGAACCGCTCATCGTCGCCCATGTAGACGACTGCGCGCCCATCGGCCGCCAGCACGGTCGATGTCGCCTCGTGCTTGAAGCGCCCGAGGGCCGTGCGCTTCCGTGGCATGAGGCCCGGGTCGTTGGGGTCGAATTCGACCACCCAGCCGAAGCGGAACGGCTCGTTCTTCTCCTTCGCGATATCGAAGCGGTCGTAGAAGCGCTCCCACTTCCGTTCCGAAGCACCGGTCGTGAGCCCGTAGCGGCGATGAACGGCCTGCACACCGGTGTCCGTCAACGAGTTCAGGTTCGCGAAGTACTGGTTGAAGTTCTCTTCGCAGGTGAGCACGGTGCCCCAGGGGCTGATGCCGGCCGAACAGTTGTTGAGCGTGCCCTTCACGAAGTAGCCGGTCGGGTCTTCGCTCGTCTTCAGCATCGCGTTTCCTGCCGCAGGGCCGGTGAACATCATCTTCGTCGTGCCCGTAATCCGGCGGTTCACCGCGGCGCTCGGCACATAGCGCCAGCCCAGCGTCTTGTGACGTTCGATGTAGACCACCGAAAGACCGTGATTCGCCAGCTCTGCGTCGACCTGCTCCTTCGTGGGCGCGTCGGCCGAATAGCCCGGGAACATGAGCTCGGGGTTCGTGTATTCGTGGTTCACCACGAGAAGGCCGCTCTTGTCGGTCCGCGGAATGTACCCGATGAAATCGCAGTTGTATCCGAACTGCGTCTCGAAATCGGCCGCCGTATTGGTCGCCGGGTCGAATGCGGCAGAGTGCCAGAAGGGCGGGTCGCCCCAGCGAATGAGCACGCGAGAGGTGTACCCGGCGGGAACGGCAACCTGGTCCGCGCTCGAAAGCTTGATCGGGCTGAACGCCAGGGTTGCCGACGATGAAGCAGAAGCGTCGCCGGCGGCAGCGAGGGCACGGCCAACGCTGGACGAGCTGATCACAAGCATGCCGGCCGCAGCCGCGCTGCCCGTGAGAAGGCGGCGGCGAGAGATGTTGCGGCGAAGGACGGCTTCAAACGTCTCGTTCGAACTCTCGTTGGGCACCGGGTGGGCGCACTGGTTGCCGCATCCCCAGCGGCAGCTCTCCGGCCGGGCGTTGCACATGGTGTTGATGAGGGGGAGTTCTTCGCCCTTTGGGGCACGGAATCGCATCGAAGGTCCTGTAGCGTGAGTCGGGCGAATCGGCCCGCGCCCGAACGCTAGGGAAGGCGCATTAACCGGGGACGAATGGGCGATGACCGGACGGTGATCGGCGGATTAACGCCGGCCCTGGCCGTGTGTTAGACGCGCGGTTGAAGGAGCTTCACAGTGAGTTCCGTGGGCACGCTCGAGCGAGAGACGTTGATGCGCGGCTCGGGTTCCGGCTTAGCGCCTGTCTCACGGAGGAAGCGATCCAGCGGCTCGAGCGACTCGTCCGCTTCGAACTCAGTGCGGTAGTTCATGGGAATCACGAGGCCGGGATCAATCACCTTCATGACTTCCGCAGCCGCAGCGCCGCCCAGCGAGTTGCCGCCGCCGGCAGGCATCAACAGGATGTCGATGTTCTTGAGGTCGTTCAGGACGGCAGCCGAGGGCGTGGTACCGAGGAGGCCAAGGTGGGCGACACGCAGGTTGTCGAGTTCGCAGACAAAGATAACGTTGCGAGAGCCGTCGGCGCGCCTGGAAGCGATGCCGGTGACGAGGATGCCGCCGACTTCATACTCGCCCGGCGCATCGAGCCTGCGCGACGCTTCGGCAGACTCGGCATAGGCGTAGCCGGGCTGGTCGGGGTTGCTGATGGTTACGACCTCCGCGGCCTGCTTGCCGAGCTTGTAGCCGCTTTCGGGGGGGCAGGGGTCGGTGATGACGGTGCCTTCGCGGCCCCGGAGACGGAAGCAGTTGCGGCCAAGCCAGGTGATTTCCACCTCTCCATGCTAGGCCGCGAGCGGGTTAGCAGCCATCAGATTTGCGACGCCGGCGGCACGTTAGCGTTCGGCGACCCAATGTCCGGAACGCCCTCCCAACTTCTCCAGAAGGCGGATCCCTTCTACGCGCATGCCACGGTCGACGGCCTTGCACATGTCATAG
>CAYYSD010000020.1:6823-29249 GCA_964474285.1 uncultured Anaerolineaceae bacterium | reverse complement strand
GAGGACGTAGGTCGCCAGCGCCGTGGATGTCGCACTGGTCGCCGGACCAGCACGCAGAGGGTGGCCGCCCGGAGGATCGACGAAGACAACGTCCGCGCCGAAGTCCGCCATCAGCCGCGAGCACCATGCGCCCGCCGGATTGGTCGAAAGGTCGAGAACCCGAAGTCCGTGGAGTGCAGTTTGAGGCATCGGTTGCGCAGTCTACCGGCAAACGCGGCGATCAGCACACCCCGCTTTCCCGCGACCCGCGTTCCGTCCCGCAGATGGTCGAACGTATACTCCCCTTCGAAACGGAGGCATTCGAAGGCCGATGGAAAGGCGCGGCAGGGACGCCAATCGCCTCACTTCGCTTGGACCCTACACCCTCCTGGACCGTGTCGGGGCGGGCGGGATGGGCGTGGTCTACCGTGCCCTCGACCGCCGTTCCGGTTCGGTTGTCGCGGTGAAGCTGCTGCACGAACACGTGGCCCTGGACCCTGCCCAGGTTGACCGCTTCCGGCGGGAGGCCCACGTCGCTTCACTGCTGCGTTCGCCCTACACCGTCCGCACGCTCGAATTCGGCCAGCACGAGGGCCGCTACTTCATCGTCTCCGACTTCGTGGATGGTGTGAGCCTGGCTGAACTATTGCGTACGTCGCCTCCCGGGCCCGCGGCAGCCATGGCTATCGCCGTCGATGTCGCGCTCTCGCTCGACGAAGCAGAGTCCCGCCAGGTCACCCATCGCGACATCAAGCCCGACAACATCCTCATCGGCGACGACGGCGCCGCCCGCGTCGCCGACTTCGGCATCGCTTCGTTGCCGTATCTCGACGGCCTCACCTTGCACGGCACGTACGTCGGCACGGTCGCCTACTCGGCTCCGGAACAGCATCGCGGCCAGGCCGACACACGTTCGGACATCTATTCGCTCGGCGTCGTGCTGTTCGAGGCGCTCACCCACCACCGGCCCTTCGAGGCGGAGAGTCCCGTGGCGGTCATGCGGCTCCACGAGGAGGCTCCTCCGCCGCTCGGGCTGCTGGCCGGGTTCCCGCCGGAGGTCCGCACCCTCATCGCGCGCTGCATGGAAAAGGCCCCGGAAGACCGCTTTCAGCGCGTCGCAGACCTCATCGCAGCGCTGCAGGCGGCGAAGTCCGCGGTGGCGGCCGCTTCCGGGCCCTTCATGCTCCCTTCGTCGGTGGCCACCCCACCGGCCGTCGATCAGGACGCGACGGGGGCGGTCGCGCTTCCAACTGTCGTTGCACCACCTCCGGCCTCGACACAGGTCGCCCCTGTTGCCGACCCCGCCGTCGCGACCCTCCCCGCACCACCGCCCCCCGCACGCGCTCCCTCCGGCGACTACACGGTTCCCCCGGGTTGGAAACGGGTGCTGCTCGGCGTCGCCGGCGGAACAGCGATTGTGGTCGCCATCGTCGCCGTGTTCCTGGGTTCCAGGGACGATGGCGACGACAAGGGCTCGGACACCTCCCGGAACGGCGGGGATGCCACAGTCTCGACCGCCCCCACGACGACCGCCGGTCCAGGCTCGCCCACCTCCCAACCCACCCCCACCGGCACCGTCACCGCCACGACCACGCCCGGCACAACTCCCGCTGCCCCCGCGGTCACGCCTACTCAGCAGGGAGTCGCGCCACCCCCACCAACATCCACACCGGTTCCCCCCACACCGACCCCGGCGCCCCCATCCCCGACGCCCATCCCACCGACGCCAACTCCGGTGCCTCCATCGTTCTCCCTTGCCGGCTTTTCCACGACCCTTTCGACATCTGGAACACCGCCGGGCGATACCGTCGCGCCTGGAGGCAGCTTCGGGGCGCGTTGCCGCCCCACCGTTATGTACGCTTACGCACGCCACCAGAACGCACTCGGCACGCAGCTCACAGGAAGCTGGTACTTCGAGGGTGTGTTCAACGCGTCGAATCCCACGTTCACCACCGATGCGGCCAGTGGCACGACCTACTATGAGTTCGGCAACGCAGCGGGTCTCCCAGCGGGGACATATCGTTTCGTGCTCCGGGCCGGGCTGGCAGAGGTGGCCCAGGGGACCATTCGAATCGACTGCTGACTTCTGTCCGGTGTTCGTCAGGCGCGCGTCAGGCCGCCGGGGCGCCCGCGCGAAACAATGGCTGAGCCACACCGGCCGGAGAAGAGCCATGACCACAGCGACAGCCGCGGCCCCGCCAACGCCCCCAGAACCCTCGCCCCAGGCGTGGCACTCCTTCGCCGCAAGTGACACCGGCCGGACGCGCTCCGCCAACGAGGACTTCGCCTACGCGGGCCCGCTGCCCGGGGCCCCGCATTGGACGCTGCTCGCCGTCGCCGACGGTGTCGGCGGGCACGACAGGGGCGCGTGGGCGAGTCAGTCCGCAATCGAACTCCTTGCGCGCGGCCTGGGTTCCAAGCTTGCCGCGGAGCCGGATCCAGAAGTCGCGCTCGCCGACTGTCTGCGCGATGTGAATCGCGCCGTGTGGACGGAAGCCGTGCGGCGGTTCGGTTCCGCCGGACCAGCCACCACACTCGTCGCGGTCGTTGCTCGTGGAAACGCTATCTGGTGGGCCAGTGCCGGCGACAGCCGAATTTACGTCCTGGCCGGTGGACAACTGCGGCAGGTGTCCACGGACCATTCCTGGGTAGCGGCTGAAGTGCAGGCCGGCCGGCTCTCACCCGAATCCGCGCGTACCCACAAGAAACGAAACGTCGTCACGCGTACCATCGGTTTCGAGCCGGAGGTCTCGCCCGATAGCGGCGGCCCGCTCCCCCTGACCGCCAGGGATTGCGTTGTCCTCTGCAGCGATGGTCTCCACGGTCCCATCGACGACCCAACGATCGCGCGGACGGTCGCGGAACTCGGCCCGGAACTCGCCGCAGTCCGCCTCGTCGACCTCGCCAACGATGCCGGCGGTCCGGACAACGTCACAGTCATCGTGGCCAGCCCCGCGATTGCCCCATCGACCGTGGAAACGGCCCGCGTGGCAGCCAGCACGGAGACGCCTCGGCGCCCCCCGCGCCGGCGCCGCGGCCGCTGGCTGATCACCGGCCTGCTCGGCGGACTCGCCCTGGGCGCCGCAGGGGCGGCCGGCGCCATCCAGTTCGGGTTCCTGCCCTGATTCAGACGACGAGCATGTACCCGAAGCCCGGGCGCGTAATCAGGACACGCGGGTGCGCCGGGTCGGGCTCGAGCTCGCGGCGGAGGCGGCTCACGACCTGGTGAATGTTGTAGTCGCTCACGTCGCCCTGGTACTCAGGCCAGACGTGGTTCGCCAGGTCCTCTTTGGAGACGATGCTCCCGGCGCGTTCGAACAACAGGGTGAGAGCCAGGTACTCCTTCGGCGGCACCTGCACGACCTTGCCCCGGACAACGACTTCGCGCGTCTCTTGGCGCAACACGACGTCACGCGAAGCCGGAACGGCGGCAGCGCCTGTGTCGCCCCAGGCCGCGGCGGTCGTCACCGTTTCGCTCTCGGCATCGAACTTCAGCGACCATCCGGGGAGAGCCACCACGTCGCCGTGCACGAGCGCATGGCGGCCCGCCAGTGGCTTTCCGTTCACCCGCGTCCCGTTCTTGCTCCCCAGGTCTTCAACCAGGTAGCCCTTCCCATCGAACGAGATGCTGGCATGGCGCCGCGACACGCCATCCCCCTCGAGCACCAGGTCATTGTCGGGCGCACGCCCCATCGTGGTGGTCTCAGGCGTGAGCGAATAAACGGCGGGCGGACGACCCTCGGCGGTAACGGTCAGGCGTGCCACGGCTTCCTCCTCCACGGAGTCGGGACCATTGTCAGACGTTGGATAGGTGAGATTCAGGCCCGCGTCAAGTTGGCGGAGCCGCGCGAACCGAGGATTGGGGCATCCCAAACGGAAGTGAGCCCCAACCCATGAACACCTCAACTCGAACCAGCCGCAACCCGGTTCTCCTCGCCCTTGCAGCGCTCGTCGTCGCATCGGTCAGCATCTTTGGCCTGCTCTTCACGCCCGGCCCCGCGCAGGGCGAATCAATCCAGGCGGGCGGCAGCTCGCTTCGCCTCCTGCCTTCGCAGACGCGCTCGCAGGCCGCCAATAGCAACGATGTCGTCGCCAGCGTGGAGGCCAAGGGCCGCTCCCGCATCATCGTCGAGGTTGCCCGGCCCACCGGCGCCGCGGCGAACAACGTGAAAGCAACCGCCGCCACGGTCGACAACGTCCTTTCGCGCGTCCAGGGCTCTGCCAACGTCGTGGGCCGCTACGACCGCTTCTCCGTGGTCGTTCTCGACGTGGACGCCGAAGCGGCGCGAAGCCTCGCCTCCTCACCCAACGTTGTCAGCGTCATGGAAGACCGTCTCGAAGACGTCACCGTCGACGATACAATCCCCCTGATCGGGGCCCTCAACGCCTACAAGACGGGCGCCACCGGCCGCGGCTATTCCGTCGCCATCCTCGACACTGGTGTCGAAGCGAGCCACCACTTCTTCGGCGGCCGCGTCCTGGTGGAGGCCTGCTTCTCGACCAACTACGCAGGCGATGGCGGCTGGGAAAGCCTCTGCCCCAACGGCAAGGACTTCCAGGTTGGACCCGGAGCCTCCGGCTATTGCCCTGAAGGCGCCTATGGCTGCAGCCACGGCACCCACGTCGCCGGCATTGCCGCCGGCGAAGGCTCCGGCGGTTCGGGTGTCGCGAAGGAAGCCGGCATCGTCGCCGTCCAGGTCTTCTCTCTCACGACTGACAGCTGCGCCAGCGGCTACGACCGCTGCGTCCGCACCTGGACGAGCGACCAGATTCGTGCCCTCGATTGGGTGCTGGAAAACCGCGACGCCTACAACATCGCTGCCGTGAACATGAGCCTCGGCGGCGGCCGATACACCAGCGAAGCCGCCTGCGATGGCGACAACGGTCCCCGCAAGGCCGCCATCGACCGCCTGGTCGCCGCCAACATCGCCGTCGTCATCTCCGCCGGCAACGAAAGCAACACCGACGGCATCGGCTCCCCGGCCTGTATCTCCAGCGCCATCGCAGTCGGCAGTACCACCAAGAGCGACGGCACCTCCAGCTTCTCCAACAGCCACGCGATGGTCGACATCCTCGCTCCCGGCAGCGACATCGTCTCCTCAGTCCCCGGTGATGGCTGGGGCACGATGAGCGGCACCTCCATGGCCGCCCCGCACGTCACCGGCGCCTTCGCGCTCCTCCGCTCTGCGAAGCCCGACGCGACCGTCGCCGAAATCCTCCAGACGCTCCAGGCCACCGGTAAGCAGATCACCGACAACCGCAACGGCGTGAAGAAGTCCCGCATCCAGGTCGACCGCGCCGTCGAACAGCTCACGAAAGGTGGCCAGGCGCCGGCTCCCCGCCCGCAGCCCCGCCCGAACCCGGCGCCCAGGGGCGTAACGAATGACGAATGGCAGAGCGCCATCGCCATCAGCGGCGCCACGTTCAAGCACGAAGTCGACACGACCGCCGCAACCATGAACGACAACGACCCTTCAATCGTTTCCACCTGGTACTGCCCGGATGGTGGCCGGTTCGACAAGACCGTCTGGTACTCGTTCACCGCACCCACCAGTGGCTACTTCGCCATCAGCACCCAGGGCAGCGACTACGACACGATCATCTCGGTCTACCAGGGCGGCCGCCAGACTGGCTGCAACGACGACGACCGCTACCCCGATGTCCTCACTTCGACGATTAGCGGCTGGATCCCGCGCGGCGCCACCTATCTCATCCAGGTCGGCGCATGGGAAAACGGCGGCAACCTCGTCTTCCAGGCCCGCTTCCAGAGCGACTACACGGCGGCCGGCGCCAACTCCATCGCCGCCCCCGAGCTCACCTTCGCCGGCATCAAAGGCGCGAAGTTCGAGGATTGACCTTCGAGCCCGGCAACGCTCCCGACGGGCCGCCATAACTGGCGGCCCGTCTTCACTCCCCGTCCGGTGGATGCAACGTCAGACAGTTGTCCGGCCGCCGTCAGGCGCCGGTCAAGGCCGCCCCCGCTTCCCCCGGCACCATAGCCCTACACCTTTGGAGGTCACCTCTCATGACTCGCGACAACGAACTCCAGCCTCTCGCCACCCTCGGCAGCTACGCCCTCCAGGAGCGCATTGGCTCCGGCGGCATGGGCAGCGTCTACCGCGCCATCGACCAGCGCGACGGCCGTGTCGTCGCCCTCAAGCTCCTCAACGAGAACGGCCTGAGCGACCCTTCCGGAGCCGAACGCTTCCGCCGCGAGGCCCAGGTCGCATCCCTCCTCCACTCCCCCCACGTCGTCCGCGTGCTCGACTACGCCAACGACGGGCGCCGCTCGTATATGGTCTCCGAGTTCGTCGATGGCCCCTGCCTGGCCGACGTGTTGAAGTCGGGCGCCCTCCCGCCGGCGACCGCTGCCGCCATCGGCTCGCACATCGCCGCCGCGCTTGTCGAAGCCGAACGCCACGGCGTCGCCCACCGCGATATCAAGCCCGGCAACGTCCTGATCGCCCCCGAAGGCATCGCCCGGGTCACCGATTTCGGGATCGCCGCCATCAACCACTCAACGACGCTCACCCTGCCCGGCATGTTCGTCGGTACCGCTGCCTACGCAGCTCCCGAACAGCACCGCGGCGAAGCCGACACCCGCTCCGACATCTACTCGCTCGGCGTCGTCCTCTTCGAGATGCTCAGCGGCCACCTTCCGTTCCGCGCGGAGACGGTGACTGGCATGATGCGCCTCCACGACGAAGCCCCGGTTCCGGTCGGGGACCTTTCGTCCGCCCCGTCACACCTGGTCCGCGTCATCGAGACATGCCTACAGAAGAACCCCGCGCTTCGCTTCCAACACCCGGCTGAGGTCCTCTCCGCGCTCGCATCGGTACAGCCGGTTGCGACCCCCGTGGCCGCCGTCGACTCCACGGTCATCGCACCGATTCCTGGGACGGCAGGCCTCGGCACCACTGTTGTCGCCCCCGCACCCGCCCCGTCTCAGTCCTCTGTCGACGCCACGGTGGTCGCAGGCGTAGCGGCAGCCGGCGCGGCTGCCGCCGTGTTGCAGACCGGCGAATGGCCCACCGCAGTCGCGGCCTCCGGCGGAAGCTCGATTGGCCGCCACTTTGGCCGAATGGGCACCCTCAGGCGTGCTGGCATCGCCGCTGCCGCCGTAGCCGTCGTCAGTGTGGCTGCCCTCTTCGCCTTCCGCGGCTCTTCCGAGGCTCAGCACGCGTCCGGCGGCGGGGACGATTGGGAGCGCGGCGGACGCACCATTCTTCGCCCTGAGCCTGTCGTGACGGAAACCGTGACCCCGCCGCCTTCCGGCAAGCGGACCGCCACGCCTACCCGGGAACCGATCATCCCCACGGCCACGCCCGAACCGGCGACCCCCACACCCACCGCCACCACACCGCCTCCGACTGCCACCCCGGCGCCGAAGAAGACGGCTCCTGCCGTTCCCACGCCGACGGTCCCGCCCGCCCCCGCACTCGCCGTCGTCGACTATGCGTTCTGCCACCCGGGCTGTCCCTACGGCGCCGGCGTCCTCGGGGTCGGATACGCGATCGCGGTCGGCTTCGAACTCAACCAGCTCACCTACCAACAGATCAGCGCCGACGTCTACTTCAACGGGGTCTTCTACTACACCACCTACTTCTCCCCTTCAACGAACGGCGAGTACTACGAACTCCTGCCGCACGCGAACGAACCGGGCCGCCTGGATCTGCGTATCAACGCTGGGGGCACCCACATCGGCACCATCAGCGCCAACGTCTCGGCCCACTAACGCCATCCAGCTTCAAATCCAAAAAATGAGCCTGCTGCTCTCCCGCGGCAGGCTCATTCGCGTGTGTCCACGGTACGGCTCAGGCTGCCACAAGCCACAGGAAGTATTCCACACGCGACGCCAGCTCCGCTGCTGCCGCTTCGAATGCCGGGTACGTCTCGGCGTCGCTGCGGCCGGGATCGACCGGGTCGGCAACGCTCCAGTGAGATGTGCTGGCGCCCGGAACCTCCGGACATCGCTCCCTGACCAGATCGCACAACGTCACGACGTGGTCGAACTGGTGACCCGCGAATTCTTCGATGTGCTTTGCCTGTTGGTGGCTGATGTCGATCCCGCGAGCGGCCATCGCCCGGATGGCGTTGCTATGAACCTCGCGCGGCCGGTCGCCGGCGCTCACCGCCTCGATGCCGCCGCCCGCATGGTTCACCAGCGCTTCGGCCATCTGGGAACGCGCGCTGTTCCCCGTACAGAGGAACAGCACCCGCTGCCGCCGGTTGCCGCCACCGCTCCCGGACGGTCCGTGGGACACTCGCGCCAGTCCCGGGTGGAGTGCCCTGGCGCTTGTCGCCAGGAGTTCCGCGCACCGCTCGAGGTCCGCCCGGTAATACGTCTGGCGCCCGTCCTTCGAACTCCGGCGCGAGACAACCATCCCCTCCGCCCGCATCCGCGCGAGGTGGTACGAGACCAGGTTCTGCCGCTCGCCCACGAGCTTCGTTAGCTCGGTGACCTGCCGATCGCTGCGAGCCAGCTCATGCAGCAACAACCAGCGAAGCGGATGCCCGGCCAACCGCATGAAACTCGGCATGGCATTCGACGGGTTCTCGTGGGTGCTGGTGGGTTGCATCAGTCTAGTTTGATGGATTTCGAGGGACCGCGCTATACTCCCCCCACCCTCCCCATGCGAGCTGATCCACCAATATGCTTCGACCTCAGCCTTCCATGGCCCCCTACATCGCCGAGGCCCTCGGTACCTTTGCCCTTGTCTTCGCCGGCCCGGGAGCGGCCGCCGTCAACGTCGAAAGCGGCGGCGCCGTCTCCGGCGTCGGCATCGGCATGTCGTTCGGCCTCATCGTCATGGTCATGATCTTCTCCCTTGGCCATATCTCCGGCTGCCACATCAACCCGGCCGTAACGCTTGCGTTCCGTGCCCTGGGGCGCATCGATTCCCGCCGGGCCGCCGGCTATATCGCTGCCCAGCTCCTCGGTGCGGTGGTTGCCGGTCTCGCCATCGTCGCCATCGTCGGGAGCGAAGGGGACGCTGGCGCCACCACACCCCACATCAATGGCGCCGGCGCCGCGCTCGCTTCGGAACTCATCCTCACGTTTTTTCTCGGCTTCGTGATCTTCGCGGTGGCCACCGACGCCCGCGCCCAGGGGGCGTTCGCAGCCATCGCGATCGGAGGGTACGTCGGATTCGCAGCGACCGGCTGGGGCCCCGTCGCCAACGCATCGATGAACCCGGCCCGCACCTTCGGTCCGGCTGTCGCCGCCAACGTTTGGGATTCCCATTGGGTCTATTGGGCCGGTCCCATCGCGGGCGCTCTGCTCGCAGCCGCCGTCTACGAGCTTCTCCGGGAGCCGCATACACCCGGCATCCCGCGAAACGAAGAGGAGTGAACCATTGGCTCTCGATCCAGTTGCCAGGGCCGGCCTCAGGCGCCGCATCGTCCGGGCCGCCGACTCCCTCACCGTTGAATTCGCCGGCATCTTCGGTCCGGAGACCATCGCCCGCTTTGTCTCCGAGTCGGCCGATTCGTTCCAGAACCGCACAAACGTGGCGGACTACGTGCCCGTGTTCGTGCGCCGCCATGCCCGCGAGCGTTTGAAGGCGCTCGCACAGGCGGAGGGCCTCATCGAGAAGCAGAAGCCGGAAGTCCTGTTTGTCTGCACGCACAATGCAGGGCGTTCCCAAATGGCCGCCGCCCTTCTGCACTCCCGCAGCGAAGGCAAGGTCGAGGTTCGCTCCGCCGGCACCGAGCCCGCCGACCAGATCAACCCTGCCGTGGTCGAGGCGATGAAGGAGATCGGGCTCGACCTCACCACCGAGTTCCCCAAGCCGCTCAGCGACGAGGTTGTCCGGGCCGCGGACTTCGTCATCACCATGGGCTGCGGCGACGCCTGCCCCGTCTATCCCGGCAAGCGTTATCTCGATTGGGAACTCGACGATCCCGCGGGTCAATCCCTCGAAGCCGTCCGGCGCATCCGCGATCAGATCAACGACAAGGTCGGCTGGCTCCTCTCCGATATGGGCATCGGCGTCTACCGCTAACCCGCCCGCTCAGGGCTCACACCTCCGTCGTGTCAGCCCTGAGACGCTCTTCGCCGTCCACAACAGCTCCGCAGTTGCCCACGGCCGCGAAACCGACGGAAGGCGTCCGCTCGGACTGCTCCCGGCTGGCGCAGCATGCCTCCGCGAGCGCTGCACGTGGCCGCCCGACCCCCTCGAACCCTCCGCAGTTGTCAGACCCTCCCTCGGCCCCCGTCAGGCCTGCGTCAAGGATCCGCCCGCTCCCGAAACGATGCTATGTGCAGATCAACTGGCCAGCAGCCAGGGAGGAAAAAGAAATGGCACGCATCGTCATCACATCGGGGCCCGCAGCTGGAAAAGCCTTCCCGCTCGAAGGCCAGGTCGAAATCGGTCGCGACGCTTCGGCGTGCGGCCTCGTCATCAACGATGAGCAGGTCAGCCGCTCCCACGCCCGCGTCCTTCGCTCCGACGATGGCCGCTGGATCGTTCGCGACCTCGGCTCCGCCAACGGAACGTGGCTCGTCGGCAGCAAGGGCGACCGCAAGCGCCTCACCGGCGACCACATCGTCAGCGAAGGGGACCAGGTCGAAATCGGCAAGTCCCGCCTCACCTTTGCGCTCAACGCCGTTGCCCGCACTGCTGTGCAGCCGATGCCGGCCCCGGCGCCCGTCCGCAAGGCGACCGTCGGCGACAAGCTCCGCCGCTTCGCCCTTCCGCTCGCGGCCCTCGGCCTCGCCGGCGTCTTCGCTCTCGCCACGCTGGGCATGAGCTCAAAGGCCAGCACGGCCCACGCTTGTGGCGAAACCCAGGCCGCGTCCGTCATCCGCGCCTCCACCGTCTGGGTCGTCGGCATCGATGCCCGCGGCCAGGTCGCCCAGACCGGCACCGGCTTCGTCCTCCGCAAGGACGGCTACATCATGACCAACCGCCACGTCGCCCTCGATGAGCGCGACCAGCCCATGAGTTCCTACGTCATCGTTCTGCCTGGCCAGGAGCGCGAACTCCCCGCCCAGCTCGTCAATTTCGACCGCTTCGTCGATCTCGCCCTGCTCAAGGCCGAGGGGATCCCGAACCTCAAGCCTGTCACGTGGGCTCGCTCGTCCAGCCTCCATGAGGGCGACACCGTTGTCGCGGCCGGGTTCCCCGCGGATACCAAAGACCGAACATCGGGCGCCGCGACGTTTACCTTCGGCCGCAAGTCTGCCCTTCGCACCTTCGAGGGCGCCCAGTTCATCCAGCACGACGCCGACGTGAACCCCGGCAATTCCGGCGGACCCCTGGTCAACGACTGCGGCGAAGTGGTCGGCGTGAACACGCAGGTCGCCTACGTCCCCGGTCAGACCACCCGCGCCCCCGGCATCAACTTCTCCGTCGCTTCCAGCGATGCCCGCCGCCTCGCCGACCAGTGGCTCCCGCTCCAGTAGCCCGAGCCACGCTAGTCCTCATCGCCCCCAAAACACACACCACAGGAGTCTCGAAATGAACCCGCACGAAACCATCCAACTTCGCAAGCAGCCACCGTCCTATGCCTACCTGGTCATCACCACCACCGAACGCGCCGGATCCATCTACCAGCTGAACGCCGGCAACACCACCATCGGACGCTCCGGCTCGAACGACATCCGCCTCAACGACAACGCCGTCAGCGGCGAACACGCCAGGATTCGCTTCGAAGGCGATGGCGAATTCACCCTCATCGACCTGGGCAGCCAGAACGGCGCCCGCCTCAACGGCCGCCGCACTCAGCAGCACACCCTTCGCCACAACGACGTCATCGAACTGGGCGAGACCCGCCTCGTCTTCAAGCGAGCGAAATAAGGCCGAAAGCACGCAGCCCTCATCACTCAACAGGAGAACTGAAATGGACTTCGCACTCATCGACACGCCGACCCGCATCTTCCTCTTCGCCGCCATCTTCGGCGCCACCGCAATCGCCACCGCCTGGACCCTGACCAACCGGTCTCGCTCCGAATCCGCCATCCAGCTCGCAGCGGTCCTCGGAACGCTCGCCACCATTCCCGCGGCCATCGCCGCTCCCATCGCCCCCGAAGGCGTCTTCACCACGCTGGCCCTCCTCTCGTTTGCCGGCTTCGCCCTCGCCTTCACCGCCATCGTCCTCACCGCCACCAGGTCCAACCCCGGAGTCGTCGAAATGACCTACGCACAGCCCGCCCCGCAACCCGTCATGGCCATGGCCGCCGCAAGCCCGCTCCCGGCCTTTGAAGCCCCCTCCGCCACCCGCGTCGCCACCTTCGAATCGCTCACCAGCGCCGGCATCCGGCCCAACGCAGAACGCGACGAAATCGCCAGCACGCTCATCCACGGCGCCAGCTTCCGGCCCGTGGCACGCATCGCCTTCCTCGCCCACCAGTCCGGCGATGGCATCGCACACCGCCTCGGCGACGACACCCACATCGGCCGCGGCGCCGGCGCCACCATCGTCCTCGACGATACAGAAGTCAGCCGCGAACATTCCCGCGTCAAGTTCGAAAACGGCCGCTTCGTCCTCTACGACCTGGGCGGCGTCAACGGCACCATCCTTCTCCGCGAAGGGCGGCGCCGGAAGATCACAACGCCGACGCTCCTTATCGACCAGGATGTGCTCATCCTCGGCCGCACCCGCCTTGCCTACTTCGAGGTCGACAGGCCCTGAGCCGCCTGACGGGCCGAATCCAACGAGAGCCGCTCCCTTCGGGAAGCGGCTCTTCGCGTTGGTGGCGGTGCTATACTCCCGGCGCAATCGAACCACCCCGGTTCAGCCATTCACAAGGAGCTTTCTATGTCACTTGAAGGCAAGGTCGCGCTCGTCACGGGCGCCAGCCGCGGTATCGGCGAAGACGTCGCAAAGCATCTCGCCGCCGCCGGCGCATCCGTCGTCATCGCCGCCCGCACCGAAACCGTCACCGACCCGCGACTCCCGGGCACCATCCACACCGTCGCGGCGGACATCGAAGCGAAGGGCGGCAAGGCGCTCGCCGTGAAGATGGATATGCGCGAACCGGAGAGCATCAGCGCTGGCGTCCAGAAGACCATCGACCACTTCGGCCGCCTAGACATCATCGTGAACAATGCGGCCATCCTCGTGCCGGGCACCCTCGAAAGCATCCAGGTCCGGCACATCGAGCTCATCTGGCAGATCGACCTGCGCGGCCCGCTGATCCTCATGCGCGAATCCATCCCGCACATGCGAAAGCAGGGCGGTGGCCACATCATCAACGTCTCGTCCCGGGCCGGCGTGTTCCCGGGCCCGGGGCCATACAAGGAGCCCCGCAAGGGCGGCGCCTTCTACGGGATGGTGAAGTCAGGCCTCGAACGCTTCTCCCAGGGCCTGGCCATGGAACTGCAGGAAGACCACATCGCCGTGAACGTGCTTTCACCCCAGGGCCGCATCAAGACTCCCGGCAACATCTTCGCCGCGAACAGCAAGGACAACCCCGACCTGGAGTTCGAAGCTGCCGTGGCCATGGGCAAAGGCACCGTCTGGATCTGCGAACAGCCGGCCACATACACCGGCAACATCCTCTTCGATGAAGACCTCTGCCGGGAAAAGGGACTCCTCTAACCGGCCCCGCCCGGCGCCCAACCTACGTGAGCGCGCTCCTGCCACTGCGCAGGGGCGCGCTCACTTCGTGCAGGTGGTTGAGCACTTCGCGGTACGACGTGAAAAGGCTCGTGGAATGGTACGAAATCTCGCGCTCCCCGCAGAACGAACGCACGATCGGTACGGCCTTCGAGAGGTTGTTGCGCGGCATCGTCGGGAAGAGGTGATGCTCGATCTGGTAGTTCAGCCCGCCATACCAGAAATCGGTCAGCGGATGCCCGCTGATGTTGCGCGACGTGAGGACCTGTTCGCGGAGGAAGTCCATCCGTCCGCCCACGCCGATGACCGGCATGCCCTTGTGGTTGGAAGCGAACACTGAGCTGTTGTAGAGCCCGAACACCGCCTGTTGGATGGCAAAGAACGCAAACGCCATCGTCCAACTGCCCAATGCGACGAGGAGTGCCGTGTAGAGGACAACGTGGCAGGCCAACCCGGCCAGCTGCAGCCACGGCTTCGAGGCGCGCCTGCTGCGGAGGTGCATCACGCTGCTGATTCGCATATTGATCGCCTGAAACGGGAGCAGCAAGAGCAGCACGAAGGCCTGGACAGCGATCAGCGGGCGCAGCCAGTGCGGGCGCGACAGGAGCTGCTCGCGCGAAAACGCAAGCATCGGGAACTGGATGTCGGGATCCATGTCGACGTGGTTCGGCGTCGCGTGATGCTGGTTGTGCTTCACGTTCCACCACGAATGGCTCACTCCAAGGACCACGTTCCCGAAGGCGAAGCGCGCGATCGCATTGGCGCGCCGGCCGCGGTACCCCTGCCAGTGGCCGACGTCGTGGGCCAGGAGGGCCGTTTGGGTAAAGGCAAACCCGAGGAACACCGCGTCTAGCAGGAGGATGATGGGGTTCGAGAAAACGGTGGCAATGGTGATTGACGCTGCGAGCGTGCCCAGCGCGACCAGCGTCTTGACCCAGTAGTAGGCGGGCTGCGGCTCAAGCAGCCCGGCCGACTTCACCCTTCGCTTTAGCTCCCCGTATTCGTTAGGAGCACCTTTGTGGATGGGTTCTGGGCGCGCGGCGATTGCAGTCAATACTGGCCTCCGTTCCTGCGGAGACCGAATCCTCAGGAATGACACGTTGGGGAATGCGACCGCCAATGCATGGCGATAGGCCCACCGTACCACAACGAACCGATTTGGACTGTAAGCGTTACCGGAAACCCGAAACCCTATTCGTAAAACGGGATCGGTTCGGCGGTCTCCCAAAAATTGTTGAGCTGGCCGTCGGCCAGTCCGCGCCCGGGGAAGAAGCGGCCCTTGTGCATTTGCTCGACCATGTGGTCCGTGCTCTCGAGGTTCTCTTCGAACACCGCCGTGAAGTACCCGATGCCCTGCGTCGAATGGGCGTCCGAACCGCCAGTGCCCGGCTTGCCGATGGCCTTGGCCACCTGCAGCGCGAAGTAGTTTTCACGCGGCGTGTTGCACCCGTTGAGCACTTCGATGCCGTGGACCAGCTGGAATACGGGCAGCTTCGCCGCCTGCTCCGGCGTCAGGTTGAACGGCTCTTTGCCTTCTCGCTTGAAGTGCACGGGGTCGAAAAAGTGGCGGAACGGATGGGCGACCACGAGGAAAGCACCCTGCTCGTCGGCGATTTCCCGAAGCTTTTCCAGCCGCCGGATACCGCTCGCATAGCCCTTCAGACCGATGGCCAGGATGTGCCCCATGTCCGTCGAGACTTCCATCCCGTTGTTCACGAACATTTCGCTGTGCTTCTTGCGAAACGGGCCGAGATCCCACGATTCCCACATGCGGTCGTGCTCGGTGATGTTCACCCCGGTCAGACCGACCCGCGTCGCCTCGGCGATGAGATCGTCGGGATTGAGCATCGAATCTGAGGCGCCCTTCAGGGTGTGCAGGTGCATGTCAATAATCGTGCCCGGCACGCGCGCCTCCAGGGGTTTGTTCGAAGATTCACGAAGTATATCACCGGCCTGCGAGATAAGGCATCAGCCAGCCGAACAGGGCAGCGAAGCTCACAGACATCGAGGCGCACAGCCAGAAGCCCTTTCGCCACAGCAAGAACAGCGGCGGCAATGGAATCCAGGCGAGCAAAACGATCGTCGCTGAGAACGGCCAGCAGGGGCTTCCCAGGCCTTCCGGGCCGCTGGCACAGTCGAGCACATCATACGCCGCCCCGAGAACGGCTCCGGCCAGCGTCCAGCCCAACGTGGCGCCTACAAACACCGGGATCGCGAGCATCGGGCCGGCCACATCGCGGGCGCCTGCTGCATCGAGCCATCCCCCAACCTGGAGGCGAGCGGCGATCACGGCGAAAACGACCGTCGTGAGCAGCGCCATGGCATAGCCCAGGGCCCAGCCCGCGATTATGGCCTCCACAGAGAACCGGCTGTGTACGTCGGGAACACGTCGCACGGGAGGCCTTCGACCGCGGCAGCGACGGTCCGCGCGGCCCGTTCGTGGCCGATCCAGAAGAGCGTTGGGCCGGCCCCGGCCATCCGTACCGGCTCGCCCAGTCGCGCCTCCAGCTGTTCCCAGAGCCCGGCGAGGGCCGGGAACACGTCGAAGGCGACGCGTTCAAAGCTGTTGTAGATGTCCTCGCCCCCGAGGCGATGCGGGGGGTCCTTCGCCCACCGCGCCGCGATGCCCCCGTTGTCGAACGGCAGCTTCGAAAGTTCTGCGAACATGCGCGCGGTCTTGCGCTCCAGCGAGATGTGGGGGACGAACAACACCACCCCGTGCCGCCCCAGTGCCCCCAGCGGCAGCACGCGATCGCCCCGGCCGGTCCCGCGCACGGTTCCGCCATAGGCGAAGCATGCTTCATCACTTCCCACCGCGTTCGCCGCCTCGATGACCATCTCGTCCGTCACGTTCGGCCATTCGCGCTGAAGCAGGCGCAGCGTAGTGGCCGCGTCGGAAGCACCGCTCCCGAGACCCGCGGACGCCGGTACGGCCTTCTCTAGTTCGATCCGAAGCCCCGCGACCTGGCGCCCCGCACGCAGGGCCAGCTCTTCCGCCGCCCGCCAGGCGAGATTCGACTCGTCTGCGGGCACGCCACGAGAGCACGGCCCTCCCGCAAAAACGCCGGGCTGGTCTGAACCAAACTCGAGCGTGACTGATCCGCCCAGCGCGAGTGTCTGAAAGATGGTGTCGACTTCGTGATAGCCGTCTTCGCGCCGCCCCAACACTTCGAGAACCAGGTTGATCTTCGCGGGCGAACCGGCGGTGACTGGTTCAGACACGTGCGAGCCCGGCTTCACATGCGCTCATCAGTCGCAGCCATTCGTCGATGTCCAGGGTCTCCGGGCGGCGCATGGGATCCACTCCAGCGGCGGAAAGCGCTTCGGCGGCAAGAGCCGCCGGGAGCTGCAGGCTGTTGTGAATCTGTTTTCGCGGATTGCGAAACGTCCTTGAGACGAACGTGAAGAAGTCCTCGTTGCGTTCCGCGGGAACCAGCGGCTCCTCCCGGAGCACCATCCGCACCACCGAAGACCACACGGCGGGCGGCGGATCGAAGGCCTCGGGCGCAACGTCGAACAGGATCTGAGCGGTCGCGTAGACCTGCACGGAGAGGGCCAACAGCGACATGTGCCCGGGCTTTGCGGCCAGCTCTCGAGCGACTTCGCGTTGCACCATCACGACCATCTCCACCGGCTTTCTGCGGCTCTCCAGCAGCTTCCGGATGATCGGATTCGCGGCGAAGTACGGCAGATTGCCGGCGACCGTGTAGGCGCGCCCCCCGGGAAGGATGTCCGCCGGTTCGGTGTCCCTGGCGTCGCCCTCCACAACCGTCAGGCGCGGGTTGCCGGCGAAACGTTGCTCCAAATGCCGGATCATTCGCGGTTCGATTTCCAGCGCGACAACCTCGAACCCGCGAGCGAGCAGCACCTCCGTGAGCTGGCCGGTGCCGGGTCCGATTTCGAGAACGACCCCGCCTCCAGGCGCGCGCACCGCGGCGGCGATATCCGCGAGCACGCCGCTATCGCGCAGAAAGTGCTGGCCGAGCGATTTGCGCGGGCGAGGACCACCGGAACGAACGTGTGCCACGGTCCGAGCGTACGTCCGCAGTGCCCACAGGTCGAGGGTTCCAACCGGCCCGTGGCCCGGGTTCGAGCCTAGTCGAGGATGAAGATTTCGAGCGTCTGGGTGCCCCAGCCAACGTTGCCGGCGCTTTCGGGGAACCCGAGGTCCACGTGCGCCCCCCGCACCCCGCCGCCAACGTCCGCGGCGACGCACGTGCCGTATTTCGGGATGTACATGCGCGTGCCAAGGGGAATGAACTTCGGGTCAACTGCACACACACCCTGGTCGAGCTTTGTGCCGTTCGAGGTGTACCCGTACCAGGGATCGTCCGGCGACTTGCCACCGTGCGAGGCGTTGTACCACGTCGTCAGCACCGTAAGTGTGCGCGTGTACGGTCCCGTGTAGTCCGGCGCGTTCAGGGTCGGGCGTGTGGCCGCAGACGCCGGCTTCGGACCGGAGATGTGGCGCGCGGGCACCGGTTCTCGCGTGGTTCCGAGGTTCGCCACGGCGACGCGAGAGACTTCAGCGCCGTTCTTGTAGGTGACCTTGTACCGCGTCACCCGCGCGCCCTGGACGCCCGGGATGACCTTGTAGGAGCCGGCGGCCATGGTGAGGTCGGTCTCGTAAACGATCCCCGCCGCAATCGGCGTCTCAACATCTTCCTCCTGCTCCTTGTTCAGCCCGATGGTCACCGTCATGCCGGGGAGCACGGAGGCCTCTCTCGGTGGGTCCAGGAGCTCCTCCGGCTTCGGATCCAGACCAAGCTCACGGAGCACGTCGCTCACGGTGCCTGCCGTCGTGTAGAGCGATTGCTCTTTGCCGTCGATCCTGACCGTGATGGTCCGCGCCTTGCCAAGGCGAATGGTGGAGCCGGCGCCCACGGGAGCACTCAGCCCGGGCCGCACGAGGTCACCGTCGCGCACGGTCATTCCCAGGTCGGCAAGGACGCCTTCGACGGTGCTGCTCGCGGTCGAGAGTTCGAGGCGGAGCGTGTCGACATAGACGACGACCGGGCGAGCCCGCTGAATGTAGATGGCGACGGGCGACCCGGCGCGTTCGCCGGCGGCCGGAGCGCTCGTGCTCCGGGCCGTGGTGGAAGCGAAGGCCTGGGCGTGCAACGACCCACGCGCGGTCGTCAGCTGTCCCTCGAAGTAGACGAGGTCGCCGGGGCGCAAGTCGATTCCCGCGGCCGCCAACGCACCGCCCACGGTGGTTGCCTGCGTGCGCACCTGGACCATCCGGCCGTCCGCCTCGACGCGGACATCGCGCGCCTTTTCGACGGAAACGCTCGAATGGAGGCCGCCATCGGCGAAGAGAATCCGGTCACCGGGGCTGAGGGCGACGGAAGCCGCACGCAAGCCTTCCGCTTGCGGATCAAAGGTGGCGCTGACCTGGAGAACTTCTCCGTCGTTCAGCACGGTCACTTCGCGGGATGGGAACAACCGAAAGGCGACGACAGCCACCAGCACGATCACGAAGATCGTGGCTGCGTGATGCCGACCTCGAAAGTGGCGGGGGTGCAGCAAGAGGTCGGACCGGGTGATGTGCTGTCCTTCGGCTCTCGGCCGCACGCGTTCGCGTGGCGCCCGAATTGCCTGGGCCAAGTTCACTCCTCGGTGCGAAAGTTTGCGCCGACCGCAGGCAACGGCCTTCGCAGGCTACGAAATCTCTGGCCGTGCACCTGCCTCCGAACCGGGCCCCAGGCTTGCCCCAAACCATCCAACTCAGACCCGGCCGCCCTGCGGCACCCGAAGCAATCCACTTATGGCTGCTTCCTTCCGGACCTGACCAGGTTCATGGCGCTTCGCCGCGCAGGACCAGGTCGTCGACGCTGTTTGGCAAGGGCAGTCCCCGAAACTGCAGTCCTCGGGCAGGGATTCAACCCCGCTATTGCGGATTGCGGGTTACAGGGCACCGCAAGCTCCCCATCTAGCACGACCATGGGGTACCGTACGCGAAGTTTCTTCGGCCGGTCAATACACGCTCGCCCCGAAAATTACGGGTTGGATTAGCCTTCCGCCACCTGCAAACTTACCATCAAGTCGCCCGCCCTGATTCGATTCCCACGCGCCAGTGGGACCGATTCGACCACTCCCGCAGCGGGAGCGCGGACCTCGTTATTCATCTTCATCGATTCTATGACAAGTAGAACGTCGCCAGCCGCGACACTCTCGCCCGCCACACAGCGCACTTCCACAACTGACCCTGTCATGGGCGCCGTGATGCGGACCAGGCCCGCCGGAGCGGCTTTGCTCTTTACCTGCTGCTCCGCGCCCGGCCGCCAGGCGCTCACATCGAAATCCAGCACGTGGCGTCCGATCGTGGCGATTGCTCCGCCACGCCGGCGCTCGAGGTAAAGTTCCGTCGGGCGGTTGTCCAGCATCAGCAGGTAAAGTCCCGAATCGCCAACCCGTTCCAGCCCGGCGACCCGCCAGGCCTCGCTCTCGCCAAGCCGCACTTCCGTGAGGCCGTTGTCATGGCGCACTTCGAGGGTCGAGACCTCGTCGCCTTCGCGAATCAGATACTTCTCGGCCACCGGCCCATCCCCCCGCGGAGCGGCGATGCTCCCATTTTCACGCGCCATTCGCTCGCGCCGTTTCGCACGGTGCCGTTTCGCGCGGCGCCGTTCGCCGGGACAGCCGCCGGCGATTCGCGGGCCATGGCTCCGTCCCCGGAGACGAATAGCACCGCCGCGATAGTCGCCAGGTCCCGCTGCTGTTCGATGTGCTCTTCGACGAGCACCTTGTGCCGGTCCAGGAAGCTGGTGTCCAGGTTCCCGGCCACGAAGTCCGGCAGGTCGAGAATTTGCTGAAGGTACGGGATGTTCGTCGCGACCCCGACGACACGGAACTCGTCGAGCGCGCGCTTCATGCGGCTCCGGGCGCCTTCGCGGTTGCGGCCCCACGCCGTCACCTTTGCCAGCAGTGAGTCGTAGTAGGGCGTGACCTCGACTCCGTCGTAAAGCGCACTCTCAACCCGGATCCCCGGCCCTGCCGGTTCGCGCGCGAGCACCACACGCCCAACAGACGGCAGGAAGTTGTTGAATGGATCCTCCGCCACGATCCGGCACTCGATAGCCCAGCCGCGCGTCAGCAACTCCACTTCGTCGTAGGGCAGCTCCTCGCCCGCCGCGACGAGGATCTGGTCTTTCACGAGGTCCACGCCCGTCGCGATCTCCGTCACCGGGTGTTCCACTTGCAGCCGCGTGTTCATCTCCAGGAAGTAGTGCTGCCCCGACTCCGTCAGCAGGAATTCGACCGTTCCGACGTTCGTGTAGTCAACTTCTCGCGCGATGCGGCACGCCGCGCGGCTCAGCGTTCGCCGCAGGTCCGGCCCCACCGCCGGGCTCGGGCACTCCTCGATGATCTTCTGGTGTCGGCGCTGGATGGAGCATTCGCGTTCCCCCACCGCCACGATGTTGCCGAAGTTATCGCCGATAATCTGCACTTCGATGTGCCTGACGCGTTCGAGTGCCTTCTCGACGTAGATTGCCGGATTGCCGAACGCGGCTTGCGCCTCTTGCATCGCGCTCGCCGCGCTCTGTTCGAAGTCCGCCTCGCCCTGGATGAGCCGGATGCCGCGCCCCCCGCCGCCTGCCGCGGCCTTCACCATCACGGGATATCCGATGGCGTCCGCCACGCGGCGAGCTTCGTCTATCGTGTCGACTTCGGGTGAACCAGGCACCACCGGGATGCCCGCCCCTTCCGCGATGCGGCGAGCCGCGATCTTGTCGCCCAACTGCCGGATAGCGAACGGGGAAGGTCCGATAAACGTGAGTCCCGCGGCAACGCAGGCCTCCGCAAAGGCAGCATTTTCGGCAAGGAAGCCGTAGCCCGGGTGCACCGCGTCCGCACCGCACGCCTTCGCCACCGCGATGATCCGTTCGCCGTTCAGGTAACTCTCGCGCGCATCCGCCGGACCGATGGGATGCGCCTCGTCCGCGTACCGGACGTGTTGAGAGAGGCGGTCCACGTCGGAATAGACAGCGACAGACGTGATCTCCAGGTCGCGCAGCGCGCGGACGATACGGAGGGCGATTTCGCCCCGATTCGCGACCAGCACTTTCTTAAACACTGATACTTCTCAAGCTTCCTTCGATAGGAATGGCAGCATACGGTCCTCGCGTCGCCCGCGCGAGGCGAGGAGACGCGGTTGACCATTTAGTCCATCAGGATGGTGTGACCGGCCGGGCTTTGAAAGAAGTAGTACCTGCCGCGCTCGAGTCCTTCGGACATTGTCTGAAAGGAGTCTGGAAATCCGCGAAACCAATAGTCGAATCGTTGCATGATGTTGTTCCAACGGAAGACTGCTGTGACCGGGTCAAGATTGGTGTTGCCGGCCAACTCTCCCATGTCGTGATCCGCACCCGACCAGACCGCGCCGTAAGCCCCCGCAACCGTGGGGGAGATGCTCGCCGTCCCGGGCGGAGGCAGACCCGTTTCGCCACCCTCGTTGTAGAAAGATTGAATATCGTTCGACTGGAAGAAGTAGAAGCTCCCGGGGGAAACCGCGCTCAATGTTTGAAAGGCATCCGGGAAGCCCCGGAACCAGAAGTCGAACCGCTGCGCAGAGTTGTCCCACCAGAAGACCGCGGTCGTCACCGGAGGCAGTGGACTCTGATCCCGGAGCGCGCCTTCCAACAGTGAGAAACCTGCCCCGCAGTACGTCTCACCGATGGCGCCCGGAATGACCGTAATCCACGAAGGCCCCGGACAGGCAGCAGACGTTGAGGCAAAGACCACATCCGCGGGGCTGGAACTGAAACCAGCAAGCCCATCGCCAAGCTGACCGTAGGTCCGATCGCCCCAGCAAGTGGCCCCGCCCCCCGCCAGGAGCGCACAGGTATGATCGCCCCCACCGGTGAGCGCGGTCACTGGGCCC
>CAYYSD010000020.1:3881-6813 GCA_964474285.1 uncultured Anaerolineaceae bacterium | reverse complement strand
GGAGGCCAAGGACTTCCACCGGCACAGGTTCCCGCCCTGCGCTTCCGCGTGGTGTTCCCAACTGGCCCGAGCCGTTGTTCCCCCAGCACTTCACGCCGCCTCCGACGAGTATCGCGCACATGTGATGGTCGCCCGCCGCAATCGCCTCCACTCCCGACGTAAGACCCGCGACGTCGACAGGGACAGAGCTTGGCACGTTGACCTGGTCGTTCCCCAATTCACCGTAGCCGTTGCCTCCCCAGCATTTGACCCCCCCGCTGAGCGTCAGCGCGCAGCTGTGGTCGGAACCTGCCACCACCGATTGAACCCCGGCAGAAAGGCCGGCTACATCGACCGGCACGCTCCGCTGAGTGGTGGTCCCATCGCCCAATTCTCCGTAGCCGTTGCTACCCCAGCACTTAACCCCGCTGCCTGTGATCACCACGCAGGTGTGTTCGCCTCCCGCCGATATCGCCACAACGTTGCCAGACAACCCGCTCACCGCCACCGGTATGCCGCTCAACGCGTTTGTCCCGTTTCCCAGTTGCCCCTGGGAGTTGTAACCCCAGCACTTCGCTCCGCCGCCGTTAACCAGCACGCAGCTGTGCGTCGCGCCAACGGACAGCGCCTGGACGGTGCCAGCGAGACTCGTGAGGTTCCCAAACCAATCGCCCCAACAGACCACGCCATCCCCTGCGACAATCGCGCAAGAGAAGAACCGCCCAGCGGAGACACTCTTCACCCCGCTGCTGAGGCTCACAACGTCTGTCGGCACGCTGCTGCTGCTTAACGAAATGTTGCCCAACTGCCCCTGGGCGTTGGAGCCCCAGCATTTCGCAGCGCCCGAGGCCGAAAGGGAACACGTGTGGCGCAGCCCGCCGTCCACGGACGCAACATCCGTTGACAGACCCGTGACATTCACGGGCAGGTGGCTGGAGACCGGCACGCCATTCCCAAGCTGTCCCACGTTGTTGGCCCCCCAACATTTGACGCCGTGCACCGACGTGACTGCGCACGTGTGTTCGGCACCGCCTGCGATCGCAACGCCGTCTGCGAGGTTCACGTTCACAGGAACTGTGGACCACCTCGTGCTGCCGTTTCCTAGCTGGCCCTGTTCATTGTTGCCCCAACACATAAACCCTATGCCGCTGACTAGCCCACAGGTGTGCCAGAGTCCCGCGGTCATGGCTTCTACCGAGCCAGGAAGATTGATGACTGACTGAGGAGTGCTGCTTCCCGTGTAGTGACCGGTACCCAACTGCCCCTTGGAGTTGTCGCCCCAACACTTCGCGATCCCGCCGTTCAGAATCGCGCAGCTGTGCCCTCCCCCGAGCGCAACAGCGGTGGCTCCTGTCGCGATTCCCACCACATCGACCGGGACGTTGCTGCTCGTGGTTGTTGCATCACCCAGCTGGCCCGCGCCGTTGTCGCCCCAACACTTGACGCCTCCCGAGTTCGTCACGACGCACGTGTGATTTCCACCCGCGCTGATTGACACGACCTCGTCGGCCAACCCCGGAACATCGACCGGGCCGCCTTGCCCGAAGGCATACCCCCAGCACTTCACGCCCCCACCGGTGATCGCGGCACAGGTATGCCGCTCACCGGCAGCGATCGCCGTTACGCCTGTGGCAAGCCCGGGAACGTCCGATGGGACGCGGTTGCGTGGGTATGGGACATCGGCGCCCAACACTCCGAGCTCTCGATATCCCCAGCACTTGACCCCCCCGGCCGTCGTGAGCGCGCAGGTATGTTCGTATCCTGCGGCAACGGCCCGAACTCCGCTGGCAAGCCCACTCACGTAGACGGGAGGACTCACCCAATCCTGAGTGTCGCTTCCGACCTGGCCTCCGACGCCCCATCCCCAGCATTTCACCCCACCGGAGACGGTGAGCGCGCAGGTGTGTCCAGATCCAGCCGACACAGCCATGAACTGTGGCTCTGGCGGTACGGCGTGGGCGACGTTGAACGAAGACGAATCAGCATTGAGCCCGAGAGTGAACGTGAGTCCGAGGACGATGGCGATGCGAAAGCGCAGCGAGCAATGGGCGGCGGTTGAGTGGACTCGAATACAGGCCATTATTCTCCGCGTAATCTAGCAAGAACTGCGCTGAGTCGCGCGTCGCCCGCCCGAGACGAGGAGGCGTCGTATGGCCCAACGATCACGGACGTTCTACGCTTGAGCAAGCATGGACGACCACACCCTTCGCGTATTGGAGTTCGAAAAGGTGCTTGCGCTGCTCGCGGCAGAGGCCGCCTTCAGCGTCGGTCGCGAATTCGCCTTGGCCGTCCGTCCCGCGACGTCCTTCGCGGAGGCGCGAGAACTCCAGCACCAGACCGCGGAAATGACACTCCTCCACCAGATGGGTGTCGATATCCCCTTTTCCGGGGCACGCGACATCCGGCCCATGATCCATGCGGCCGCGATCGGTCAGATGCTGGAACCGGGCGACCTGGCCGCCGCCGCCCAGACGCTGACGACCGCCCTGCGCGCCCATCGCGCCGCGGACCGCGTCCGCGACAGGGCGCCACGCATCGCGCTCATCGCCGATGCCGTCAGCGACTTCCGCCGTTTCACCGACGCGGTCGACGAAGCCATCACCGCCCGCGGCGAGGTCTCCGACAACGCCAGCGACCAGCTCGCTGCGACCCGCCGCGAACTCCGCGTGGCCCAGGACAGGCTCGAACAGCGCGTCCAGGCCGCCCTCGCCGATGCGATCCGTCGCGGCATCGCCCAGGAGGGCATCCTCACCGAGCGCAACGGCCGCAAGGTTATCCCGATCAAGTCGGACTACCGGGGCCAGGTGCAGGGCATCGTCCACGACGTCTCCTCCAGCGGCGCGACGGTCTTCCTGGAACCACTTGGCGTGGTCGAAGCCGGTAACCAGGTGCGCGAACTCCAGCTCGCCGAGGACCGCGAGGTCCGCCGTGTCCTCCAGCGCCTGACCGCCCT
>CAYYSD010000020.1:0-3781 GCA_964474285.1 uncultured Anaerolineaceae bacterium | reverse complement strand
CCGAACACGGGCGGCAAAACGGTCGCCCTCAAGACCCTTGGCCTGCTCACACTCATGGCCCAGGCGGGCCTGCCCGTCCCGTGCGATGAGGGCAGCAGGCTCGTCGTCTTCGAGCGAATGTATGCCGACATCGGCGACGAACAGTCGATCGAGCAATCGCTCTCGACGTTTTCGTCGCACATGCGCAACATCTCGGCGATCCTGGGCAAGGCCGCGCCCTCAACGCTCGTCCTGCTTGACGAACTCGGCGCCGGTACCGATCCCACCGAAGGCGCCGCCCTGGCCCGCGCCGTCATCGAAACCCTGCTCGAACGCGGCTGCACCATTGTCGCGACCACCCACCACGGCGAACTCAAGGCCTACGCCCACAACGACCCCCGTCTACGTAACGCCTCGGTCGAATTCGATCTGGAGACGCTGAGCCCCACCTACCACCTCACCATCGGTCTGCCCGGCCAGTCGAACGCCATCGCAATCGCCCGCCGGCTCGGCCTGGACGAAACCGTGCTCGAACGCGCGACCATGCAACTGGCGCCGGAGCACTTCGAATTCGAACAGCTTCTCGCCGAGATCCGCAACGAACGGCAGGCTGCGGAGGTTGCGCGACATCGCGAAGAGCTCGCAAGGCGTGAGAGCGAAGAGCTCCGGCTCGCGCTGGCACGCCGCCGCGACGAAATCGAACGCGAGCGCAGCGACATCCTCGATGGTGCTCGCCGGGACGCCGAAGACACCGTCGCGCAGGTGCGCCGCGAACTCGAGCAGGCGCGGCGCAAATCGGTGCAGCGCGAATTCGATGCCCGGGCAGCTGAAGCCACACTCAAGACGCTGGACACCACGGTGAGCGCCCTTGGAACGCGTGCGCGGGCGCGCGTTGCTCCTGTGACGACCGCGGCCGTACCAACACGCGAGATCGGACCGGGCGACCGCATCCACGTTCGCGACATCCCGCAGGAGGGCGAAGCCCTGGGCACCGTCGGCGAAGACGGCCGCCTCGAAGTCCAGTTTGGTTCACTGCGCATGAAGGTCTCGGTGGACCGCATCGACCGGGTCGAGGCCGCCCCGGGCCAGGAAGCAAAGATCGTCATGCCCGCACCCGCCCCGACCGTTCCGATCGAACTGGACCTTCGCGGCCATCGGGCCGAGGAGGCACTGCTCAAGATGGAGACCTACCTGGACGACGCCTACCGCGGCGGGATGCCCTTTGTCCGCATCATCCACGGGAAGGGTACCGGCGCGCTCCGGGCCTCCGTCCGCGAGGCACTCACGGGCCACCCGCTCGTCCGGAAGTTCGAATCGGCCGGTCAGCAGGATGGCGGCGAAGGCGTGACCGTCGCGGTCCTCGTCGGCTGATCCGCCCGGACCGTCGCATGCCTCCGGGTGTACCATTCGGCCCATGCCTCGCCCGCCCGCGTATCAGCCAGGCTTCGACATCCCCGAGGAACTCCCGGCTGCGGACGCGCCACTGGCGGCGCGCATGCGTCCCCGCACACTGGACGAATTCTCGGGTCAGGAGGCAGCCGTCGGTCCCCGGACGATCCTGCGCACGGCGGTTGAACAGGGCCGCCTTCCTTCCATCATCCTCTGGGGGCCGCCGGGCTGCGGAAAGACGACGCTCGCGCGCATCCTTGCCGGTCAAACCAACGCGCACTTCGTCGCCCTTTCGGCGGTCGCATCGGGTGTGGCGGACTTGCGCAAGGTGGTGGCGGAAGCGGCCCAGCGACGCACCGGTGGCCGGCGAACCATCGTCTTCATCGATGAAATCCATCGCTTCAACAAGGCCCAGCAGGACGTCATCCTCCCCTACACGGAAGACGGCACAATCGTCCTCATCGGCGCGACGACCGAGAACCCGTCGTTCGAAGTGGTGGCGCCACTTCTGAGCCGGGTCCGTGTCATCCGGCTGGTGCAGCTTCCCGATGAAGCGCTCGGACGGATCATTGATACCGCGCTTACGGACGTGGAGCGCGGCCTGGGCGGACTTCACCTCGAACTCCCGGCCGAAGCCCGCTCGGCACTTGTCGAAGGCGCGAACGGTGACGCCCGGGCCGCCCTCACGACGCTCGAAATCGCGGCCGGGTCCGCCGTCAGCCGCGGCTCCCCGGCGATCAGTTCCACCGACATCGGCGGCGCCCTCGCGGACCGCCGCCCGTACTACGACAAGTCAGCCGACTACCACTACGACACGGTTTCGGCGTTCATCAAGTCGCTGCGGGGCTCAGACCCCGATGCGTCGCTCTACTGGCTCGCGCGGATGATCGAGAGCGGCGAGGACCCGCTGTTCATCGTCCGCCGCATGGTCATCCTCGCCTCGGAGGATGTGGGCCTGGCCGACCCGCAGGCGATGCAGATCGCCGTGGCCTGTCAGCAAGCGGTCCACTTCGTGGGCATGCCGGAAGGCTTCTTCCCCATGGCCGAATGCTGCCTCTATTTGGCCCTCGCGCCCAAGAGCAACTCCGTCGGCGCCGGCTACAGCCTCGCACGCGAGGACGCTGTGGCGACCGCTCACCTGCCCGTGCCAATGCACCTGCGCAACGCCCCCACGAACCTCATGAAGCAATTCGGCTACGGCAAGGGCTACCGGTATGCTCATGACGAGCCGGGACACGTCGCCAGGGGCGCGTCATATTTGCCTGAAACGCTGCACGGGCGAAAGTATTACTCACCGGGCGAGATCGGGTATGAAGCGCATGCCGCCGAGCGCCTAAGACGTTTGAACGAGGATAACCCCCAACAATGAGAATCGATTTCCTGTACTCCAAGTCCACGGGGCGTGGCAAAGAGACTGAGGAAGCGCTGAAGCAGGCCATCGAAGCCACCGAAGTGGAGGCGGAAGTCGTCTACACGGAAGTGATGGACAGCGAAGACGCGAAGACCAAGAAGTTCCTTGGTTCCCCCAGCATCCGCGTGGAAGGCGTCGACGTTGAGTACGGCGAGCGGGAGCCGGACGAGTACCAGGCCGGGACGCGCTACTACAACACGCCCCAGGGGTGGAAGCCCTACCCCCACGCGAAACTCATCGCGAACACCATCCTCGAGGTCATCGCGAAGCAGAAGGCCAGGAGCTAAAACGCGAGTCGCTTCAGACACGCGACGACGGCGCACTCCTCGCAGGAGGCGCCGTCTTTCGCGCCATCAGCCGAGGTCGAGTTCGGTCACGCGATCAAGGTGGCAGACATCGTTGTGCCGCTGAAGCACCATGCGCCCGGCCCGGTCCGTGACGATCTCGGTGATCGAGCAATTGAAGACGTGGAAAGCGCCGGGCACATGGGCCGGGCGCCCGCACACGATCCCGCACAGCGCGTTGATCACCCCGCCATGGGCCACCGCGAGCGTAAGCCCTTCGCTGCTGCGGACCGACTCCAGGAAGTCCCCCAGACGCGCTTCGAACACGTCGCGCCCCTCTTCGCCTGGGTATGCGAACCGCTGGCCGCGAGCTCGGGCAGCCAGGATCTCGGGAAACTTCTCGCGGATCTGCGGCCCGGTGAGGCCGCTCGCTTCACCAATGTCGTACTCCGCGATCCGTTCGTCGTGTTCCGGCGAAAGCCCCGTTGCCCTCGCGATGCTCTCCGCCGTCAGCCTCGCACGCAACAACGGGCTCGAAACCAGCCGGTCGGCGCCGATGTTGGCCACCGCGTCGCCAACGAGCCGGGCCTGCGCGTGCCCCAACCGCGTAAGCCCAAAGTCGAGCCTGCCCTGCATCACGCCGCTCGCGTTGCCCTCGGACTCACCGTGGCGGATGAGGATCAGTCGCAGGGGAGCGCACCCGCGTTGAGAGTCATCT
>CAYYSD010000019.1:29105-31138 GCA_964474285.1 uncultured Anaerolineaceae bacterium | reverse complement strand
ACGTAGAGCCCGTACGGGATCATCAGCAAGGCGGCCTTCTTCGCAGCTTCTGTCTGTTCGTCCATCTCGTGCATTCCTCCGGCGCGGTCATCTGACCTTCGGTTTCGGACTATACGCCGCCCCGCGAATGCCTCACCACGTCCCGAACACGCCTTTCCCCGTACACTTCCACCTCATGTCAGACACTTTCTCCCTCGATGGCCGCACCGCGCTGATTACCGGTGGGTCCCGCGGCATCGGCCTCGCCGTCGCCCGCGAGTTCGTCGCCGCCGGGGCCCGAGTCATCATCACGGCCCGTGGCCAGGAGGGACTCAACGACGCCCTCCGAGCCCTGGGCGCCAACGCCCTCGCTCTCCCCTGCGATAACGCTGACCCCGCCGCCATCGCCCGCATGGTCGAACGCGCCTGGTCCATCTCGCCCATCGACATCGTCGTCAACAACGCCGGCATCAGCCCGTTCTACAAGCGCGCCGAACACGTCACGGTCGAGGATTGGGACACCGTCTCCGAGGTGAACACTCGCGGCACTTACTTCTGCAGCATCGAAAACGCGAAGCGCATGTTCGCCGCCGAACGCCCGGGCAGCATCGTCAACGTCAGCTCGGTTGCGGCCTCGGTCCCCGCCGAACGCCTTGCTGCCTACGCCGCCGCCAAGGCCGCCATCATCCAGTTCTCAAAGGTCATGGCACTGGAGTGGGCAGACCGCCGCGTTCGCGTGAACGTCATCGCGCCCGGCTGGACGGAAACCGCCTTCACGGCCGATCTCTTCGCCAGCCACTTCGGCGACCGGCTCAAAGCCGATATCCCCCTCGGGCGCTTCGCCGTCCCCGGGGACGTGACCGGCGCTGCGCTCTATCTCGCCTCCGACGCCAGCTCCTACGTCACCGGCTCTGTCCTCACCGTGGATGGCGGCCGTTCCCTTCGTTGAACGAAACGGGGGCTCCGCCTGGGACGCCCCGCTGGTGTTCTTGCTGCGAATCCTGCTATGTCCGCTTCGCCACGTGAAATATCGTTGAATGGCGCAGCTGCACCAGGATCTCTCCGTTTTCCCCGAAGATCACCCCGTCGAACGCGCAGTGGTGATTACCCTTGCGCTCCCACGTTTCGCGGAAGTGCCCGGCCACAGTCACCGTCTGGCCCGCATGGAATGGCGCCAGGTGCTGAATCTGGCTGCGCGTGTGGATCGCCGGTGAGTAGTGATAGGAGTGATGCAGCAGGCGCGTCATTCGCCCCGCGATCCAGCCGGGGTGCACGAGCGCGTTTGGCCCGTACCAGCGGGGATTGTCGTCCACCTGTTTCGTTCGGCAATACTCTTCCGAATCCTCGATCGAAATCGGCACCGCCATGGGCGTCAGGTCCTGGCCGATGGGTGCGTTTTCCAGTGTCAGCGACGGGATTGGGTTCGGCGGCATCTCCGGCTCAACGCGCGTCGGGATCTTCAATTCGCCGAACCACGGCGCCTTCCCGCGGCCCGCGATCCCGACCAGCGCAGCCGTACCGTCCGATTTCACAATGTCCCACGCGGCCGTCCCGTCGTCGCCCACGCCCGCCCGTACCGTCAGCTCGTCGCCGGGGTAGGTTGGCTTGCGAAATCCGACATCGACCCAGCCGTCGTTGAGCCAGTCGTCGCCGAGCACTTCCAGGATCGGAGGCGTCGCCCAGCCATAGACCGTCACGCCCCCGACGAGCGCCGCCTTGAAGCCGTATTCGCTCGCCACGGCCGTCGAATGTATTGGGTTGTTGATGTCCGGGCTGTCCGGACCATCGAGGAAGGCTGTCAGCCGCCGTTCAGCGGAGCGGGACGGAGAAGTGGTCGTCATGAGGTTCCTCCTTTGTGTGCCCCAATCCTACGCGCTGGCACAGACCTCGTGTTGTCCTTCGTCGACAGGAGAAGTTGCCAGGCAGCCTCCTTTCGCCTGATTGCCAGGCCGCACCCCTGCCAGTCGCGAACACACGATCCCGGTGTCGTATGTTGCGATGCCGCTGCAACCGACCGGGCGAGATTGCGGCACTGGCGAAACTCCTCCTTGCCT
>CAYYSD010000019.1:0-29095 GCA_964474285.1 uncultured Anaerolineaceae bacterium | reverse complement strand
CCCACCTGGAGGGCTTCCACAATGCCCGCTCTTGGAATGAGTCTTTTCCTGGTCGCCGTTGGCGCAATCCTGGCCTTCGCCGTCACCACCACGGTTTCCGGCGTCTCCATCGCAGCGGTCGGAGTCATCCTCATGATCGTCGGTGCCCTCGGCATCCTTCTGTCGATGCTCTTCTGGACGAGCTTTGCCCCGTTCGGCAGCCACAGCGGCGGCACCACCGTGACTCGCTCGACGCACATCGACGGCCCCCACGACCTCGTCTAATTCCACACGCCAGCCGGCCAACCCCATCGGAAGGCTCCGCACGCTCGCCGTGCGGAGCCCTTTCGTTCCCTGCAATCCCTGTTGCACGCCCCCGCCGGCCCGCGCGGATTGAGGTGATACGCATCAGCCGGGCTTTCCGCCATACTGCTCGCCACGCCACGAACCGGGAGGGAACCCCCGATGCGCAGGGTCAGCACCAACGTCCGCACCGAGATCTACTTCTGGGGCTGTAACCCCGGCTTTCTCACGACTGCCGGCGGTGTCTTCATGATCGACACGCCCCAGCAGCCCATCAACGCGCTGCGCTGGCGCGAGACCATCGCGGAGTTCGGGCAGCCCCGCCACCTCGTGAACACCGAACCACACGGCGACCACATCATGGGCAATAGCTACTTCCCGGGCGTCGAAGTCATCGGGCAGCGCGGGATGCTCCAGCGCTACATCGACACCATCCCCCGCATGCAGGGTGAAGAGCGCCTCGAAACCATGAAGCAGACCGACCCCGATAGCGTCTGGCTCCTGAACCACCCCGCCTATCCGCCCAACCCGCCCACCCGTCTCTTTGACGACGAACTCACGCTGACCCTCGGTGGTCACACCGTCCGTTGCATCCACACGCCGGGCCACACCCCTCCGCAGACCACCGTCTTCCTCCCCGAAGAGGGCGTGGCATTCACCGGTGACAACGTCTTCCATCGCGTGAAGACGTTCATCCAGGAGGGCGATCCCTGGGAATGGCTCGCGTCTCTCGACCGCATCCGCGCGCTCGGCGCGGAGGTCATCGTCCCCGGCCACGGCGAGCCTTGCGATAACAGCTACCTGGACGAACAAGCGGATATCCTGCGCGGTTGGATCGGCGCCGTCGAGGACTTCGTCCGCAGGGGCATGACGGAAGAGGAAGCCCTCGCGCAGCCCGCCCCCGCCGTGGACCCCTACCCCATCGGCCAGCGCCTCTTCCCCGCCCATGACCGCGTGAACGCCCAGAACGTCAGCAACATCTACCGCCGCCTCGTGCCCCGGACATGAACGACGGGTCTGTCATCCGCGGGTTCCTCGTTGTGCAATGCGATGAGGCCATCCGTTTTGGCGATCACGTCTACCTCGGCGTTGGCCGTATGCCCTACCTCGGTGAAGACGGCCTCCTCCGGCTTCTCCGTGAGGACGAACTGTCCACCACCGTCGATGACGAGTGGCTGAGTCGAACCTACGCTGATGCCCTTAGGCTGCTGAGCGGCATGCAACGCCTCAACGCCTACGACCCCACCCCGAGCGGCGAAGACTTCCCTGTGAGCCTCGAAGTCGTCTTCGTCAGCGAAGACCCCGACGACCCGGGCCCACCGCTCCTCTCGAGTGACGTTTCCGCGGAGTTCCTGGGATTCGATGTCACCCACCCCGGCGCTCCGTTTGACTCACTGCTCCACCCAAAGAGCTACCACTACGACTCCGACTTCGTTGCCACGGTTCTGCCCGAAGATATGAGCGGTCACGGACTCCTCACGTTGGCCGCCGCCCGGCGTCTCTCCGAGGAAGCCAATCGCCAATCCGATTCCGATGACCCCCTCATCCCCTGGGCCGTGTGGCTCTGCCGTCGGGCATCCCCGGGGCCGCGCGATCACGGGAACCCGCCTCAAGGTTCGACCAATGGATAGACCGAAGCATCTGTTCGTTGTGGAGCTCAACAGGTTACCGTGAACCAAATCCACCGGCGGATGGATGGAGAGCGTGCGAGTAAGACCTGAACAGTCAGCCGCAGGTATCCTCCTGCTGATGGCGGCGTCCGTCGGCGGCGCTACCGCTTGCGGCAGCGATAGCGATGGTGCGACCGTTCAAGCCGGCGAGTCGACGGTCTCCCGCACCGTCCTCGTCGACGGTGAATTGCGCGTGGCGACCATTTATGGCAGCTCGCTCGCTCGCCTGCTCGACGCCTATCCAGTCGTGCTGGTTGGATATGTCGAACAGGTCCGTCCCCTTGAAGCCGGGTTCCAGGTCGTCGGAGTCATCGGACCCGGCACGCCGCCGCCCGGCGTCACCGTCATGCCGCGACCATCCCCGCAGCCGTTGCCGGTCGGGACATCGGAGTACCGAGTTCTGGTGCAGACGCCCGTCGCGGGTGGCCTTCAGGCGGGGGGCACGATCACGCTGAAAGGACCGGGCGCCATCGTGGACAGTGTTGCCTACATCGTCCGGGGCGAGCCGCTGATGGAGGCCGGGCGTTCGTACCTCCTCTTCCTCCCCGCGGATGCGGCTTCGGGGCGCGGCGAGCTTCCGAGCGCCTACGCTCGGTTCACCATCGGCACCGACGGCAGGCTCAGCCCATCCGATCCTCAATGGGCGGCGATGGGAGTCGTCCGCGCCCTCGCAGGCCGTCCGGTCGATGAGGTCGTCCCAGAGCTGAGGCGGCTCTCCGCGGACCTTGCCTCGGGACGAGTCACCCCGGAGCCCTTCCCGTCTGCCGGTACGCCCCTGGTGCTCCCGACGGTCACGCCGCGGACTCCCACGCCGGAGCCCTCCGGCACACCGGCGGCGCCGCCCACGCTTCCACCCTTCCCCCGGCCACCAATCCTCGTCACCCCGACACCGTCGAATTGACCGCCTTCGCCTCTCCCCTTGACCGCGCCTCCCGCCCTGTTCTACGTTATGTGCCTACAACTGAATACGTGGCGTTGATCGGGAAGAGTAGCCGGTCAGGCGAGCCCACAGAGAGCCGGGGATGGTGTGATCCCGGTGGCGGCGCGACAGGTGAATGGGCCCGGGAGCTTCGCAAGCGAAAAGCGCTCTGAGTGATGAGTGCTGACTAGCTTGAGACGGATGGGCACCGTTATTGGCCCGGGCCTTCGCGCTCCAGGGCGTGGTGGTCCATAAAGGGCCCGGGAAACCGGGAACAAAGGTGGCACCGCGAGCTAACCCCTCGTCCTTTGGCAGGCGAGGGGTTTTTTGTTGTTCGGCGTATCATGACTCTGCCCAAGCAGAAGGGAACTTTTCCATGGCAACCAAGAAATTCTTCCTCGATGAATCCCAGATCCCGGAGCAGTGGTACAACGTCGCCGCGGACCTCAAGACGCCGCCGCCCCCGCCCCTCCACCCGGCCACCCACCAGCCCATCGGGCCGGAGGCGCTCGCCCCGCTCTTCCCCATGGAGCTCATCAAGCAAGAAGTCTCCGCTGAACGCCACGTGCCCATCCCGGAGGAAGTGCGCGAGGCCTACAAGCTCTGGAGGCCGACGCCGCTCATCCGCGCCACGTCGCTCGAAAAGGCGCTCGATACCCCGGCCCACATCTACTTTAAGTATGAAGGCGTCTCGCCTTCCGGCTCCCACAAGCCCAACACCGCCGTCGCCCAGGCGTACTACAACGCCCAGGAGGGCGTGCGGAACATCGAAACCGATACCGGTGCTGGCCAGTGGGGCTCGTCGCTGGCCTTCGCCTGCGGCATGTTCGGCATCGAATCCAAGGTCTACATGGTCAAGGTCTCCTATAACCAGAAGCCCTACCGCCGCTCCATGATGCAGCTCTGGGGCGGCAGCGTCGTCGCCAGCCCCAGCCCCGACACCAACGCCGGCCGCCAGGTGCTGGCCGAAGACCCCGAGAGCAACGGCTCCCTCGGCATCGCCATCAGCGAAGCCGTCGAAGACGCCGCCATGCGCGAAGACACGAAGTATTCGCTCGGCAGCGTCCTCAACCACGTCCTCCTCCACCAGACCGTCATCGGCCAGGAGGCCATCAAGCAGATGGAGATGGCGGACGAATACCCGGACGTCGTCATCGGTTGCGCCGGGGGCGGTTCGAACGCGGCCGGCCTCATCTTCCCCTTCATGCCCGACAGGATCAGCGGCAAGCGCAACACGCGCTTCCTCGCTGTCGAACCCGCCTCCTGCCCCAGCCTCACCAAGGGCGAATACCGCTACGACTTCGGCGATACCGCCGGCATGACCCCGCTCATGAAGATGTACACCCTGGGGCACACCTTCATGCCGCCCGGGATCCACGCCGGCGGCCTGCGCTACCACGCCATGGCCCCGATGCTCTGCCACCTCTACGCCGAAGGCTACATCGAGGCGAAGGCCTACCCGCAGAATCCCTGCTTCGAAGCCGCGGTCCTGTTCGCCAAGACCGAAGGCATCATCCCGGCCCCGGAAAGCTCCCACGCCATCCGTGGCGCGATCGATGAGGCCCTCGAAGCGAAGGCCGCCGGCCAGAAGCGCGTCATCCTCTTCAACCTCAGCGGCCACGGCCTACTCGACCTCGCCGCCTACGATGACTACCTCGCCGGCCGCCTGGTCGACGATTCCTATCCCGTCGAGAAAGTGCGAGAAGCCATGGCGTCACTGCCAGTGATTTGAGCACTTAGCACTCAGCACTCAGCACTCATCACTCTCACCTGGGGGAACTTTCAATGGCTACCGCTACCACCACCACGCTCGACGCCCGCATCAAGGCTGTGCTCGAAGAGAAGTCCCTTTTGAAGCACCCCTTCTACCAGGAGTGGACGAAGGGCACCCTCTCCATGGACCGCCTGCAGGAATACGCGCGCCAGTACTTCCACTTCGAAGCTGCCTTCCCGCGCTTCCTCAGCGCCATCCACACGCGCACCGAATCGTTTGCCATCCGCCAACTCATCCTCGACAACCTCTGGGACGAAGAGCACGGCGATCGCAACCACCCGGCCCTCTGGCTCGAATTCGCAGCTGCCCTCGGCCTCTCCGAAGCCGAAGTGCGAAGCGCCGGGCTCCGTCCGGAGACGGCCGCCCTCATCGCGCACTTCCAGGACGCCGCTCACAACGCCCCCCTGGCGGAGGCGATGGCCACGCTCTTCGCTTACGAAGGGCAGGTACCCGAAGTCGCCTGGCAGAAGATCAAGGGCCTCACGGACAACTACGGCATGAAGCCCCAACAGTTCGAGTTCTTCTCCGTCCACCTGGTTGCCGATGTTGCCCACTCCGGCGCCGAACTGGACGCCATCCGCCAGAGCGCGACCAGCGACGATGCCGTTGTCGCCGCCGTCTCCGCATCCTGTGACCGGCTGCTCTCGTTTCTCGATGGCTGCTACGGACAGGCAGCCTGATGCCGGAATTCGAATATCAGAACGTTGAGGCCTGGAACACGGCCCTCAAGCTGACCACTTCCGTCGGCCGTCTGCGCGTGGGTTCGAACCTCAAGGCCTCGGCCGATGCCCAGGCGGAGGCCTTCAGGCAAGCAGGCCTCGCCGCTGCCCTCATCGCCGAAGCCTCCGGGCGCGATGGCGGAGCGAGCGTTGCCCTCTATCGCGACGCCCGCGGCGCCATCGCCCAGTGCCGGTCGTGGCTCCACGTCCTCGCCGCCCTCATGAACGAGCAGGACACAGTCTTCGGCGCCGAATTCGATCTCGCGGATCAATGCTCCCGCCAGGTCTCGGGCCAGCTTCGGACGCTCGATCGCGCCCCCGGCCCGCCTCCCGGCGGACCGCCTCCCCGCCCACCCATGCGCGGCCCCGCCGGCCCGCGCCAGGGTGGCCCACGCAACCCAGGCCCCGGAGGGCCCAGATGACAGAAAAGAAGCGCATCCTCACTGGCGTCCGGCCCACCGGGGCTCTCCACCTCGGACACTATGCGGGTGCGCTCGAAAACTGGTTGCGACTCCAACACGACTACGACTGCCACTTCCTCATCGCCGACTACCAGGTCTCGGACTATGCCGACGACATTCCGCGCGTGCGCGATTCGGTCTGGGAAGTCGCCCTGGATTGGCTCGCCGTCGGCCTCGATCCCGAGGCAAGCTGCTTCGTCGTCGAAAGCCTCATTCCGGAACACGCCGAACTGACGACGTGGCTCAGCTGGTTCCTGCCCCTCGGAATGCTCGAACGCAACCCCACCCTCAAGGCCGAAATGGCCGACATCGAGGCGGGCGACGGCAAGAAGGCCGGGAAGAGCGTGCCCGTCGCCTTCTACAACTACCCGGTCATGCAGGTGGCGAACATCCTCATGCCCCGCGCCCACCTCGTCCCGGTCGGCGATGATCAGTTGCCCCACATCGAGCTCACACGGGAGACGGCCCGCCGCTTCAATCGTGAGTTCAAGCCCATCTTTCCCGAGCCAGAGGCCCTTGTCGGCCGCGTCCCCCGCCTCGTCGGCACCGATGGCAACGCCAAGATGAGCAAGAGCCGCGGCAACACCATCGACCTCAAGGATCCCGCAGAGGTCGTCGCGAAGAAGGTCCGCGGAATGTACGCCGGCCCTCCGCGCGAACTCGATGAGCCGGGCAAGGTCGAAGACAACCCGATCTTCCTGTATCTCGAAGCCTTCGACCGCGACACCGCCGGCGTCGCCGAACTGAAACACCGCTACACCACAGCCGGTGTCGGCAACAAGGAACTCAAGGACCGCCTCACACTCGTCCTCAACGACCTCCTGGGCCCCGTCCGCGAACGCCGGGCGCACTATCAGAGCCACATGTCCGAAGTGCGCGAAGCCCTGGAACACGGCTCCAAACGCGCCCGCGTGATCGCGCAGGAGACGATGGAATTGGTCCGCGACGCCCTCGACCTCAACTACCTGGGGAAGTTCTGATGTTGCGCCCAACGCTGGAAGAAGTTCGTGAGATCGCTGCGCGCGGCGAAGGCAACATTGTCCCCATCTATCGTGAAGTCCCCGCCGACCTCGAGACGCCCGTCTCCGCCTACCTCAAGGTGGCCCGCGGCGATCACTCGTTCCTTTTGGAATCCGTCGAAGGCGGCGAACGCCTCGCGCGGTACAGCTTCATCGGCACCGAGCCCTATCGCATCCTTCGCACCGGCGATAACCCGGATGCGGGGGAAGTTCCGGGCGATCCACTCGTGGAAATCGAAGACGAGTTGCGGCGCTTCAAGCCCGTCCGCGTCGATGGGCTTCCGCGCTTCCACGGGGGCGCCGTTGGCTTCCTCTCCTACGAAGTGGCTCGCTACTTCGAACGCCTGCCCATGCCGGAGGCAGACCCCCAGGGCTTCCCGGAGTCCGTCTTCCTCTTCTGTGACACCCTCCTCGTCTTCGACCACCCCCACCAGGTGATCAAGGTTGTCAGCCACGCCCGCCTCGATGGCGATGTCGAAGCCGCGTGGAGGCACGCCGCCTTCAAGATCGATGAACTCGTGAAGCGCCTCGAACAGCCCCTCACGAAGCTCCCCTATGAGCCGGGCGGCTGGAACCAGCCTGCAACCTCCTTCGTTTCGAACAACACGAAGGAGGAGTTCATGAGCAAGGTCCTTCGAGCGAAAGAGTACATAACGAAGGGTGACACCTATCAGATCCAGGTCTCCCAGCGCTTCGAGCGGAAAACCGATGCCCATCCCTTCGAGGTCTACCGCTCGCTCCGCACCGTCAACCCCTCGCCCTACATGTACTACCTGGAGCTCGGCGACATGCACATCGTGGGCGCCTCGCCCGAGATGCTCATCCGCGTCGAAGACGGCGTCATTGAAACCCACCCCATCGCCGGCACCCGCCGCCGCGGCCGCGATGCCGAAGACGAAAAGCGCATGGCGAACGAACTGCAGACATCCGAAAAGGAGCGCGCCGAGCACATCATGCTCGTGGACCTGGCCCGCAACGACCTCGGCCGTGTCTGCGAACCCGGTTCCGTCACCGTTACCTCACTCATGGAGATAGAGCGGTACTCTCATGTCATGCACATGGTCTCCCACGTCGTCGGCAAGCTTCGCCCCGAAATCACCCCCTACGACGCCATCCGCGCCTACTTCCCCCACGGCACCGTCACCGGCGCACCCAAGATCCGCACCATGGAAATCATCGCCGAACTTGAGGGCGAACAGCGCGGCGGCTACGGCGGTGCCGTCGGCTATATCGACATGTCCGGCAACCTCGATTCCGCCCTCGCCATCAGGACCGTCTGGATGAAGCCCGGCGTCGCCTACGTCCAGGCCGCAGGTGGCGTCGTCTACGACAGCACGCCGGAGGAGGAATACCTCGAGTCGTGCAACAAGGCCGGCGCGATGATGCGCGCCATTGAACTCGCCGAAGTCGCTGCGGCCGCTCGTCCCCGCGGGAGCCTCGGATATGGCTAGGCCGACGTCTGCCGCACCGCGCCCCGGAGCGGGGCCATGAAGCAGCGCATCCACATGGGCGCCATCGTCCTGCGCGAAGGACGCATCATGCTTCTGCGCCCGCAGATCGGCGCTCCCTGGGAGCTCCCCGGCGGCGAGCTCCAGCCCCACCAGGAAGATGTCGACGAGGCCATGGACGCCATCCTCGCCGCCATGGAGATCAACTCCCCGGCCGTCGAGGAAGACTTCATCGAGACCGTCTACATCCCCATCGATGACGGCATGATCGTCTACAACCTCTACGCGCCCAGCGAATGGCACGGCGAACCATCGATCACCCCCGGCATCGGCATGGGCTGGTTCGCGCTCGAAGAACTCGAGGCGCTCGTCATGGAAGAGGCGGTCCGCAACGCTGTCCTGGTCGCGTTCGGCCTTCGCGAACCCAAAGAGCTCCGCATCCCCTTCCTCGAAGAGCCCCTGCCGCCCGCTGCGCAGCAGGTTCCCTTGCCAGTCGATACCGAACCGCCCGGCCCCGAACCCCCAGGAGACACGACACAGGAACCTATGGAGCCCGAAGCCGCCGTGCCAGGCATGGAAGGCCCGTCCGCTCCGGCCGATCAGAGCGTGAGCCAGGGGGTGGGCGCTCCGCCGGTCGCCCAGCCCGCGGCATCGTCTTCGGAAACCTCCGGGATCATCGGCGCCACGGTCATCGGTGCCAACGACGAAGTGGACTCCCTCGCCGACATTCCCCTCTCACACGCCCCGGCGCGCGTCCGAGGCATGGACGTCCTTCGCACGCTTTCCGGTGGCGAACCTGGACCGGCCGCCGAGCGCCTCCGCGAACGTTACCCTGAACTGGCGGGCTCCATTGTCGATTTCGCCCTCGGCGAGGTCTGGGCCAACGATACCCTCTCCCGGAAGGAACGCAGCCTGCTCGTCGTCGCGATGCTCACCGCCATGGGCGGCCGCGAAGGCCCGCTGCGCTCCCACATCAACGGCGCCCTCAATCACGGGGCTTCGCCTGACGAGGTCGTCGAAGTCCTCCGCCTCACAGCGGTCTACGCAGGCTTCCCTGCCGCCCTCGAGGCGTGGCCCACGATGGAAGCGATCTTCGAACAGCGCGGCATCCAACGCCCGGGGGGGCCGCAGTGAAAGCCATCCTCTGGGACCTCGACGATACGCTTCTGAACACCCTCCCCGCTCGCATGAAGGCCCTCGAACACGCCTACGAAAAGTGTCTCGGCCAGCGCACCGACCCGATGGCCCTCTGGCGCTCGACCCGTGGCGGCACCCTTGAAGATCTCGGCAAGCGACTCCTCGGCGCCGACTTCCTCAAGTTCACTGCCTGCTACCGCGAGCACTACTACGGCAGCTTTCGCGAAATCCGCGCCTTCGAGGGCGTCGAAGACGTCCTCCACGACGCTCATGCCGCGGGCTGGCCCATGGCCGTCGTCACGTCGAAGGTCTCGTGGGGCGCCATCGAAGAACTCGGCCAGGTTGATCTGCTCAAGTACTTCGCCGCCGTCATCGGCTTCGACGACACAGAGCAGCACAAGCCCGACCCGGAGCCAATCTTCGAGGCCCTTGAACGCCTCCTCGTCGACGAGCCCGCCGACGCCATGTTCATCGGTGATTCCCCGGCCGATATCTTCGCGGCGCGCAACGCGGGCTGCGCCTCCGTCGCCGCACTCTGGGGCACCCTCGATGCCGAAGTGCTGCGGGATGCCTGCCCCGACTTCATCGCGGACCACCCGCACCATGTCCTCACCGCCCTCACCGAAAAAGTCGGAGTGGCCCGATGACGGCATCAGCCATCGAAAAGCAAGTCGTCCACCTGGGCGTCCGCTTCTACCGTGTCGCAGGTGTCGAGCTCACGCTCGTCCCGCTCATGCAGGAAGTCGCGAGCTTCGCCCGCTCCGCCGGCGATGGCTACTTCCTCGTTGCTCTGCTCGGCGACCCCGGCGCCTGCTACCCGTTGAACCTGCGCTCCCGCGCCTCCTTCGACCCGGAATACCTTGCGAAGAAGTTCAAGCTGGACCGCCGTGGCTTCGGCTACACGCCCGAAGAGCTCTCTCACGCCCTCGGCATCATCGCCGACGATCTTGCCAGCGAAGAGGACATGGACCGATGACCACCCTCCTGATCGATAACTACGACAGCTTCACCTACAACCTCTACCAGTTCCTCAGCGAACTCGGCGCTGAGGTCGTCGTGAAGCGCAATGACGAAGTAACCGTCGACGACTGCCTCGCGCTCAGCCCCGACCACGTCGTGATTTCGCCCGGTCCCGGTAACCCGGACGAGGCCGGCATCTCCAAGGCCGTCATCGCCGCGTTCGCTGGCAAGGTGCCGGTTCTGGGTGTCTGCCTCGGTCATCAATCCATCTACGAGGTCTATGGCGGCACCGTCACCGGGGCCGGTGAGATCAAACACGGCAAGCTTTCGACCATCACCCACGATGGCAAGGGTGTGTTCAAAGGCGTCCCGGCAGACTTCCAGGCCTGCCGCTACCACTCGCTCGCCGGTACAAACGACACGCTTCCCGCCCAGCTCGAAATAACCGCACGGTCCGAAAGCGGCATCATCATGGGCGTCCGCCACAAGGACCTTACCGTCGAAGGCGTCCAGTTCCATCCGGAGTCGATCGTGACGGAACACGGCAAGGACCTCCTCCGCAACTTCCTCGCCATGAAGGGAGGTAAGCGCGAATGAGCGTCCAGGAAGCCATCAAGTCGCTCGTCGAAGGGCGCTCCCTCTCCGGCCCCCAGGCTGCGGCTGCGCTCGAAGAGATCATGCAGGGCAACGCCACCCCGGCCCAGGTTGGAGCCTTTCTCACGGCTCTCCGGATGTCCGGAGAGACACCTGAGATTCTCGCTGCCTGCCTCGACGTGACGGAGCGCCACGCCGAACGCGTCCCGGTCGGCAACGTCATCGATGTCGTTGGTACCGGCGGAGACGGCCTCGATACCTTCAACGTCTCCACGGCCGCCGCCATCACCCTCGCCGGTGCAGGCCTGCGCGTGGCGAAGCACGGTAATCGCGCCGCCTCCTCGAAGTGCGGCAGCGCCGATGTCCTCGAAGCCCTCGGCGCGAACCTGGATATCTCCGGCGAACGGGCCGCCGCCATTATCGAAGACTGCGGCTTCTGCTTCCTCTTTGCTCAGCGCTATCACCCTGCCTTCCGGCATGTCGGCCCGCCCCGTCGCGAAGTCGGCATCCGCACCATCTTCAACGCCCTCGGTCCGCTTTCGAATCCTGCCCGACCTCGCGCAATGCTCGTTGGAGTTGGCGCGTCGTCGCTCGGTCCCCTCGTCGCCGACGCCTTCCGCATTCGCGGGCTTGCCTCGTTCAAGATCATTCACTCTGCCGAAGGCCTCGACGAAGTCAGCCCGGCAGGCCCGACCACCACCTGGGAACTCGAAGGAGGCGCGGTTGTCCAACGTCAGATCGACCCCGCGAGCTTCGGACTTCCCGCCCACCCGCTGAGCGACGTGCTCGGTGGCTCTCCGGCGGAAAACGCGGACGCCATGCGCGCCCTCTTCGATGGCAAGCAAGGCCCCGTGCTCGATTTTGTGCTCGCCAACGCCGCCCTCGGTGCGCTGGTCGCCGGCGCGGTTGCTGACCTCCCGTCCGGTGTCGCGCTTGCCCGCGAAAGCATCGCCAGCGGACGTGCCAGGTCCGTTCTCGAACGCTACATCGCGCTCACGCAGGTGCCGGCGAATGGCTGAGGCCACCATCCTCGACACGATCGTCGCCCGCCGCCGCGAAGACGTGGCCGCTGCACGCCGGGAGATGCCCTTCACGGTGCTCCAGGAGCGCATCCGTGTGGCCCCGGCGCCTATCGATTTCGTCGCCCGGCTCCGGGCGGCCGCACCAATGGCGCTCATCGCCGAGGTGAAGCGTGCCTCGCCCAGCAAGGGCGACATCGCTCCCGGCATCGACGCCGGCGAACAGGCTCTCACCTACGCCCGTGCCGGCGCCGCCGGCATCAGCGTTCTCACCGAGCCGACCTGGTTTAAAGGCACCCTCGACGACATGCTCGCCGCCCGCAGAAAGGTGGATGCCCTCGAATCCCGCCGCCCCGGCATCCTCCGCAAGGACTTCATCATCGACGAATACCAGGTCATGGAAGCGCGTGCCTATGGCGCCGATTCCCTCCTCCTCATCGTCGCCTCCCTGGATGACGCCTGGCTGCGCGGCCTGATTGAATGCTCCCGCTCAATGCGGATGGAACCCCTGGTCGAAGTGAACAACGCCGCCGAGATGGAGCGCGCCATCGCTGCCGGTGCGACTCTAATCGGCGTCAACAACCGCGATCTCCGTGACTTCAACGTCGATCTCGGAACGACCGATCGCCTGGCCGGCATGGTCCCTCAAGGCACACTGCTTGCCGCCCTCAGCGGCATCGCCACCCGCGCCGATGTCGAACACTTCGCGGCCGTTGGCGCCAGCGCCGTTCTTGTCGGCGAAGCCCTCATGCGCGCTGAAGATCCCGCCGCCAAAGTCCGCGAACTCACCGGCGCCTCCCGGTGACCCGGCTGCTCGTCCAGATGCATGGCCACCCGGGCAGCGGCAAGACCACCCTCGCCCGCGCCCTCGGGGCCGCGCTTCCCGCCACCGTCATCGACAAGGACGTCATCGCTTCTGCCCTTATCCGCACCGGTGGCGCGTTCGCGGACGTGGGCGCCTGGTCCTACGCGGTCATGTATGCTCAGGCCGGGCAGTTCCTGGCCGATGGGCACGACGTCATCATGGGCAGCCCCTGCTTCTGGCCCATCATCGAACACACCACCCGCAGCATCGCCGCGAGCGCCGGCGCCACCTGGGCCATGCTCGAGACCATCTGCCCCGACGACGTGCTCGACCACCGTCTCGCGACTCGCTCGCGCCTCGAAAGCAACCCCGCGCAACGCGATCTTGGCCCCATGCGCCCCGGCATGTACAACCCCGACTGCCAGCGCCTCACCCTCGACACGACCCATCCCTTGCCCGCCCTCGTCGGCGAAGCGATCGCCTATCTCCGCCAGCTCGCCTTGTCTCCCCGCGACGACCGCTTACAGGCCACTGAGGTCTGGCGCCAGGAATCCACCCACATCTCGGAGGTCCGCCCATGACCCGCGTCAAGATCTGCGGTCTCCGCGATGCCGCCACGGCCGTCGAAGCGGTGAAAGCTGGCGCCGACTTCATCGGCCTGATGTTCGCGGAGTCCCGCCGCCGCGTCACCCCGCAGGAATGCCACGACATCTGCGAGGCCCTCGCCGGAGTCCGGCGCATGCCGGGGCCTGCCGCCTTCGAAGGTCCGGCCCGCGGAGAGGTCTCCGCCCGCACCTGGTTCAGCGCCTGGAACGAGGCCATCGACGACAGCGTCGCCCGCTGGAGGCCCCTCATCGTCGGCGTCTTCGCCGGGCAACCCATCCAGGACATCAACGATATCGCCGAAGCAGCCGGCCTCGACCTCGTCCAGCTCTCGGGCGGCGAAGACGACGCCTTCGTCGCGAAGGTGAACCGCCCGGTCATCCGTGCTATCCACGTCGCACCCGGGCAGTCTGCTGACGACGTCTTCGACGCGGCGGTCCCCGGCGTGTCGGCGGGCATCCTCCTCGACACCGGCGGCACAGAGGCGAAGGGTGGTACAGGCCTTGCCTTCGATTGGTCTGTGGCCGCCGAAGTCCAGCCGCGCATTCCGCTGATGCTCGCTGGTGGCCTGACCCCCGAAAACGTCGCCGACGCCGTCGCAACCGTGCGACCATGGGCCGTGGACGTTTCGAGCGGCGTCGAGACGGGCGGAACCAAGGACATCGAAAAAGTGCGCGCGTTCATTCGCGCGGTCAAAGGGGCAAAGTAATGTCGGTTGCGGAACTCACACCTCGGTTCGGCGAATTCGGCGGGCGCTATGTCCCCGAGACCCTCGTCGGCGCGCACGAAGACCTCGAGGTCGCCTACGACGAGGCCCGTCGCGATCCCGCTTTCCAGGCCGAACTCGACTTCCTCCTCGAGCACTACGTCGGCCGCGCCACACCCCTCTACTTCGCCGAGCGCATGACCCGCGAGTGCGGCGGCGCCCGCATCTGGTTCAAGCGCGAAGACCTCGCCCACACCGGCGCCCACAAGATCAACAACGCCCTCGGCCAGGCCTTGCTCGCGAAACGCCTGGGCAAGCGCCGCATCATCGCCGAGACCGGCGCCGGCCAGCACGGCGTCGCCACCGCCACCGTCTGCGCCATGATGGATATGGAGTGCGTCGTCTACATGGGCAGCGAAGACATCCGCCGCCAATCGCTCAACGCCTTTCGGATGAAGATGCTCGGAGCCACGCTTGTCCCGGTCGAAACCGGTAGCAAGACGCTCAAGGACGCCATCAACGAAGCCATGCGCGATTGGGTCACGAACGTCGAGACCACCCATTACATCATTGGTTCCGCCATCGGCCCCCATCCCTTCCCCACCATCGTGCGCGACTTCCAGTCGGTCATCGGCAAGGAAGCCCGGTCACAGATGCTCGAACAGGCGGGCAAGCTCGCCGATGTCGCCATCGCCTGCGTCGGTGGTGGCAGCAACGCCATCGGCCTCTTCCACCCCCTCCTGGACGACCCGACCCGCCTGATCGGCGTCGAGGCCGCCGGCGAAGGCGTGGGCACCGGGCGCCATTCGGCCACGCTCGTCGCCGGCCGCCCTGGGGTCCTCCATGGCACCCGCACCTACCTCCTGCAGGATGCGAACGGGCAGATCCTGGAAACGCACAGCATCTCCGCCGGCCTCGATTACCCCGGAGTCGGCCCCGAGCATTCATGGCTCAAGACCAGCGAACGCGCCGAATACGTCGCCGTCGACGACAGACAGGCGCTCGAAGGCTTCCAGTCGATGACCCGCCTCGAAGGCATCATCCCCGCCCTCGAACCTTCTCACGCCATCTACCACGCGATGCAGCTCGCCCCGGCGCTCTCGAAGGACACCGACATCCTCGTGGGCCTCAGCGGCCGCGGCGATAAGGACATGCACACCGTCGCCGCGGCCCTCGGCGTCACCCTCTGATTCCCGTGCTTCGCATCCCATCGCTCGGCCTGCGATACCCGCGGGAGATTGCGGTCTCGGTCGATGACTGATCCCGTCCCGGCAGTATCGAACCAGCGCTACCCCTGGGGGCCGCGCCGCGTCGCCTTCGGGCTTCTCGCCACGCTCGGCGCGTTCGCGTTCACCAACGCGCTCGTGGTGGTCCTCATCATCGCCACCGGCCAGGGCGTTCGCTCCGAAGATTCCGGCGACCTTCTCGAACAGATGCTCGATATCGCCGCCTATGCCGATGCCCGTCTCGAAGCCGCCGCCAGCGGGGCCGCTGAACTCCCCCAGCCGCCCGAGCTCCTTGCCGACATCGAGACCATCCAGATAGGTCTCGCGGTTGGTCTCTTCTTCGAAGCCGCGCTCATCGCCATCGCCGGGATCGGCACCGGCCTCGATTTCGGCGCCGCCATGCGCACCCTCGGCCTCAACCGCTACCGGTGGTCCGGGATCTGGCGCCCCGTCCTCGCGGTCATCGGCTGTTACACCGGCATCGTCGTCTACGCGCTCATCGCTGAAGCCGTCGGCATCGGGCCGCTGATCCCCAACAGCACCCTCCCGAACGGCGTCGCCCGGGACAACCTGGCTCTCGCGATGGCCGGCGTCGTCGCTGTCCTCGCGGCCCCGGCCGGCGAAGAGATGTTCTTCCGCGGTTTCGTTTTCGGAGGCTTCAGCAAGTGGGGTTTCTGGCCGGCCGCTCTCCTCTCCGGCGGACTCTTCGCGCTGGTCCACTTCGACCCGGGCAGCGTCATTCCCTTCACCGGGCTCGGCATCGTCATGGCCTGGCTCTTCTGGTCACGGGGCTCCCTCTGGGACAGCATCATCTTCCACGTCCTCTTCAACGGAACGAGCTACGCCTTCCTCCTCAGCACGCGCCAATAACCTCCGGCGCGCTGCGCGCGGTTTTCGCTTCACGAACACGGTCCATGCCACCGCGGCGCCGGATCTAGAAGAACGGGAACTCCGGATTCAGCCCCAGCTCCACCCGGCCGGCAGCCTCATAGGTCATCTGCCCGATCATCACGTGCGCGCCCGCCGTATGGATGTCGCGAAACCGCCGTTCCAGCGGGTTCGCGCGCATGATCGCCGAAGTTGCCAGCGCCTGGTAGAGCAGGTCCACCGCCTGGATGCTCGCCCGCGTCGAATGGCTGGTCGCGAGGCGCACTCGCGCACGCTGAAGCGCAGTTCCCTGGCCCCCCTCCTGCACCGCCTCCCATAACTCGCGCGCCGTGCCATAGAGATACGACCGCGCCGATTCCACGAGGACCGTGGCCTCCGCGATGACCGACTGCATGCGGAGGAGCGCCGTCAGCGGCTGTCCTCCCCAGCCCTGCTTCGCGGCCAACATCGCGCGCGCCTCGGCCAGCGCCCCCCGCGCCACGCCCAGAGATTGGCTTCCGTGGTTCATGAACACCAGCGGGACCGCCCTGTAAAGCGGCGCCGTGCTCTGCGCCGGATCCTCGATCATCTGGAACCCACGCTCCGCCGGAACGAACACCCCGTCGATACTGAAGTCGTTGCTCGCCGTACCCCGGAGCCCGGTGGTGTCCCACACGTCGTGTATGGTCACCTGTTCGCGGGGCACCATCGTCAGCCGGGTCACGTCCTCGCCCGCAGCGTTCTTGCGCGGTTGGTCGCCGTCATACACGACGCATTCGCCGCCGAACCACGTGGCGTGACTGCTCCCGCTCGCGAACGGCCACCGTCCCGAGACGATGTAGCCTTCGGCCGGCGATGTCGTCCATACCGCCCGGCCGATCGGTCGGGCGGTCCCGCAGACAATGTCGCGCGGTCCATAGACCGCCCGCGCCGCCTCGGCCGACAAGAAACCTGCAAACGCCGCGTTCTGCCCTCCGATCATCACGCACCAGCCGGCGGAGCCATCGAACGACGACACCTCCTCGATAACCTGCGCAGCCACCACCGGGTCGACTTCGTCCCCGCCGCGGTCCGCCGGGATGTACATGTGGAACAGGCGCGCGTCCAGCATCGCCTCGATAATTTCCTGCGGAACCCGGCGCTCGCGGTCGATCTCCGGAGCACGCTCACGAATCGTCGGGCCCAGCCCACGAACAGCTTCGAGCAGGCCGGGTGGGGCTGTGGTGGTCATCGGTTCCTCCGTCAGACAAGCGATAGTAAACCGATCCTGCCCAACTGTGGCACCCCGGTCTACTGCGGCCGCGCCTGCCCGGCGTCGAGCAGATGGAACCCGTACCCCACCACCAGCCCCACGGCCATCACAACCCCGCCGACTGCCAGCGAGTCTCTCTCGAGTTGCGACATCATGAGCCCCGTCGCTCCAAGGCCAAGGACGGCCGGCACTGGCACTCTGCCGATATTCCACGGGATCCGAAATGGCCGTGCGATGTCCGGCCTTCGGTATCGCAGCGCGATCACGGTCAGGTTTACCGACAGGAACACGAAATACACTGCGGAGTCCGTGACCCCCGCTACTCGCCCGATGTCCCCGGACAGCGTGAACCCGGCCGCGATTGCAGCCGCCCAGAGCACGCCAAGCCATGGCACACGGCTGTTCCGGCTCACGCTCGCGAGACTACGAGGCAGTGCGCCCACCTGCGCCATCCCGTAAATCATCCGCGATGCCGCCGTCACCATCAGCAGGGTGGTGTTCGTAGTAGCCAACATCGCGATCACCGCAACGACCTCGTCGCTTGCTCCACCGAGCGATGCCGCCATCACATCCGCCAACGGCGTCGAGGACGTCGCCAGCGTGTCCGGGCCCACTACGCTCACCGCGACCACTGCGACAAGCACGTAGAGCACAGTCGAGATGCCCAGTGCAGTGAACAGCGCCAGCGGGATCGTCCGGGACGGGTTCTCGGTCTCGTCCGAGAGCGTGATCACCTCGTCGAACCCGAGGAACGCGAAGAATACGAGCGCCGCCCCCGCGAGCACTCCGGCGGGCCCCGGACCCTCCAACAGGTTCACGTCGCCTGCGTGCGAAGCCCCTGTCGCGATGATCAGGACCAGTCCCCCGACCTGGACGAGGCTCAACAGCACCGTCGCCCGTGCCGAGTTCTCGATCCCGCTGAGCGCCAGGCTCGAGACCACGGCCAAGAGCCCGAGGGCGATCGGGACCGCCGGGATGTCGAAGTAGATCCGTACATAGCTCGCAAACCCGAGCGAAACCGCCGCCGCTCCCACCGAAAGCCCGGCGATCATGACCCATCCGACGACGAACGAGACCCAGGGTGCCTTCACCGCCTGCCGCGTGAACTCAAACTCGGCGCTCGCCCGCGGGAATGCGGAAGAAAGCTCTGCGTAGCTCAGGGCCGTCAGGACACTGAGAACACCGGCCGCCACGAATGACATCCACACCGTCGCCCCGGCCGCTGCTGTCGCTTCGCCCACGAGCACATAGATGCCGGCGCCGACAATGATGCCGACGCCGGACGCCGTCACTTCCCAGTAACTCAGCGTCCGGCGCAACGAAGGGACAGGCGGGCCTTCGGATGTGGGACCGTCAGTCATCCGCGGATTCTCGCGTAGGTTCGCCCCAAGCGCTCAAGGCCCGGGTTCAGGGCATCTTCGTCGGCGTGGCCATACCCGAGCCCATGCCGCCATTCATGCCCATCCCCGAAGAACTTCCCGGTTGCCTGATCGGCGCCGCGATGGTGACCACGCCCGCCTTTTCAAACGTGAGCTTCACCTCAAGGCTCTGCCCCTCGACGAGCGGCGCCTTCAGGTCCAGCAGCATCACGTGGAATCCGCCGGGCTTCAGCACAAGTTCGCCGTTCGGGGGCACATCGAACCCCGGCACCTGCTGCATGCGCGAAGTCCCGCCCTCGGTCACGGTTTCATGCAGCTGCACGTTCGTCGTCACCGTCGTAGATGCCTTGACCAGTTTGTCCGCCACACCGGTGTTCTTCACCGTGAAGTACACAGCCGAAACGTCGTTCGTCGTCGCTCGGGCCGAGACATCGGTAATCGTCAGTGTTGACGCCGTCGCGGCGGCGGTCGACGAGGGGGCCGCCACCGTGGGCGTCGTGGCGGCGGCGTCGTCATCATCACTACAGGCGGATGCCGCGAAGGCGAGAAGTGCAAGCGAGGCGAACACGCAGAGAACGCCCGCTTTGCGGCGGAAGGAACGAACATTCATGGGAAAACCTTTCAGGCTTGCGCGCACGCGAATGAGCGTTGCGCGAAGTCAGACCGGGGTAAGCCGGGATACCGGTACGAGCGCGCGCCGGCCGGAGCGGGGAGGTGGAGGCTGAGGGCCAAAGCGCAGCCCCTTCAGGCGCGAAAGTGATGACCTGCGGGAAGCGAACCTGAGCGGTACCAGCATGCCAGCCAGCCCCGCCGCAGCGGCGAGAATCGCAAGCGTTGTCGCGCCCCCGCTGGCCGGGACGTCGCTGCAGGATGAGGCATCGCCATGACAGTGCTGCGCATGTTCGTGCGCAGCGCTCACCGCGTCACTCCGGGACTGAAGCGTCCGTGGATGACCAATGTAATACGACGTTCCAGGCACCGGAATCTCACTTGGCCAGTGGCCCATGTACGTCAGGGCCGGCACAAGGGCGGCCAGCATCAGGCGCGGACCCAGCGCAATCCAACGGGAGCCGGAGGTGGCGGTCGTCATTGTCCCAGGAATTCGGAGGGGTGCTGGCCGCCGTCCGCGTCGCGCTCAAGGTCACACTCGGTGAGCTCGGACCGGTCAAGCGTCTGTGCCGAAGCGTCGCGCGAACTGTCCGGCCTTCCGCTGGGAAGCCAGCGGAAGGCCGCAGCGGAAGCCCCGGACAGCAGAATGACCAGGACCGGCGCCACGAACTTCAAGACTTTCATTTGCGGGCCTTCACAAGCAGCGGCAGGTCGTGCACCCAGTCATCGATCGTCATACCCGTGGGATAGACGAGTCCCCCGAAGCCGTCCTTCGTGAACGCGATGACGTAGGCCGCGTGGCTCACCGTGTAGTTACCGTTCCCGATGTCCGTCTTCGCCGGGAAGTTCATGCCCAGGCCCCGGATGACTCCCGCCAGCTCCTCCTGCGTCGGCACCAGGCCCACGAACCCGGTGTTGAAGTGGTCCAACCATTCCCGCAGGACCGGTCCCGTGTCCCGGTCCGGGTCCGCCGTCAGGAAGACGAACTGCACCTGCTCCGCCACGTCCGCATCGATCCGCTGCAGCGCTGCGTTCACATCGTGGACGTGGACCGGACAGATATCGGGGCAGTGGGTGTATCCGATGTATAGGAGGGTGACTTTGTCTTTGGTCTCCTGGCGAATGTTGAACGGCTCGCCGGACGTGTCCTTGATGGTATCGAGCGGTTTCTCATACGGAGGATTCACCTTCGCCCCCCGCCACTCCACGTCTTCCACCTTGAGGGTGTCGCCACCCTGGCTGCACGAAGCGGCTCCGGCCGCTCCAAGCAGAACCGCGGCCACTATGGCCACGCTGACCAGTTTGTGCTTCACATCACAATCTTACGCGTGCGTTGATTCCGCGACGAGGGCCGGATGGACCTCCAGATCGTGTCGAATGGCGGTGGAACCGGCGGAAGTACACCGAGGCTTTACGGAGGACGGCGCCCTCGCCTGTGCTACCATGCGCTCCCGCCGCATCGCTGCGATTGAAGCAGTCGATGGCTCCCCGCGGCACGCACTCGCTACCACCGGAGGCCCCATGCCCGGCCCGCTCGATGGCATCACTATTGTCGACCTCTCAGAAAACATCGCCGGACCCTACGCCACCAAGCTCCTGGCCGATTACGGAGCTGATGTCATCAAGGTTGAGCGCCCAGGTGGCGACCCGGCCCGCCGCCTCGGCCCGTTTCCCGGCGACGTTCCGAACCCGGAAAATAGCGGCACCTTCTTCTACTTCAACACCAACAAGCGCTCGATCGAACTCGATCTCGCGAACCCGGACGACCGGGAGGTCTTCCTCGGGCTCGTCGATCACGCTGATGCCGTGGTCGAAAGCTTCGCCCCGGGCACGATGGATGCCTGGCACCTCGGCTGGCCAGTCCTCCACGCCCGCCGGCCCGATTTGCCCCTGATCTCAATCACCAACTACGGGCAGACAGGCCCCTACCGGGACTACAGGGGCTCCGAACTCACGCTCTATGCCCAGGCCGGCGAGATGCACTCCATGGGCATCGAAGAGCGCGAGCCTGTCGGCATGTTCGGGACCGCCTCCCTTGTCGAATCTGGTTCGGCAGCGTCCGCCGCCATTTTCGCCGCCATCCTCGCGAGCAAGGAGCAGGGCATCGGGCAGCAGGTCGATTTCTCGATCGCCGATAGCCACTTCCTCGGCGCCGATCGCCGGCACGTCAGCACCATCTCCTACGAATTCTCCGGGCGGAAGACCGTTCGGACTTCGCGCCATGCCCGCCCGGCGCTCACCGGCGTCTACCCCTGCGCCGATGGCTTCGTCGAATTCTCCGCCGCCTCGCAGCGCATGGACCGCTTTGCAAAGATGCTCGGCAACCCCGCGTGGCTCGACGACCCCCGCTGGTACGTCAAAGGCGCCCTCCTCGATCCGGAAAACGTCTCAGAGCTCGAAGGTCACTTCTACGTCTGGCTCGCAGAACACACCAAGCGCGAAATCTGGGCTGCCGCCCGCGAAGCTCGTGTGCTCTGCGGCCCGCTCTTCGATGTCTCCGAGATCAAAGTCGATGCGCACTTCCGCGACCGTGGCTTCTGGACCACCGTGAACCACAAGGCCCTCGGCGATGTTGAAATCCCGGGGCGCCCATTCACGATGCCGAAGTCGCCGTGGTCCATCCGTCGCCCGGCGCCGCTGCTGAACGAACATGGCCCGGCAATCCGTGCCGCCGTTGCCAAGCAGCAGCCTCCAGGATTCCGTCCACGGCCTTCCGAACCGAAGCGCCTGCCGCTTGAAGGCATTCGTGTCATCGATCTCTGCGTTGTCTGGGCCGGTCCTTTCGCCACCATGCTCCTGGGAGACCTCGGCGCCGAAGTGCTCAAGTCGGAAAACATCAACCTGATGCAACCGATGACCAGGGGCAACATCGCCCACCCCACCAAGGAGATGCTCGCGCGCCTTGCCCCCGCGGCCGGCGGCCTTCCGAACAACGAACCCGGTCCGCGGCCATGGAACTACAACCCCACCTTCGTCCAACTCTTCCGCAACAAGAAAAGCTTCACGGTGGACCTTCGCACCGATGAAGGCAAGGCCATCTTCGGCCGCGTCGTCGCTCAGACCGACGCCATCGTCGAGAACAACGCCACGGAGACCATGGAAGGCCTCGGCATCACCTATGACTGGCTTCGCCAGTTCCGCGAAGACATCATCATGGTGCGCATCCCCGCCTACGGCTCCACCGGGCCATACAACCAGGCCCGCGCCCTCGGCGTGCACCTGGAGAGCGTCATGGGCCACACGCTCCTTCGCGGCTACCCCGACCTCGACCCCTCCTACAACTCCCCGATCTTCTCCGGTGACTATTTGGCCGGCGCGCAGGCGGCCCTCGCGGTCATGATGGCCGTCTGGCACAGGAACCGTACCGGCGAAGGGCAGCTCATCGAGATCGGCCAGGCCGAGAACGCCTCCGCCATGCTCGCCCAGGCCTTCATGGAGTACGAACTCAACGGGCGCGTCCCGGAGCGCCTCGGCAATCGTTCGATGTATGGGCGCGCGCCCCAGGGAGTCTACCCCTGCCGCGACGAAGGTCCCCGCTCCGAAGCCGGCGATCGCTGGATCGCCATCACAGTCGCCGATGATGACGAGTGGCGCGCCCTCCGCAAGACGATGGGCGAACCCGCCTGGGCCATGAACCCCGGCTACGAAACAGAGGCTGGCCGTCGCGCCGCTCACGATGCCATCGACGCCGGCATCGCCGCCTGGACATGCGCGTTCGGCGACTACGAACTCTTCGATCGGTTGCAGGCGGCGGGCGTCACCGCCGCGCCCGTCGTTGATGGCGCGCGCGCCTTCGATGACCCCCACGCAAAGGCACGCGGGCTCCACCAGCCGCAGATGCTCTTCGATGGCCTCGGGCCCTTTCGCTTCAATACACCGCTCTTCCGCTTTTCAGAAACGCCGATGGGCGTGCGCAGACCCTCCGTCGCGCTCGGACAGGACAACGAATACGTCTACAAACAGCTTCTCGGTGTCGACGACGCCGAGTATCAGCGGCTCATCGAGGCGGGACACATCGGGCGCGATTTCGACGCGTCCATTCCCTGAATCTGCGCCCCGGCCGCCTAGGAAGGCAGAGTCGGTAGCGGCGGAGGCGTGGGGAATTCGTTGCCCGGTCCTCCGCCGGGCGAAGTCGGCACCGGCGGCGGCCCCGGGAACTCGCTGTCCGGCGTCGGGGTGAGCGTCGGCAGCGGCGGTGGAGTCGGTGGCGTGGGGATGGGCGTTGGCGTCGCCGCCGGGGTTGGTGAAGGCGTCGCGCTCGGCGTGGGAGTGCCGCTCGGTGCCGGCGAACCTGTGGGAGCCGGAGTGGGAGATTCCTCCGGCGAAGGCGTCTCGGTCGCCGGGGAGGGTGCGTCCGTCGGCGTCGCGATCGGCGGCGGCGCAGGCGGCCCGCCCCTGTTCCCGCCCGAAGGGGCTCCGCCCGGGAACAGTTCCCGCACGGCGATCCGGACCTTCGTCGGCGTGGCGCTCGGGATGGGTAGTGGCGCTCGGGTGCTCGGCGATGCCTTGGGTGTCACCACCTCGGATGGGGATGGGGTCACCTTTTTGGAAGGCGCTACGTGGCTCTCGGCCGGCGTCGCAGGCGGAGCGCTGGCCCCGCCGTTCTGCGAACTCAGATACGCCGCGGCCCCGGCCACCACAACGCACACGCCAAGGATGTGTGAACTCTTCACCCGGTGGTGATCGACAGAAGTGCGCGCCGCCTGAACCCGCTGCTCGCTCGCCCGCTAAGTCGATTCGCCGATTTCGAACGCCCGCAGGCGCCGGATCGCGAAGAACAGGGCGAACACGCTCAGGATCACCAGGATACCGAGCGAGGTTGCACCGCCCAGGCTCGCTTCGAATGTCCGGCGCGATGTGTCTGAAAGCGCGTCTGCGATGCCCAGCGTCGCGTGCCGCACGCTCAGCAGCCGCGTCCCTTCGAAGAGCCCCGTTATCACCGCTTCCCAGAGGAACACATACACAAGCCCGATGATGAGCGCGCGGCTCGTGAGCACACTGAGCATCAGGAAGAGGGCGCTGTAAACGAACGCCCCCAATACGCTCGCAATCACGAACGCCGGCAGCACGCCCTGGCCATCTTCGCCGATGAGCGTGATCGCGCCCCCGATCCCCATGGCGCCGATGACCAGCAGGCCCGATGCCGTCCACGCGGCCAGCAGCTTCGGCACCACGATCTGCCATCGCGCGATCGGCTTCGCCAGGAGATAGACCGCCGTGCCGTCCTCGATCTCCGCCCCCAGTGCCGCCGTCCCGAAGATGAGCGATGTCAGCGGCAGCACGATGGCGATGACCATCCCGTTCCCGAGCCCGTTGGCAGCGAACCGGACCGGGAAGTCGTCGTTGGAACTTGCCCGGTAGAGGATCGCAACGAGGATCGGCAACGCCGCGAACAGCAGCATCAGCAGCGTTCGCCGCTGCCCTGCCAGCTGTCGCAACGTGAGCATGTAGATGATACGCGTCACCGCTTCACCAGGTAGGAGAACACGCTCTCCAGCGATTCGTCGGTCGGCCGCAGTTCGAACATCGTTACGCCCTCGCGACGCGCGACGCGCGGCACAGCGAGCGTGAACGCCGCGAAGTCCGATGTGCTCACCGTCACCCAATCGTCGCTGAGCTCCACCCCGAAGACGGCCGGGTCGGTCATCAGCGCCGCCCCCAACCGGCGGTTGTCGCTCGCCCGGATGCGGAAGGTGTGCGGACGGTCCGTCATCAGCCGCCGGATTTCGCGGAAGTCCCCGGATGCCGCCAGCCGCCCCGAGACGATTACGAGCACATTCTCCGCCAGCCGCTCTACTTCCTCGAGGATGTGCGAAGAGAACACAATTGTGCTGCCGTCGCGCGCCATCTGCCGCAACATGGTCATCATGTGCAGCCGCTGACGGGGGTCCGCCCCGTTGAATGGCTCGTCCAGCAGCAGCACTTCCGGCTCGTGCACGATTGCCGCCGCCACTTTCACGCGCTGCTTCATCCCCTTCGAATAGCCGCCGCACTGCCGGTCCTGCGCGAATTCGAGATCCACCTGGTGGATTGCCTTTGCCGCCGCTCCCGCCGGGTCGGGCAGGTTGTGAAGCTTCGCCGAGAGTTCCACGAACTCCCGGCCGGTCAGGAACGAATAGACGGACTCCCGCTCCGGCACGAGCCCAACCCGGTTGTACATATCAGGGTTCTGCCAGCTGGAACGGCCAAACACCTTCACCGTGCCGGAGGACGGCCGCAGAAACCCGGCCATCATGTGCAGCAGCGTGGACTTGCCCGCCCCGTTCGGGCCCAGCAGCCCGTGGATCCCCGGCCCAAGCGCGAACGAGATGTCGTTCACGGCAACCAGGTTCCCGTACCACTTGGAAACGCTTGAAATCTCCAGTGGGGCGTTCGGGGCCGCCTCTGAAGTCATGACCGCGGCGTCGCTCTGAACCACCGTCATGCCGCTATCCGCCGGTAGCGCCGCAGCACGACCCAGAAGGTCAATGCGATGCATACCGCCGCCACCACCGCGTACCAGTAGAGGTCCAACCCGGCGAGGACGAGGTCGCCGCCGGGGCCTTCGCTCTCGCCGCTCTCGCCCAGTTCTGGTGTCACATCGAACACCCAGAAGGTCACGCCCCGCATCACGTGGAACCCGCTGATGAGCAGCGTGTACTTTTCCAGCGCACTGTCGCGGGTGATGTCCAGGGTGACCGCCGCAATCGTCGTGGTGATCGCCCAATAGGCGAGGATCGCGCCCGTCGCGTAGGCTCGCCGGGCCGTCTGCGAAGATATGGCGATGCTCACGCCAGCCATGAACAGCGACAGGAACAGACCCGCGGCCGCCAGTTTCGGCAGGTCAGTCCAGTTGTCACCGAGGAACTCCGGGATGTCGTCGCTCGCCAGCGCCCGCCCGATGAACAGCACCAGCTGAGGCCCGAGGGTGAGCAGTGCCAGCGCGGTTGTCGTCGCCGCCAGCTTGGCCATGGCGTAGTCCGCGCGGTTCAGCGACCGGCTGAAGTAGAGCGTGAGCACGTGGTTGCGCTGGTCCCGCCCAACCACCTCCGGCGCCACTGCCGCGACGAACAGCGCCAGCGGCCACTGGATGTATCCGTAGTAGTTCTCCGCCGTGTACACCTCCACGAAGTCATCGAGGAGTGCCGCGATACCCAGCTGTATCACGGCCGGAATGAGGGTGATGATCGCCAGCCCGACCGGGATGATCTTGCTCGAATTCCGCCGCCCGATGCCGAAGATCGCTCGCAGGCTGTGCAGGTAGAGCTGCGTCACTGCATAAGCGCGCCCCAGCCGCGGCCCGTCGTAGCGCCGGTAGCCGAGGTCGTAGATGTTGCCCGCCGCGGCTGCGCCATTTCGCTCAGACGGCTGCACGAGTGTCCTCCGGTCCGGGATCGCGGAACAGGTCCTCCAACGTCGCCCGCCGCTGTTCGAGTCGCACCAGGCCCACCCCGAGGTCGTCCGCCGCGTCGCGGATCAGGTCATAGGGCCGCTGCCCATCGAGCCCGACGAGCACTACCCGGCCGTCTTCCACCACTTCCAGGCCCTGCCCGCGCAGTCGCTCTGCGAATGCCGGGGTCTCCCCGTCCACTTCCACCGCGAGGGTGCCCGTTGTCTCCGTGAAGCTGCCAATGAGGCCCGAACGCACGAGCCGGCCACCGTCGATCACGATGAGATGTTCGCAAACGCGTTCGATTTCGCCGAGCAGGTGCGACGACATAATGATCGAAATGCCGAACTCTTTCCCGGTTCTGCGCACAAGGTCGAGCATGTCGTCCCGCCCGGCGGGATCCAGTCCGTTCGTTGGTTCGTCCAGCAGCATCAGCCGCGGATCGTGGACAAGCGCCTGCGCCAGTTTCACCCGTTGCTTCATGCCCGTGGAATAGCCGCGGATCTCGCGATACCGCTCTTCGAACAATCCCACATGCCGCAGTGTCTCAGCCGTCCGTTCGCGCGCGTGCGCCCGTGGCAGGCCGTTCATCTGCGCCATGTGGCTCACGAAGTCCGTCGCCGTCATGTCGCCGGGCAAGCAGTCGTGCTCCGGCATGTAGCCCACGAACTGGCGCAGGTCCGTCCCTTGCGACACGACATCCAGGTCGAACAGGCGGGCATGCCCGCTCGTCGCCGGGATGAGCCCAAGCAGGATCTTGAGGAGCGTGCTTTTGCCCGCTCCGTTCGCTCCCACAAGCCCGATGATCCCGGGCTCCACCTCAATGGTCAGTGCGTCCAACGCGGTCACGCTCGGGTATCGCTTGGTCAGTGCGTCGGTCACCAGCATTGCCACGTCCGACAGCGTATCAGGGATCGCGTAGATTCATCGCCGATCCGGTCCTTCCGCGCGCCACACAAAAGCGGGAGATTCCGATGGCGAATGCGAAGGATCTGGATGTAACCGCTGGTCACTATGATGGACTAACGCACGAGATACACCCGGAGTTCCATCAATGACTGAGAACCCGCAAGCATCCCCCGAAGAACTGGCTGGCCGGCTCCTCGAATCCGCCCTCGGCGCGATGGACCTCCTCGCGGTCTACCTGGGAGAAAAACTCGGCTGGTATCGTTCGTTGGCCGCCGACGGCCCGGCGACGCCTGCCGAACTTGCCGCCCGAACTGGCGCCAACGAGCGCTACGCCCGCGAGTGGCTCGAACAACAGGCCACCACGGGCATTCTCACCGTCAAACTCGGCGCCAACTCCGATGAGCACCGCTATACGCTCCCGGAAGGCTATGCCGCCGTGCTTGTCGACGAGCTGAGCGAGATGTTTGTGGCACCCATCGGCCGCTTCCTGATCGCCAGCGCCGGCCAGGGGCCAGAACTGGCGGAGGCCTACAAGCAGGGCGGCGGCGTCTCCTGGGAAGACTTCGGCCCGGACATGATGACCGCGCAGGCGGACTTCAACCGCCCCTTCTTCTCTTCGAGCCTCGTGTCCGCCTATCTCTCGCAGATCCCGGAGGTCGAACGCGCGCTCCGGACTCCTGGCGCCAGGGTCGCCGAGATCGGTCCCGGGGGCGGATGGGCGTCCATCGCAATCGCCAACCACTACCCGGGCGTGCACGTCGATGGCTTCGACATCGACAAGGCCTCGGTCGAGCTTGCCCATGCGAACGTGAAGGAGGCCGGCCTCGCCGGCCGCGTCCACATCCACCTGCGCGACGCCGGCGACCCGGACCTCGAAGGCTCATACGACGCCGTCTTCGCCTTCGAGTGCATCCACGACATGCCCGACCCCATCTCAGTCCTGGCGAGCATGCGACGGATGGCCAGGCCGGGCGCGCCGATCGTGGTTATGGACGAAAAGGTGGCGGAAGAATTCGGCGCCATCGGGGACTTCAACGAGCGCCTCTTCTACGGCTTCAGTCTCGGCGTCTGTCTCCCCGACGGCATGTCGAAGAAGCCTTCGGTCGGCACGGGTACGGTGATGCGGCCCTCGACCCTGCGGACCTACGCTCAGGGCGCCGGCTTCCGCGATATCGAGATCCTCCCCCTCGAACACGACCTCTTCCGCTTCTACATGCTGGTTTGAGGCGTCGCGCCCGGCGTTCCTTTCTGGAGGAACTCCGTCACGAGCGCGTCGAAAGCGTCGGCCTGGTCCACATTCACGTTGTGCCCTGCTCCAGCGACGACCCGGACGGACGCGCCCGTTTCTTCGACTCGCGTCCGCCCGTC
>CAYYSD010000018.1:3412-31418 GCA_964474285.1 uncultured Anaerolineaceae bacterium | reverse complement strand
CCAAATGAAGCGTTCTTGCAACTGCGGGCGGAGTCCGTCCGTGTGGTTACGTGCCTTTTCGAGGTACGGGAAGTGGAGCATTGACCCTTGAACAGCCCTTCCGTACTGTTCAGCAGGCTTTACTTTCAGAACCGCCAGGCATGGTGGGTGCTTTTGGCATCCCTGTGTTCGGGAGGCAGCTTGGCCAGTTTCGTCTGCCGTGGCCGCGTGGCGGCCGGCACGTTTAGTTCGCCCGTTCAGCCGGGTTCCAGCCCAATGGCGCTGGAACCCGCTTTTCTGTTGAGCGGGGCAGGGGCTGACCCCTTTGCCTATTCCAGCGCACAGGAGGGATTTGCCATCTCGCGTTGAGGCCCGGCGTGGTTTCCCAAGAACCAGGGTGATGCACGAGAAGAACGTCCACTGATGACGACCAGACACAGAGGAATGCCCGGACCCGCCCCATCCCCGCGCCGGGAAGAAGGCAGGGACGACGAGCGGGCGACCTCACCAGCAACGGAAGGCCTCCGCGCCCCGCGCACCCTTAGCCAGGGAAGCGCGATGCAGGGGGCGAAGGCCACGAAGTTCGCCCGCTGTCCGGGCGAGTCCGGATACAGAACTTGCCGCCACTCGCGGCTCAACCAGTGATAAAGGGGCAGGCCCGGGACGCACGACGCAGCAGGCAGGTGAGATCGGCAATTCCGCCGTCCAGGGGCAGCAGGCCCCGTTTCACCGCCAACTGGCAGAGGCCCCCGGCAAACCCGGCCCCTCAACCCGACTGGAGAGGTAAACACATTTGAGTAAGGAAATTGCTCAGACCGTAGGCGGAAAGAAGATCGCGTGGCTTATCGCGATCCTTGCCGCCTTCGCAGTCTTTGCGACCCTCGGCTCACGGTTCGAGACACGGCAGGCCTCAGCGACTGTGACGACGGTGTCGTTCACATGCGCTGGTGGCGAAACTGCCAACTGTGCGGACGTGACCGGGGGCAACACGCTGACTTATACCGGCGTGGCAACTAGCACGGGGGCGAATGGGACCATGACGGTCTCAATCACCATCCCGCCCACCTTCACCATCACAGGCGCAACCTGTAGCGCCGGTGGCGTCGGCCCGAACGCGCTCGCGAACGCGCGCAACTGCCTGTTCCCTCAGGGAGCAGTTGGTGCGACCCTCACGGTAACCGCGACGGTTCCGCCGCAGCCGAACGGCGCCGCGGACATTCCGGGCAACCTTGCGCTCCTTGATGTGTTCGATAACGCGGACCTCGAAACGACCGGAATCACTTCGAACCTCCGCACACCGACGCTGACAGTTGTCAAGGACTGCAATGGGGGCGCCGCAGGCGTCGATGTCACTGTTGCGGCTGGACAGGCCGGTTCTTGCGACCTGACTGTCACCAACACTGATGCCACGCAGGCCGCGTACAACGTTGTGCTCACGGACACGTTCCCGAGCAACGTTGGCACGACGCCGAACGCGATCATCCCGATCAGCGCGCCTGGCTGCGGTATCGCCGGCCAGACGGTGACCTGCAACATTGGGACGCTTGCGGCTGGCGGCGGCACGGCAACGCGCACTGTCAACTTCAACGTTTCGCTGAACTGGATCAACGGCACCGTTGCGACGAACACCGTCGTGGCGACCGCCAGCAACATCAGCAACAATGTCCAGGCTTCCGCGAACATCACGGTAACGTCGGTTGCCTCTGTCTCGTTCACGAAGGTGGCGAGCAAGAGTGCGATCACGTCCGTGCCGCAGGAAACGTTCTCGTGGATCTTCCAGATCATTAACACGGGCTCGGCTCCTCTGACCGGCGTCCTGATGACGGACCCCGACCTCACCACCGGCGGTGGTGTTGTTGAGGTTCATCCGGCTGGCCAGGCCCCGGGCGGATGCGCCGTTGCCGGCAACGCTTGGAACTGCCCGTTCGGCGGGACTCTCCCCGCTGGCGGTAGCGCCACCGGCCAGATCTCGATGCGTGCAGTTGCTGCTGCGGCCGAAGGGTCGTCCAGCGTTAACTTCGCGAATCTCTTCACCAATGAGACCGGCAACACCATCGCCTCCGGCAACGTGACGATCGATAACAACCCGATCCTCACCGTGTCGAAGTCGTTCAATGCCGGCCAGGTTGGCCATGCAGGTGGCGTGACGTTGACCGTGTCGGTCACGAACAACGGTGCCGCAGGCGCGACCGGTGTCACGATGAATGACCCGGCCCCGGCTGGGCTCACCTACACGAACGCAGCCGGCGCCGGTTGCTCGATCGTGGGTGGCGCCCTTCAGCTTGCTGCGACAAACATTGCGGCCGGCGCTACGGCAACCTGCACCGCAACGGTTGCGCTTACCGCTGGTACGCTTCCTGCCGCAGGCCAAAGCTTCCTGAACATCGCAACCGTCAATTCGACGCTTCCGGGCGGCGCTCCGCTGACCGCTGCAGCGACGATTGCCGCTGCAATGCCTCAGCTGACGCTCACGAAGTCGTCCAGCGGCAGCATCAGCAGCACGCAGAACGCGACGTTCACCATTACCGCGACCAACACCGGCAACGCGATCGCCAACAACGTTGACATCGTTGACACGCTGCCCCCGGGCCTTACGCTCGTGAGTATTACGTGCAACACCGGCACCGGCTCAGGCTTCACGGCCAGCGGTGACGATTGCCTCAACGGCGTTCTCGACCCGGGTGAGACCGGTATCGCGGTCATCACGGTGTCGCTGACCAGCGCCGCTACCCCCAATGGCACGGTTCTTTCGAACGCGGCTGTTGTGACGGCGGACAATGCGGCTCCGGCTAACGCCAGCGCCAGCGTGAACGTGCTTGCGGCCAACCTGACGCTCGACAAGAGCTCAGCGGGCAACCTCACTGAGGTTGGCTCGACCGCGTCGTTCATCCTCACCATCGGCAACAACGGCAGCGCGCCGGCCGGTACGATCACCCTTTCTGACGTGATCGACACCCGGCTGAACGTGACCGCTGTCAACGTCGTAGGTGGCGCGGGCAATGCATGCAACACCGGCAACCTGAACAGCTGCGTCGTTTCGACGTCGCTCGCGGTTGGCGCGACGATCACGGTGACCATCTCCGTGGCGCTCGACCCGGCCGACAACGTCCAGGACGGCACGGTTATCAACAACTCGGCGACCGTTTCGGCGACGCCGGGTGGTACCGCAACCGACGGCGCGGACCTCACGGCTCAAGCGCCGAAGCTTGTCGTGACCAAGGTCGCTTCCAAGAACCCTGTTTCCTCCAACCCGGCGGAAGTCTGGGCCTGGAACATCATGGTTACGAACACTGGTTCAGTTGCCGCCACGAACGTCACCGTCACTGACACGCTTTCGGGCGTGACGGTTGCGGGTACGCTCCCGGCCAACTGCTCCGGTACTGTGACCTGCACGATCGCAAGCCTCGGCGTCGGCGCGTCGGTCAACTTCGCCATCCCTGTGACGGCGAACGCGGCCAACAACGGCACGCAGCTTTCGAATACCGCTTCTGCGGACTGCACGAACTGCCCCGGCGCTGTCCAGGGCACGGGCAACACGCAGATCCAGAACAATCCGGTCCTCAGCATTTCGAAGACCGACTCTCCTGATCCGGTCGTGGCTGGCGGCAACGTCACCTACACGATCGTTGTCACGAACAACGGCCAGACGACTGCGCCGTACACCGTGACCGACAGCCTGCCGGGTGGCCAGGTGACGTTCGTTTCGGCGAGCGCATCGGCCGGCTCCTGCACGCAGGCAGCCAATGTTGTGACCTGCAACGGCACCGTGCCTTCGCTCGGTTCCGTGACGATCACGATCGTGGTTGCCACGAGCTCGCTCAACCAGCCGAACAGCTCGGTTCTTTCGAACACAGCTGTCCTGACGTCGTCTGCTCTTCCGAACTTCTCGGCTTCGGCCACCGCCATCACGAACGTGAGCGCGGCCCAGCTGACAGTGACGAAGGTCAACAACCCGACGTCGGTTGCTCAGAACCAGGTCGTGACCTCGACGATCACGGTGACGAACAATGGCAACGCGACGGCTGCACGTGTCTCGATCTTCGATGACCTGCCGCCGAGCACCAACTACGTTGCACTTGGCTCTTCGGCCACCTGCTTCGGTGTTGGCGCAACGCTGAGCACGCTTTCGGGCAACATCACCAACAGCGCGACCTCCATCACGGTTGCCAGCGGCGCGAACTTCGTCGTCGGCCAGACCATCTCGATTGATTCCGAGAAGATGACGGTCACGGCTGTCAGCGGTAACACCCTCACGGTGACCCGCGGCACCGAAGCAACAGCCGCAGCGTCCCACAACAGTGGCGCCGCGGTTCTCCATGCTAACAACGTGGCTGCGACGCAGGACGTCGTCTGCATTGGTCCGGACCTGGCCCAGGGCAGCTCGACCGTCTTCACCGTCAAGTTCAACGTGAACGGCGCCACCGGCGTCATCACGAACACCGCCACCTCGGCGAACAACAGCGGCTTCCCGAACGGCGTCGGCACGGCTTCCGTGACGATCATCGGGACGTCCGGTACAGGCGTTCTCCGCCACGTCGATGTCGACGTTGCCAGCGAGACTGCTTCCGGTTACCCGGGCGGCATCCTCCCGTGGCAGGACGACGAAGACGACGCGACGGGCTCCCTGCACAAGGTCTGCCTGTTCGATCCGACCCTCGGCCTGAACGACGATGCCAGCATCGTCTGGTCGATCACGCCCGCCGCCGGTTCCTCGGCGACGGTGAGCCCGGCTCCTAGCGGCCAGAAGTCCGTTGAAGACTTCAGCGGCGTCGGCCAGGTGGCCCCGTACAACGATTCCCAGGCGAACTGTGTCTCGTGGCGCTCCGGCGGCACGGGTGGCCAGAACATCACCGCGACGCACACCGTCACCGGCCAGGTGTTCTACTTCTCCGGCACAGCTCCGCTGATCAAGGAATGGAACGACATCGACTACACCTGGATCGTCTCGATCACAGGCAACGTCACGTCGCCGTTCCCGGGCAACAACACTGTTGCGAGCAGCGAAGTCGACAACTGGATCACCGGTCCCGCGACCGAGTGCATCCGCGATGCGAACTACAGCTCGACCGACCTCAACTGCCAGGACAGGGCCGACCTCGACGGCACCACCGTCAGCGTCACCGGCACCCTGATTCTCGCAGGCACCAACGCCGGCAAGCTGCTCGCAGCTTCCCGCACGTACCTCGACTACACGTTCGGCGACCACGTCAACTACAGTGGCGCGGTCGATGGCGTGAAGCAGACGTACATCATCGGCGGCACCTGCGGTTCCGCCCGAGTGGAGAACCCGGTCACGGGTGCTGTCCACGTCCTTTCGAACCACGGTGGCCCTGGCTCCGTGACGGTCATCAACAGCGACAAGGGTGTCGCCTTCCAGATCTTCGCTTCGACGGACGGCAACGCTGTCACGACGACGAACGCCGCCTGCCGCCCTGGCGATACGACGACGATTCGCATCACGTCGACCGAAGATGTGGCTCTCCGCAGCGACATCGATGGCGCTCCGGATGAGATCATCACGATCAACTGGGTCGCCGCTCCGCCGACCAACAAGCAGCCGATCCTCGCATGGGCCGGTCAGCGTGTTGTTCTCGAGCACGACTGGGCCGCGAACCTCGCCGGTTCTACGTCCTTCACCTGCCCGGATGCGAACTTCTATGTGAAGTACGCGAAGCAGGCGCAGGGTCCTGGCCAGTTCGTCAATGCCCTCATTGACGCCGCCGGCAACACTCAGCCGTACACGCAGTACGACAACGACCAGGTCGTTGTTTCGGTCGGCGCGTACCCGGGTGGTGTTCGCACCGAACGGGTTGCTCCGAACACGATGTGCATCAGCACCGCGATGTACGAATCGCAGGATCCGGGTGAGGTCGACATCTCGGCCTACATCGGCACCTACACCGGTGGAGTCTTCTCTGGCACGAGCCAGCAGGTCGACTTCCTCATCTACTACATGAAGTTCGAATCGGTCACGATCGGCATCGTGGATGGCACCCGCCAGTTCCATAATTCCGGCGCGTTCTCGGTCTCGAACCCGTGGGATGCCAGCAAGGACAAGACGACGGTTTCGTCGAACGTCTCCGCTGATGTCCTGGTCCGCGTCCGCGTCAAGGGCTGGTTCGAAAACTCGAACCCGACCGGTCGCGCGGCTGGCACGGACACCAACAATGGCACGCTGCCTGCCGGCCGCTGGGTTATGCCCGACGACTGGAACATGCTTGCCGGTGGCACCCTGGCAACAGACCGCCGCCCGAACTACGACATCATGATCTCGCCGGCCGGCTCGCTCACGTGCGCCAGCCCGACGAGCTGCCAGTACCAGAACCTCCTGCCCGCGGCCGCCGCTACGACGATTCCGTCGCAGTCGAACGTCGTTGGTCCGTTCAGCCTCGTTGATGGCCCCGGCGCTGCCGATAGCTCGGCTCCGCGCGTGCCCGTCACCGATGGCATCTACCGCCAGACGTGGCTGCCTGACCGCGCCATCGACATGTGGGACGCTCCGATGCCCCCGGCCCAGGTGAAGGTCACCCTCACCGGTTCCGGCTTCATCAAGCTGCTCTCGCCTGTTGGTGGTCCGTTCGACCTTGTCACCGGCGTTGCCGTCAACGGTGGCGTGGACAAGTTCCGCGTCTACAACAAGAACCCGTTCTATCTCACGAACATCCCTGCTGAGCCCTGGATCTCCCAGATCAACTCGGATGGCAGCGGTTACCTCTGGAATTCCTGGGGTTCCGGCGCCAACAGTGGTGAGTACGGCTTCTGGTACCAGGCTGCGGCCCGCGGCTCTGCCGTCTGGTCGGCTGCCGGTAAGGACCTCTGCAAGCTTTCGAGCGGCGCAGTGGACGGACCGTCGCAGGCCGCCTGCTCCGGTGGCACGGGCACGTTGACCTTCAAGGGCAACGCGGCTGCGCCGGTGGGCACCGCCGAAGAAGGCAAGGCCTTCACCGGTGGCTACAGCAACCTGACGCTCTACAGCGACAACCACGGCGAAGTCATGGTGTATGTCAACGGCGACGCTGGCCTCACCATGGATCAGTGCTCGGACGCGGCTTCGATCGCGGCCAACGGCATCGTGGCTGTCCAAACCGGCAGCGTCTTCTGCGAGAAGGGTGACCTGGTTGGCAAGAGCTCGCTCACTGCCAGCACGGACTACCCCGACAAGCGGAAGCACTACCCGCTCAACACCGCAGCGCCTGTCACGATTGACTGGACCTGGGGTGGCGTGAAGTCTGTCACGCTCGAGGCTGGCTCGGTCGCGCAGTTCATCTACGTGGTCTTCCACGTGACGGACCGCGATGGCTTCTGCTCCGTCCCGACGTCGCAGTTCATCTACGAAGACATCAACGTCAACGGCACCACGACGCTGCTCCCGCTGTTCGTTCGCACGAGCACGACGCAGCCGCTGGTGACGACGACGGGCAACGACCAGCGTGTCCCGCCGCAGAAGACCTACAGTTCTCTGCCCGGCTACGCCGGTTACTCGGTCCCGGGTGGCATCCTCGGCGGTTCGACGCCGGCGACGTTCGCCTACCAGGCGACGACGACCGACACGGGCTTCCCGTACGTCACCATCACGGGCGCCTACACGCTCCACTCCGTCCTCGGTGAGCAGGTCAACTTCCAGCTTGACGTCATCACCGGTGGTTCCATCGTCGAAGTGCCCAACGGCACGATCGGCACCCTCGGCCAGTCGGCGACTTCCTTCACGTTCGACACGCTTGATCCGAATCAGGCGACGAAGGTGATCAAGCCGCTCGTGAACGACCCTGAGTGCCAGACGTGGATTCGCGTCAGCAACAGCCTCCTCGGCATCGGCAACGTCCTCGTGACGGCGTTCGATCCGGAAGGCACGATCCAGTTCGACCGCGTCATCGACTTCCAGACCACGACCAGCTACTCGCTGTCGTTCCGCTGGAGCCTGATCACGTGGGCGGGCGCGGACTCGATCTCGGTCAGCGATGCCCTCAAGGGCACTGGCGCGAATGATGCCGGCAACGACATCTTCGACCAGGTCACCGCTGTCTACGGTTGGGAGCAGGCTTCGCAGCAGTGGCTCGGGTTCTTCCCGGCCGGTGTGAACGTGCCTGGCGCCAACGACCTCACGCAGCTCAAGAAGGGCCAGGCGTACTGGATCGCCATCAAGGGCCCGAGCAGCGTCACCTGGACTATCGCGTCCAACGTCAACTAAACCGTTCGGCCGTTCCGCCGTCCGCCCCTTCGGGGGCGGGCGGTGGGGGCGGTTGAATGGCCGTTGAACTGGCCGTAAAGACAGGAATGGAGCAAACAAGCATGACTCAAACTCTGAAGTGGCTCGGTGGTGTAAGGGTTGCCGTGGCTCTGAGCGTTGTGCTCACGGGCCTGCTCTTCACCACCGGGGTGCGGGCGGAATCTCCCCCGAACCCGCCTGCCCGCTTCGCCGGGTCCGTGCTGGTCGATGGGCAGCCGCCCGCGCCCGGCACGACCATTGAGGCCCGTATCGGCAGCGCTACCTGCGGGAGCGGCGCGACGTTTAATGTGGGCTCTGAGTCCCGTTACACGCTCGATTCGCCCGCGCTGGATCCTGGCGCGACGCCGAATTGCGGCACCGATGGCGCCGTGGTCTCGTTCTACATTGGCGGCAAGAAGGCCGCGGAGACGGGTTCGTGGAGGAACTACGATATCAACATCGTGAACCTCACCTATACGACCCCGACCCCGACCCCGACGCCAGCGTCCCCGAGCCCTTCGCCGACGCCTCGGCCTCCGACCACGGGTTCCGGCGTTGCCGGCAGCGGTGATTCCACCGCGACGTGGCTGTTCGCTGCTCTCGGTCTTGGTGCCCTCGCCTTCGGCGTGGGTGGCGCGACCGTCGCTCGCCGCAGCCGCTAATCCCGGCCCACGTTTTGAACCGATGAGAGCCCCACGCAAGTGGGGCTCTTTCGCTTGTCTACCGATGGCGTCCGGCCTCACGGACAGGTGCGGCTGCTTGCTGCCGTTTCGCGTGCCCCTGGGAGCGTGCCGGGCCACCGGTGGTCCATCGAGTTCAGGTAGCCAGGGGCCAAACACGCCACGCGGTTGGACACCACGACCGGTTGGGAGGGGGAGGCGGAATTCGAAGGTGGGGGATGCGCCGGCCGCTGAGGCAGGCTACTTGAGCGGGCGAGGGGGCGGGGCGCCGACGCCGCTGAGCATGACCGCCAGGCGTTCGGCGGCGAACGGCTTCTGGAGCAGGCCCGCGATGCGGCGCTTCACGTCGGTGTCGATGTGTGCTTCAGCTGCATAACCCGTGCAGATGATGACAGGTAGGTCGGCCCTGATGGCTGTGACCGCCCGGAACGTTTCGCTTCCGTTGAGGCCGGGCATGACGAGGTCCAGGAGAATGGCGGCGAAGCGTTCCGGCCGTGCGCGCACGAGTTCGATGGCGGTCGCGCCGCTCGCCGCCTGGACGACGTTGTAGCCCATATGCGCGAGCGTCGCCGAGGTGCTGCGCCGCACCATCTCGTCGTCATCGACGATGAGGATGAGCGTGCCGTCGCCCACGCTTGGCTGAGGCTGTTCCCTGGCGCCCGTGGTATCGGGCAGGCGCGGCAGGGTGATTTCGAACCGTGTGCCTTCGCCGAGTTTGCTCTTCACGGCGATGCCGCCGTGGTGCCCCTGGACGATGCCATAGGTGATGGCCATGCCCAGGCCCGTCCCGGACCCGGCCGGCTTCGTGGTGTAGAACGGTTCGAAGATGCGCGTGCGGGTCTCGTCGTCCATGCCGCTGCCATTGTCGGAAATGACGAGTGTCGCGGCGGAGTCGTGTTGGCTGAGCGCGAGGTGCAGCGTTCCGCCATCGGGCATGGCGTCCTTCGCGTTGAGCACGATGTTGAGGAGCGCGCTCTGAAGCTGGACAGAATCGCCCTCGACCAGCACCGGGCTCCCGGGCAGGTCCGTGGTCAGGCAGATGGTCTGCGGGATGGCGGTTGCCGCCAGGTTCAGCGTGTCGTTCACGACTTCCTGGAGGTCGACGGGTCCGAAGCGCGCCAGGCCGCCTCGCGCGAAGGCAAGGAGCCGGCCCGTGAGGTCGGCGGCGCGGCGCGCCGCGTCTTCGATGAGTCCGAGGTTTTCCCGCTCTTCCGAATCGAGCGTCGTGGAGCGCTTGAGCAGTCCGGCAAACCCGAGGATGGTCGTCAGGAGGTTGTTGAAGTCATGAGCGACCATGCCCGCCATCGAGCCGAGGGACTCCATTTTCTGGGACTGAACGAGCTGGCGCTGAAGCGATTTGTGCTCCGAGACGTCGCGGGCGAGCGTGAGGATGGCGGACCGGCCTTCGTAGGTGATCGCCGAAGCGACGATGTCGACTTCCAGGGACGATCCGTCAACGCGGCGATAGCGCCGTTCACTGATGTGGAGATCGCCTTCGTGGAGCAGCGCCTGGACATCCGAGTTGAGCAGGGATGGGTCGCCATCGAAGAAGTCGTCCATCTTGAGATGGAGGAACTCGTGCTCGCTGTAGCCGAGGGTGCGGGCCGCAAAGGCATTGCCATCCAGGAGCGCGTGTGTCTCCGCGTCGAAGAGGAAGATCATTTCTTCAGCGCGGGAAACGAGCGTGCGGTAGCGACGTTCGCTTTCGGCGAGGGATTCGACCACGGCGGCCTTTTCGACGGCGATGGCGAACGGCCGTGTGACAGCCGCGAGCAGGTCGGCGTCCTCTTCCGTGAAGCGGCCGGTGCCTTCTCCCCAGAGGGTGATGGCCCCGGCCACGTGTCCTTTGACGAGGAGGGGCACGCGGAGCGCGGAATAGAGCCCGAGCTCCTGCAGCTGGGCGGCGAACCTCGCCGGGGAGCCTTCTGTGCGGGCGTCCATCACGAGTGCAGCACCGCTGCCGGCGGGCCAGCCTGCGTTGAGTTCGGCCAGCGGCAGCCGCGCCGGGAGCGCCACATCCCAGATGTCGGAATCCCGCTCGGTGATTTCGCCTTCGTCGCCGTCTTCGTCGAAGCGCGTGATGGCCGCCATCGATGCGCCGAAGAGCAGGCGCGATTCGCGGAGGAATTGCTGCGAGAGTTCGACGAGGGAGCCGCCGGCGCTCAGGCTGGCCAGGATGCGATTCACCTTCTCGAGCTGGCGCGCGCGCAGTTCGGTGCGGCGGCGTCCTTCGAAATAGTGCAGCGCGGCTCGGAGCGGCCGCACCACCCGGTGCAGCTGCGCCGCATGCGAGGCGTTGAACGCCTCGGGCCTTTCGGAGCGAATGGTGATGAGGCCGAGCGGGCGGTCCACTTCTCCGATGAGGGCGAACATCTCGGACCGCATAGCGGCCCGTCCGGGGTGGACACCGGGCAGAGTCGCCTGCAAGTGGTCTGTCGCGACCCCGAACGCGATAGTTGGGAGCTCCGAACGCGGGCGCGGGGGGAACGCGTCGGCCGGGCGGGCCGGTTCGTTCCTTCGGGAGATGCCGACCGTTTGGATGAGGTCGTCACGGGCGACGATGAGCGAGCATTCGTCGCCGTCAAACAGCTTGAGCAGAGTCGAAGTGACGGGCCCGGCGATTTCTTCGACAGACTCCCGGGCGCTCACTTCGGCCAGCACATCAGAAATGGTGGCCCAGCGGTGCGCCTCTTCGCGGAGGTCGGCCACCCGCTGAGTCAGCGAGTTGATACGTGCGGTCAGGTCGGCGGAATCCGGTTGCGCCTCGTCGATCTCAAGCATCGAGGCATCCCGGGCGATGGCATCGACAAAGGGGGCGCAGAGTGCGGCCAGCACCGAGGCGTCCCCTTCGGAGAGCGACTGCTGGCCGCGGTTGCCGGCGGTAATCCGCCATGTCCACTCGCCTTTTTCGATGGTCGCGTGAATCGCTGAGCGCATCCCCGGCGAACGCGCCAGATCGCCGGGCATGCCCGCCCTCATCGCACGCTGCTCGTTGTTGCACTGTGTACCATCGCCGGGCCCGATGGTAAAGGCTTCGTCAGGTTCCTCTTCTGCTTCACCCGGTTCGCGGGCGAAGATCACGCCCGTCCCGGAAGGGTTGTGGCGCCCGGAAATCTCGATCACATCACAGGAAAAGCGCGCCCGGAGCAGCGTGGCGAGGGACCGCGCCGATGAAGAAGGGATGTATTCGAGGGCCGGTTCTTCGTCGGCGTCGCAGATGCGTGCAAGCCCTGAGCATGCCGCCTGGACATGCATCAGCGTGGCGGAGCCAGGGGGTTCGCCGATCCAGGAGATGACGGCGTAGCCCAGGACGGTTCCTGTCGGGGAGCGGAACGGAGCACAAATGCTCTGGCGTGCGATGCCGTCGACGGCGCTCGCGAGCGAGGGGACGAGGACAAGCGCATCGCCGCGGCGGAGGGCGTCCTCATCAGGCATGCCTGCGGTCGCAATCGTGTTGACGAGGGCAGGGTCGGCGTGAACGAGGTGACGTCGGCCGCCGGCATCGAGCAGCACGAGGGCGATGCGCAGGCCATGAAACCCCGGGCCCAGCCGTGTGGTTAGCGTTTCGAGTTCATGCTCAAGCGCCCGAGGGATATGTGGGGCGGGGCCGACCGAGACTGCCGCCGTGGAGTCGTCCGCGGTGCGTGTAGGGGACTTGGTTCCCGGTCGGTGCGTGGCGCTGAGCTGCGCCTGTCCGCGAATAGCCGTGCCTCCCGCCGGGTTTACCGCGTTCCGTCCGCGGGTTCTGCCGATGATAGGTTAAGGCCGTTAATCCCTCATATCAGGGGAGACCCTCAGATCGGGAGGTATGAAACGAGACGGAAACACACCCGTCAGTAGGTCCAGAGTGCCGGCCCATCGAGTATCACGAAGTAGGCCTCGCCGCGTGTAAGGGCCGCAAGCGTGTTCACGTAGGCGGGCGCCGAGGGCAAGTAGCGCCGCCATTGACCCGAGGCGCCATCCCATTGATAGACGCCGATGAGGTGCGTGCCCAGCGATGCGAGGGCCTCGGCCGAAGGTGTCGTGCCCCCAGCGAAGGTGACGAGGTTGAAGCCGTGCCCGAGCCCCATCTGCACGCCAGCCGCTCCGACCGTACCGGCTGGAGTGGAAGTGACAGTGGGCGATGGCAACGGCGCGGGGGTCTGAGCCGGGAATGGAGTCGGAGTGATGATCACGCGCGTGGGCGTCGCGCTCGGCGTTGAGGCTGGCGGCGGCGCGCTGGCCGTGTCATCAATGGTCCCGAAGTCGAGCGTCCACCGGGCCTGGTATTCACCGATTCCGATGTAAGACCAGGTGTTGCTGAGCATGTTCGCCTTGTGGCCCGAGGAACCCATCCAGGCATTGAGCACCGCCTGCGCGCCAGGAAAACCGTAAGCGACGTTCTCGCCCATGTAGGAAGGGTAGCCACAGTCACGGGCACGTTGATTAGGGCTGCGTCCGAGCGAATCCGTGTGGGAGAAGCCAGGCCCGGCAGCACTTGAATCGCGCGACTTCCAGGCTGCGGCGCGGTTGAGTCCGGGCGAGAGCTTGAGTTCCGATGCGCCGGCCTTCACGCGTTCTGCATTCAGAATGGTGAGGAACTGGAGCTCGACCGGGGAGTTCGCAGCATCGGGCGCATCGCAATTGGTAAGCGCGTGCGCAGCTTCCGGTTCGGTAGCCAGGTTCGGTAGCGCGAAGGCGGCGGCGAGCAGCAGCCCCGCGGCGACAACGGCAATTCGGCGCACACACCCTCCGCCCGCCAGTTCCCGGGCACGGATCACACCCCGCACGACGGACCGTATCGCCTCGGGCGCTTCGGACAAGCCACGGCACCCCTGGCGTTCGACCGAATTTGCAGAGAATTTACAGTTGGAGGAAGCGCATGTTCCCACCGGGTGCCGGCGAACATGCGTTGAACGGCGCCGCTGGTATCCTCATCGCGTGAACACGACCCGCAGGCCCCCGTCCGTCACCCGCGTATTCCTGGCCCGCCACGGGCAGACAGTCGCGAACCGGGAAGGCCGCTTTTGTGGCCAATCGGAAACGGACCTCACTCCATTCGGCCAGCAGCAGGCGAGGGCCCTCGCGCAGCGCCTCGCCGGCATCGAAATTCACGCCGTGTACACGAGCGACTTCACGCGTGCCATCCTTACGGCGGCGCCATCCCTGGAAGGCCGGGCACTGACGCCCTCGATCGACGCCGCGCTTCGTGAGCTGCACTACGGCGAATGGGAGATGGAGCGGGAAAACGCCATCCGCAAGAGCCACCCGGAACAGCACCGTTTGATGCGCGAAGACAGGGTGGTGGAGTGGCATCCTCCCGGCGGCGAAAACGTGGCGGCCGTCCGCCGGCGCACGCATGGAGCGCTGCAGGCGCTCATCCGGCGGCACAAAGGGAACAATGTGCTCGTCGTCTCCCACGGCACGGCGATCACGTGCATGATCGCGGAATTCCTCGGAATGCCCCTGGAGAACACCTTTCGGTTCGATATCGCCCATTGCGCTGTTTCGGAGGTCACCGTCATAGGACGCAGACAGGTGCTCTCCCTGCTGAACGACACCTCCCACCTGGCCGGCGTCGCCGTGCCCGGCCGCTGACGCCGTGATCCCGATCGGCGACAGCACCTACCGCCGCGACACTCCGTGGGTGAACTACGCCATCATCGTGGTGAATTTCGCCGTGTTCCTCTACATGCTGGGTCTTTCGACGGACCTGGCCCCCGGGGCGCGCCAGCAACAGAGCGACTTCATCGAACAGACCCGGGGCGACTGCTACGGTTTTCGCACGCTGCCGACCGAGGCCGATCGGTTCATCTGCCAGTTTGGATTCCAGCCGCGCGAATGGTTCGACACGGTACAGGGCGAATCCACGAACCCGGACGCGAACACGTTGCTCGTGCTGCTGACCGTGGTGACGGCGGTCTTCCTGCACGGCGGCTGGCTCCACATCCTCGGAAACATGGTGTTCCTCTGGGTGTTCGGCGACAACATCGAAGACCGGCTTGGCTCGATCCGCTACCTGCTCTTCTATCTCGCTTCCGGGATCGTCGCATCGCTGGTGCAGGGCGCGATAAACCCGGACTCGGTCGTGCCGACTGTTGGGGCGAGCGGCGCCGTGGCGGGCGTTTTGGGGGCCTACCTGGTCTGCTTCCCCGGCGCGACGGTCACTGTCGTGTTTCCCGTCTTCTTCGTGCTGATCCCGCTGCCGATCCCGGCGATCCTGATGATCGGGTTCTGGTTCCTCCAAAATCTGTTCGCGGGGTACGCGACCATTACCGCCGCGGCCGGGGCGGATGAGGGCGTCGCCTGGTTCGCGCACATCGGCGGCTTCCTCTTTGGGATGGCAATCGCTTTGATCGCGTTCCCGGCAGCGCGCAGGCGTCCCCCGCCGGGCTGGCCGTGACCCCCGGTTGCCGGAATGGATGTGGCTGAATCCTACGCGCAACGTGGCATTTACAACGTTGGCGAGGTGATCGTATGCTGCAGAGGTAGTGCATTGCGGCTGCCCGCCAGGGAGCCGCCCGTTCGCCAGGCAGGCGAACCCCTCCAGCACCCCCAGGCTGCTGATCTCCCCCTTTCTTTGGCGGCAAGCCCGCAAACCACCTCGACATCTTCTACGAGAGAAACCCGCTGAGCCCTGCAGACCACCCAATCCCTGCGCAAGAGAGTTCCACGATGGAATCAGACACCACAGTCCTTACTGCTGCGGCGCCCGCGCGCGCCCCTCGTACCCGCAAGCCCAAGGCGGTCGAAGTCGTTAGCGAAGCTGACAGCGCTGTCGCAAACACCCACGAGAACGGTCATGCGCCCGAAGCCGGACCGGCTCCGCGTGCGACCCGTTCGCGCCGGACTCCTGCACAGGTGAGCTCCGAGGCCCCGGCGGAAGCGCCGCAGGCCCGCACCGCCACGGAGCAGGCGGCACCCGAGGCCGCGGCCAACGACGAGCGGCCTCGAGCCGAGGGTGAGCAGGTGGAGTCGCGCCGCTGGCGCCGTGACCGCACGGACCGGCCCGAGCGCACACAAGAACGCCCACAGGAACGCCAGGATCGCCCGCAGGAACGGACGTTCCAACGCCGCGATGGCGGTGAAGGCGCCCAGGATCGTGGACAGGACCGGCAGCGCAACGAGCGCTTCCAGGGTGCGCAGAACCAGGGCGGCGGCGATCGCCAGCAGAATCGCCAGCAGCAGCGTTTCCAGCGCGAAGAGGGCGAACGCCGTTTCCGTGATGACCGCCGCGACCGCGACGACGTGGAGTACGAAGCCCGCGAACGTCAGCGCCCGCCGCGCAGCGACGTGCCCGTGATGGCCGCGATGAACATCTCCGAACTCGAAGCAATGACCCGCGAAGCGCTCATCGAGATCGCCGACAAGGTTGGTCTCGAAGGTGGGGCGAGCCTGCGCAAGCCGGATCTCATCTTCAAGCTCCTCCAGGCTCAGGCCGAATCGCGAGGCAACATCTTCTCCGGTGGTTTCCTCGAAGTCAGCGACGACGGAAATTACGGCTTCCTTCGCGGCGAAGGGATGCTCCCCGGCCCGCACGACATCTACGTGTCCCAGTCCCAGCTCCGCCGCTTCGCGCTCCGCGCCGGCGACTATGTGACGGGCCAGGTTCGCCACCCGAAGGACAACGAGAAGTACTACGGTCTCCTGAAGGTCGAAGCCGTCAATGGCATGGACCCGGAGACGGCGAAGAAGCGGCCGTTCTTCGAAAACCTCACGGCCATTTTCCCCAACCAGCAGTTGAAGCTGGAAACGACGCCGGACAACCTGACGCACCGCATCATCGACCTCATCGCCCCGATCGGGAAGGGTTCGCGCGGGCTCATCGTTTCGCCGCCCAAAGCCGGCAAGACGATGCTCCTCAAGAACATCGCGAACGGCATCACGACGAACCACCCGGATGTGCACCTGATGGTCGTCCTCATTGGCGAACGGCCGGAGGAAGTGACGGACATGCAGCGCAGCGTCCGGGGCGAAGTCGTCAGCAGCACGTTCGACGAGCCCGTCGAGGACCATACCCGTGTCGCCGAGATGGCGTTCGAACGCGCCAAGCGTCTCGTTGAGGGCGGCCAGGACGTGGTCATCCTGATGGACTCGATCACACGCCTCACGCGCGCCTACAACCTTGCTCTACCTCCGAGCGGTCGCACGCTCTCCGGCGGTGTCGACCCGATCGCCCTCTATCCGCCGAAGCGCCTCTTTGGCGCGGCCCGAAAGTGCGAAGAGGGCGGCTCGTTGACGGTCCTTGCCACCTGCCTGGTGGACACAGGCAGCCGCATGGACGAAGTCGTCTTCGAAGAATTCAAGGGCACCGGCAACCTCGAGCTGCGGCTGGACCGGAAGCTGGCTGAGCGCCGCTTCTACCCGGCCATCGATATCCAGGCGAGCTCGACGCGCCGCGAGGAACTGCTGCTCGACGAGAAGGCGCTCAAGGGCGTCTGGCTGGTGCGCCGCATGACGGCGATGATCTCGCAGAATTCGCCGAACCAGCTGGAGGCGACGGAGCGCCTGCTGGAACGCCTGGCCCGAACCACCACGAACGAAGAGTTCCTGAGCAGCCTCAAAACCGATCTCTAGAGCGGCTCTGCCGCGCTCGCATTGTGCCGAAGGGGCGGCATCGCCGGTCGACTTCGAACCCTTCAGCGGCCGTCATTTCCGAACTTTGTTCGGGAAATGGCTGGTTCGTGTGAATCCTCCCCGATATGATGCCCGAGACCGTACGGATTGGCCGGTGCGTTACCGCCGCATCGGTTTGGTGCGCCCGGGCCAGTCTCACTGCACACGAGGAGTCCTCGAAACCTGAAGTCCCGCAGTCGGGGCTTCCCCTAGGTGTCCAGAGGAACCGGGATAGAGATGTCCCGGCATAGCCCCCAAGGAGGAAGTGAGCCAGTCTGAAGTTGCTCAGCTCGCGGGACGGCGGCCCGCCTGCACGTAAACGTATGGGAACACACGGAACACGAGCGCGTTCACACGCGCACGGCCGGCGTCACGGGCGCATCACATTCCACATTCTTGTGGTCTCGCTGGCTGTGCTCGCCGTGACATTCGCCGCACGCTATCCCGGGCCTTCGGCAGCCTCCCAACTCGATGTTGTTCCGTCGTTCGCGCTTTCAGGCGTCGCCGGGAGCGGCCAGGCCGGGAACTCCGCCTTCCTTCGCCCCGGTTCCAGCCTTCAGACACGTGACTCCGTCTCCCTGCTCCTCGCGACCTCCGATGTGGCGAGCGTGCGATCAACCGGCGCCGTTTCGCCCGTGGCTTCGTTCTCGGCCGGCGTCTCGGCAGCGACCGCCGCATCCGGCGAAGTCGGGGCGGGTGTGAAGCCCCTCGCCGAAATCGTCGACCCGACGAAGCCGTTCGTGCTTTATGAGACCCAGGCAGGCGACAGTGTCAGCGTTGTCGCTTCGAAGTTCGGCATTTCCATCGGCACCCTCCTCGATAACAACCCGACAGTGGGCGACCGGAACCTCATCCAGCGCGGCCAGGAACTCGTCGTCCCGCGCAGGGACGGCATCCTCTACAAGGTTGGCACCGGCGACACCGTCGCAAGCATCGTGAAGCAGTTCGACAACATCACGTCCGATACGGTCGTGGATTACCGGCCGAACGGCCTGCAGGCGGGCGCAAGCCTGAAGGCGGGGGACTACCTCCTGCTCCCGGGGGCGACCCGCAAGCCGCCTCCACCGCCTCCGCCCGCTCCCGCGCCGGTTTCGCGCCCCACCAGCGGCAGCGGCACCGCGCCGCCTCCGAGCGGCGGCCGCTTCAGCTTCCCGCTGGCGGCCTGGCAGATGGTCAGCGACCCGTTCGGCGGAGACCGCGGCGGCGGCCGCATCCATGAAGGCATCGACCTGAGCCTTTACGGCTACCACCACTCGAACATCTTCTCCGCCTGCAACGGTGTCGTGACGCGCACCGAATACCTGACGTACAGCTACGGCTACCACGTCATCGTGGACTGCGGGGATGGCTTCACCACCCTCTATGCGCACATGAGCTCCATCCTCGTGACGCCGGGTCAGCGCGTGAGCCAGGGCACCGTCCTCGGCATCTCGGGCGTGACCGGGTTCACCACCGGTGAGCACCTGCACTTCGAGATTCGCATCAACGGCGCACCGGTGAATCCGGCGTACTACCTGGGCTTCTAACAACGTCCCGTCCCGGTTTGGGCCGTCCGGTCCGTCGAAGCGGGCCTATGGCCCATGCAGCCGCCCGTCCGCGTGTGTCACAGTGGCATCCAGGCCGTCTGGGGTGCGTCGCATGCTCGAACTCAATGAGGTTCTGATCCCGGTTGACTTCTCGGAGTCATCGAACGAAGTGGTGCGCGAAGCGGTGAGCTTCCTCACGGGCGAGGCGCCGGTGGTCGTGCTCCAGCACGTCGTGGACCCGGCGCTCGCCGAATTCGCTGCTTCCCTCGGGCTTGGTTCGCGCGAACATGTGTTGCAGCTGATGCGCACGAAGGCGGAGGCCCAATTGCACGAACTTGCCGGCCTTTACGGCGCGGGAGTTGAGGTCGTGGAGATGGTCTCCGAAGGGACCCCCTTCTTCGAAGTGATCCGCGTGGCCGACGAGTTGGATGTGGACGCCGTCATCATGGGGAAGGCGGGCAAGCGGCTTCCCGGCGAATCACTCTTGTTCGGCTCGACAGCGGAACGCGTCATCCGTGGCAGTCGCAAGCCGGTGATCGTGCTGCCCCTGGGGGATTAACCGGGGGTTCGAGGTGAGGGACCGGGGGAGGACGGGAACGCTCGAGCGCTTGCTCACGCGCGCGCCTCGGCTGTTAAGGGTGCTCGCCGCCCAGGGCGGTTCCAGGCCTCATTCGCGCCACTCGGCGTTTGCCTCGGGGCATTGGGGGCGCCAGTCGCAGAACGTGCAGGCAGGCCCGGGATGAGGTTCGAACTCCGTCTCGGCCTGCATCCGGCGTGCCAGCGCCACCATTTTCGCCATGGTCGCCTCCGCGTCCCGCCGGAGCAGGGTCCGTTCCCGCCGTTCGCCGCTCCGCAGGTTCCACGACACCGCCCTCACGGTGTCGCCTTCGCGCAGACGGTGCGAAACCCGCAGTGCGACGTGCCCGATGTCGAGTTGGGCATCGACCGTTTCCGGGAAGTCCCAGACGCCCGTCTTCCAGTCGATCACCTGGTAGTTCCCGGGACTCAGCCTGTCTGCGCGGTCGATTCGGGCGCGGAGGCTCACGCCCTGGGAAGGCCACGGCGCCCATGTGTCGACTTCAGCCCAGCGGTCCTCGCTTTCAATAGAGAGGTGCGCGGCGCAGCCAGCTTCGAAGAGCTGGAAGGCGGTGGAGTAGTGCTCGGTGCCGGGGGCCATCGCTTCGTGGATGGGCATGCGCAGGTAGGTGTCGAGCTCTTCCGCGCCCCTGGCTGTCTCGTTCGTATCGCAGACGACTTTGAGCGCGCGGTGGATGCCATTGCCGAGGACGCCCGCCACGGAGACGGGAGTCGCTGGACGGGGCAGCCCGCTCACATACGAAAACCAGTACTTCTTCCGGCACTGATCGAAGGCGAGCACTTTGGTGTGGGTGACCTGGAACAGTTCGCCGCCCATGGTGGGGCATTCTACCAGCGATGACGGAGACCGTTGAGGCGTGCTGGCACCGGCGAGATGGCGAACCCCGGCCCCTCCACGCCACGTTCAGCGGCGCAACGGGGGGACCGGGGCGGTGGTCACTTCAGGCGGCGAGCTGGTGCGGGCCGTCGGCAATCGGCGTGCGGGCCGGGTCGAGAGCGAACAGCTCCGCGCCGTGAGGTTGAGCGATGCGTCCCGCGTGCTTGTTGCCGAGCACAATGCGGCGCATGCCGGTTCGTTCGTAGAGCCGCCCGGGCACCTTGAGGCCCAGCCGGTCGCCGGCAACCCGGATGAGCAGCCGGTTCCGCCGCACGGGCTTCGCGGCCAGGTAGGCGAAGGTTCCGAAGCCGGGAATGCCGGCGATGAGGATGACCAGCGGCCCGTGCATGCTCCAGCTTGCCTTCCACTCGTCCAGGCTGGTGCGCCGAATAGCGAGCGACCCTGTCGCGGCGAGGAGGGCGCCGAGCGTCCAGCCGGCGCGGGCGATGCTTCCGAAGGGGAAGCGCAGGGTCATGCTGATGGCGCCATGCGCGCCCAGGTGCGGCATTGCGCGGCGGACTTCGGGGCTCGCGACCTGGGAGCGAAGCTCTGCGACCTCCGCGGTCGAAAGGCGGCCCTCAGCCTGCCATGCATTGATGGCGCCTTCGAACCAGGCTTCGGTACGAGCCTGTCCTTTGGTGCCCAGGCGCTGCACGCGGCCGGGCCACGCCTTGTAGTTCCAGCCGTTCCAGAATCCGCCGGCGAACCGGCCGATGAGCCGCGGCTCCGCGGCGTGCCACTCCGCCTGCTTCTCCTCGGCGAGGTCAAGGGCGTCGAGCAGTTCGACGAAGCGCGTGTTCCCGAGGGTTGCGCGCATCTCAACAGCGTTGCGCTCGACGTACTCGCGGGTGATGTCGAACGAGACGTTGTCGAACAGCGGCACCATGCCCCGTCGCACGCCCCGGCGCCACGCCCGGAAGGAGGCAAGCGGGGAGACCAGGCCGGACTCGAGGTCGATGACGGTGTAGACGCCGGGCGCCGTTTCGAGCGCGTTGTCGATGGAACGCGGCTGGCGCGGGTCGATCTGCCACGTGGGCAGGCCGGCCTCGTCGAAGCGGCGCGAGAGGTCCTTGAGGAAGGCCTTCGCTTCGGCGCGATCCTCCGGCTCCGAGCCATGAACGCGGTCGCTGGCGAGGCCGAGGCGGCCGCGAGAGACACGGATGCCCTGGACGCGCGCCACGCGGTTTTCGCCATACCAGTATTCAGTGAGGAGCCCTGCGAGGTTGCGGCGGGCAGCGGCAGCCTCGAGCGCCTTCGTGTTTTCGATGTACGGAAACTTCGCCTGGAACGCGACCCAGTAGAGGACGCGCGGCAGGAGGCCCGGAGAGTAGAACTTCGTCACCGACGTTTCGTCGAAGACAACGACGCTGGTGAGGGCATGGACGTGGTGGGTCGACTCATCGTGGGGGATTGCGCCCTGGCGGATGAGCGGGAGGTCGCCGGCTGCGAGGTCGATGCGGCGGTAGAGGGCGACGAGGCCGGTGAGCAGGAGCAGCCCGAGCGTGTAAGCGCCCAGGACATCGGAAGGCCAGTGCGCGCCTTCCCACATGCGGGCCGGGCCCACGAGCAGCACGACGGCAGCGGAACCAGCCTGGATCGCGTAGCGGGCCGGGGCGAAGCGGATGCGCCCCGCGAGCACCAAGAGCAGGCCATAGAGCAGCACCGCCCCGATGACGTGGCCGCTCGGGAACGACGCGGCGTTAGTACCGACGGTGCGGATGAACTCATCGCCTTCCGGCCGCGTGCGGTCGGGGACCATGCCGATGACATAGTTGATCGCGCCGCCTACAGGGAGCGCCGCCACCGCCATCGCCGCCACCCAGCGCCGTAGCGCGACGGCCGTCACGAGGACGGCGGCCCAGGCGGCCACTGCGCCGTGGGAGCTGGTCAGGGCGTTCACCGCGCCGAAGAGCGACCCGGCGAACGGTGCGTCGAAGCGCTGGACCTGCTTCAGGAGGGACGCATCGAAGAACGCACGATCATGCATCACCGCATCGAAGAAGAGCAGCGAAAAGATCGTGCTCGCCACGAACGCGATGGCGCTGAGCGAAACGCCGTTCGAGCGGTGGCGTTCCGCGGGGCTGGTGAGGATGCCTGCAATAGCCATGTTGCCCTCCCTGTGGGCCTCTGTTAAGTCGCGTTTAACGATGGACCGGCAGCCCTGCGCCATCCTCAACCGAACGGGGGAGGCGGGCGCACCACCTTGGCGCCACCGTGGCTTCACCACCTTCGCGGTGTGTGAATCACCTCACGCTTGCGACCCGAGTGACCTTCGCCGCTGTTTACGAAGGCTCTTCACCAGCTGTTCACTCCTCCCACCATGCCCGCGGTACCATTACGATGACGTTGACGGGGCCAGGATGGGTATGACAGCGACCTCGCGGAGCATGGGTGGTGGTGGACGCCGGCTGGCGTACCTGGTGATGGCGGTGCTGGTTATCGCGCCGGTTGCGTTGTTCGCCGTCGGCCCGCTCACGGGCGAAAGTTTCGCGCTGCGTGGACCGGGCGGACCGCTCGTCGCATTTTCGGCGGGCCTGTTGTCGTTCCTTTCGCCGTGTGTGCTTCCACTGGTGCCCGTTTACATAACTCATATCTCCGGAGCGACGTTTGAACATGGCCGCCTCGTTGCGAACCGTCGAGCCACGTTCACGCATTCGTTGGTGTTCGTGAGTGCCTTCTCGGCCGTATTCATTACGCTGGGCGCGAGCTTTGGCCTCCTGGGCTCCTACTTCATCGAAGACCACCAGCGGGATTTCGAGCAGATCGCGGGCGGGATACTGGTCGTGCTCGGCCTGCTCCTGGTGCCCGCATACGGCAGGCGGTCGCCCATCCGGTCGGCGCTGGTCCTGTTCGGCGTCACGGCAGTTTTCTTTGCGCTGGCCGACCTGGCTGAGCTGCGCGGCCAGCAGGGACGGCTGCTCGTCCTCGCGGGTCTGATGGCGCTGGCGTGGGCGCGGTTCTCCGGGTACCTGGAGGTCGGCTTCTTTCAGCGCACCGTTCAGCTCGACCTGGCCCGCCAACGAAAGACGGGCTACGTGCGTTCCGCTCTCGTGGGCGGTGGCTTCGCCATCGGCTGGACTCCGTGCATCGGCCCCGTGCTCACCGCGATCCTGACGCTGGCCGAAACATCATCGAGCGCCTATAGCGGGCTCTACCTGCTTACGTTCTATTCGGCCGGCCTGAGCGTGCCGTTCCTGCTTACCGGCCTCGCCCTTTCCGATGCCACCAAGGTATTGCGCAAAATCCAGCCCTATGCGCCGGTGATCGAGGTCGTGAGCGCGGTCATGATCATCAGCCTGGGTGTCTTGCTCTGGACGAACCGGCTGACAGCGTTGAACGACTTCTTCACGTTTAGCGGGATAACTGAGGGATTGTGACGGCCCCGATTCGCGACGCCGTTGTTGCCACACCGGGGCGCCGCCGTTGCCCCCGGAGATGGTCAAGCTCCTCCCGGTGGCGATCTCGTGGCTTCCGGCCGCGGAGGACCGGGGCTACCGGAGGTGCGCCGGGTTGGGCAGAGAGTCGTTATGCTGTGCGCACCAACCAACTCCTGGAGGGGGATCCTCAGTGGCCGAATCGGAAACAGCTGCACCCGTACTCTTCGAACAGCGAGGGCGCGTTGCCCTTCTCACGCTGAACCGGCCCGAGCGTCTGAACGCCTGGTCGCAAGAAATGCGCCAGATGCTCGTGAACTACATTGAGCAGAGCAACGACGACGACGGCGTGGGCGCGATCGTGATCACGGGGGCCGGGCGCGGCTTCTGTTCGGGCGCGGACCTTCGCCGCGAACGCCCGGCGGAGGGACAGGCACCGCGCCGCCGCGACGCCGATGAGGCCACGCCGATCTTTTTCAACCGCTCCAAGCCGCTCATCGCGGCGATCAACGGGCCCGCCGTCGGCGTGGGGCTCACGCTAACGCTGGTCTGCGATGTGCGCATCGCGGCGGAAGCCGCCCGGCTTTCGGCGCGCTTCGTGCGCATCGGACTCACCCCGGAACTCGGGTCCAGCTTCTACCTGCCCCAGATCGTCGGCCTCGGCAACGCTGCGGAGCTCATCCTGACGGGCCGCATCATCCAGGCGGACGAAGCGGCGCGTATCGGGCTGGTGAACCGGGTTGTGCCCAACGATATGCTCATAGCCGAGGCGATGGCCCTGGGCGAGGAGATCGCGTTCAACCCGATGGGACACGTCGCCTGGGCAAAGCGGTTGCTCTACAGCAACGCCGCGAACGACAACATCCGCTCCGTGCTCCAATCCGAAGACGAGATCTTCGTGCAGGCGACGCGTACCCCGGCGTTCGCGGAGGCGGGCAAGGCCTTCGTGGAAAAGCGAGAACCCAGGTTCAATCCTTGAGCGCGCCCGAGAGCACAATCCTCGGCGGGTGGTTAGACTGAACGCAATGGAACCGCCTCAGGCCGCAGAAGGCCGTCCCCACCATCACGCCGAAAACGTTGTCATTGCGCACAGTTCAGATCTGCACATCGGGCTGCACCGCAATGTGCACACGCCCCAGGACCTGGATGTCCTCCGCACCGTGCTCAACACGGCCGTCCACAATGGCGCGGACGCTGTCGTCCTCGCGGGCGACGTGTTCGACCACAACCGCCTGCCGCTGGCGATCATCGAAGGCGCGGCCCGCGTCATGGCCGATGCGCGCCTTCCCGTCATCATCCTCCCGGGCAACCACGATTGCCTCGCGCCAAATTCAGTCTATCGCCGCGGCGGCCTTGCCGACCCCGAGAATGTGTTCGTCTTCGGCGTCACACATGAACATATCGAGTTCCACGATCTCGGGCTGGCGCTCTGGGGCCGGCCCCACATGGACCACGCCGACATGTCGCCACTGCGCGATGCTCCCGCCCGGCGTCAGATGCGCCAGGTTGTGGTCGCGCATGGCCATTGGCTTGAGACCGGAGGCGACCGGCACCGTTCGTGGCTCATCCGCAACGAGGAGATCTCGGCGGTCGATGCCGACTACATCGCCCTCGGACACTGGGACCGTGCCCTCGCCGCCGGTGATGGTCCGCATCGCGCCTACTACAGCGGCAGCCCGGACCTCGCGCGTACCATCAACCTTGCGCGCTTTGCCAACGGCTCACCCGTCGACGTGACGCGCGCCCCGCTTGTGACGCCGTTCGAAAGCAGCGTCCTCCACGAAGGCGAAGAGTCGGTCGTACTTCTCTAACGGGTGACGCGCCATGGTCGATATCGAAGACGACGTCAAACTGGATACTTCGCAGGTCGAGGATCGGCGGGGGATGAAGCTCGGCAAGGGCGGCATCGCGGCGGGCGGCGGCCTCGGGCTCATCCTCACGATCGTCGCCCTCCTGTTCGGGCAGAACCTGGGCGGTGAGAGCGGCAGCGGGGTCGGCGATCTCCTTTCCCAACTCCAGAACCTCCAGAACACCGAAGCGGGCGGAGACACGCCGAGCACACTCGAGACGGACTGCCAGACAGGCGCCGACGCCGAGAAGCGCGACGACTGCCTGATGGTCGCGTTCGTGAACAGCATCCAGAAGTACTGGCAAGCCGAATATCAACGGCGAGGCGACTCCTACCGTCCGGCGAAGACGACGTTCTTCACCGGGCAGGTGCAAACCGCATGCGGCACGGCATCGAGCCAGGTCGGCCCGTTCTATTGCCCCGGCGATAGCAAGGTCTATATCGACCTCGGCTTCTTCGAAGAGCTGCTGAAGAAGCTCGGCGCCCAGGGTGGTCCGTTCGCTCAGGCCTACGTGCTTGCGCATGAATATGGCCATCACGTCCAGAACCTCGAAGGGACGCTGGGCCAGATCGGCAACGACCGGGAAGGGCCCACGAGCAAGGCGGTCCGCTCCGAGCTCCAGGCGGATTGCCTCGCGGGAGTCTGGGTGCACCATGCGGAACAGGACGGGATCATCCGCGACGTGACCGACGCGGACATCGCGGACGCACTGGACGCCGCGGCGGCCGTTGGGGATGACCGCATCCAGCAGAAAACGACGGGTCAGGTGAACCCGGAAAGCTGGACACACGGTTCCGCCGAGCAGCGCCAGCAGTGGTTCACGACCGGGTTCACCTCGGGCGACATGGACAAGTGCGACACGTTCAGCGGCGGGATCTAAGGGGCCGGTGCCAGCTGCACTGACCAGCGTCCAAACATCGCGGGGGTGAACCAGCGAACGTGGACGGGCGAGTCCTGGGGCGACAGCGCGAATGAGACGATCCACAGGGCGCTGTCTGTCTCGACGTCCGGTTCCGCCGATGCGGTGGAGGCGGTTCCAGGCACCACCCGCCCGTCATCGAGCAGCACGCTCCAGCCCTCGCCATGCCGCTCTTCCCGGGTATCGTCGGTGGTGATCACCACCGAGAGATGTAGCCCCTCGTCGTCGCGTACCACCTCGCGGGTGTCCCAGCTGAGCGACGAGCTTGAGTCCGAATCGCCCCGCCAAACCAAGGCGGCGATCGCGGCGGCGACCGCCGCCAGCAACACCAGCCCGATGCCGGCGCGCGCGAGGGTGAAGGGCCATCGTGGCAACGCGACGTCGATGGAGATGCCCCCCGGGCTTAGCGATCGCAGGCTCATCGCCGTACCACCGGGAGCGCGTGGTCCGGGTCGAGGTTGACCACCGCGAAGCGCGCGTGCGTGAGAACCGGCGCTTCCGCATTCGCCGGGATCTCCGCGAAGATTTCGACGATAGTTCCGCGAGCCGCTGGTCTTGCCGTGGCAGCTGCTGTAACGGGGCCTGCGCCCGTCGAGACGGACCAGCCGGACGTGAGATCCCCGGCGGCAATGCCCCCGTCAGCTTCGACCAGCACGCTGGCCCTCCAAAGGGGTCCTTCATGCGTCTGACTGAAGACCTGTGCCGATGGGGGCCAGGTAGGCCCTTTGTCTGCTTCGAAATAGGAGAACGTGACGTTCCAACCGAGGATGGAGGCGCCCAGCGCCATGGCCATCACCAGGAACCATCCGGGGATACGGATCGAAAAGCGAATGTCACGCCGTGCCGGCGATGCCGCTGCCATCGCGACGAATGTAGCACATTCGCGATCGCCGAGGCGTTGCAGGTGTAAGGGCAGCACGGGATGCGTATGCTGGCGTTCACCCACCCCGGAGGCGAACCATGTCGTACGAGAACATCCTTTACGAGACCGATGAGCGGGTCGCATTCATCACCCTCAATCGCCCGGAAAAGCTGAATGCGCTTTCGCACGACCTGCGCGGGGAGATGTTCCACGCGATGAAGGAAGCTGAAGCGGACCGCTCCGTCGGCGTCATCGTCCTGCGGGCCGCCGGGCGCGCGTTCAGCGCCGGATACGACCTCACGCCGTCACCGCCCACGTCCGCCTACATCCACCCGCGTTCGAAGCTGCCGGATTCGGGGACGACGCACCCGGCGCACTACGATTGGTCGCGCCACGTGCTCATGATGAACTGGACAATCTGGGAACTGTCCAAGCCGGTGATCGCGCAGGTACAGGGCTACTGCCTGGCGGGCGGCACCGAACTCGCGTCGTTCTGCGACTTCCGCATCGTCGCGGAGGATGCGCAGGTCGGCTATCCGCC
>CAYYSD010000018.1:0-3402 GCA_964474285.1 uncultured Anaerolineaceae bacterium | reverse complement strand
GCGGGCGATGACGACGATGGACATGATGTGGGCGCCCTGGCACCTGCCCATGACGAAGGCTCGCGAATTCGCCTACGTCGGCGATTCGTTTTCCGGCAAGGACATGGCGCAGATGGGCTGGGCGACCTACGCGGTGCCGGCCACGGAGCTTGCGGCGTTCACCGAGCGGTTTGCCCGGCGGATGGGGAACATCGACAACAACATGCTGATGTATTCGAAGCGCTCCGTGAACCGGCAATACGAAGCGATGGGCATTCGCAACGGGCTGATGTCCGGGACGGACGTTGAAGCGATGAGTAAGCACCGCCCGGAGGCGGGCGAATGGGGCAAGCGCGTTCGGGAGGGCGGCCTGAAGGCCGCACTCGAATGGCGCGATGGGCCGTTCCGCGATTTCCGCGGCGCCTATGCCACCGCTCCTGCCGATCGCCCGGTCGCCGGAACAGAACAGAAGCAACGAGAGTGATCGCTGTTGGTGCAGAAATAGGAAAGCGCCTAAGCAGTTGCAACAACTGCTGGCGATTTCCCGGCCAGTTTCCGGGCGCGGAGCGGTACTTCACTGGTTCTTGATGAAACCGCAACAAGTAAAGCCTCGCGGTAAAGTTAGGATTTTGCCGGAACAATGTCGGACTACGTAACGTTCTAAAGATTGCGAAGCCTCGCGGGCGGGTATAGGGTTCGTGTGAAACTTGAGGACGCTACATGCGAGCGGTTGTTCGCCTTTTCACCGGAAATGGTGGCACTCGCTCGGAGAGTTACCGGGAGGTATGTCGTGAACAGTCAGACAATGAGGCGGCGCCCGGCGCCGGGATTGGTGTGGGCGCTCCCCGCGATTCTCGCGGTCATCGCCCTCATCGCGCTCGGAAACGCAGCGCCAGCCAGCGCAGCAAACCCGGTGATCACCGGGGTTTCGCCGAACTCGGGATCAACGGCCGGTGGCTTGCAGGTCACCATCACCGGTAGTGGCCTTTCCGGCACCACGATCAGCGTGACCTTCGGCGGCACCCCCGCCGCCTCGTTCACGCCCCAGGGCCCGCTCCAGATGCAGGCAACGTCTCCGGCGCATGCGGCCGGCCAGGTCGACATCGTCGTGACGGTCGATGGGACGCCGAGTGCGACCAGCGCCAGTTCCAAATTCACCTACGTTTCGACGGTTCCGGTCATTTCCAGCCTCAACCCCAACACCGGGCCCACCACCGGTAACACAGCCGTCTCCATCACCGGCAGCGGGTTCACGGGTGCGACTTCTGTTACCTTCGGCGGCACTCCCTCCACGCTGTTCAGTATCGTGAACGATCAGCTCATCAATGCCATCAGCCCGGCGCACGTCGCCGGGGCGGTGAACGTCGTTGTGACGACCCCGTCCGGTTCGAGCGTGACCGGCCCATCGACCGTGTTCACCTACACGGGCCAGTCGCCTGCTCCACAGGTAACCAGCGTCAGTCCCAACACCGGCCCGTCAGCCGGGGGAACGGTGGTGACGATTACGGGTTCCGGCTTCACGGGGGCCACGTCGGTAACCTTTGGGGGAACGCCGGCAACAACCTTCACGATCAACTCTGATGTTGTGATTACGGCGACGGCTCCCGCACACATTGCAGGGGTCGTGTTCGTCATCGTGACCGGCCCGGGTGGCTCCAGCCAGGCCATCGCCGCGGCCCAGTTCACCTACACGTCTTCCGGAACAGGTCCGACCATCACCAGCCTCAACCCGACGGGTGGCCCGACCACCGGCGGCACGTTGGTGTCGATCTTCGGCAGCGGCTTCCTCAACGCGAGTTCGGTCACCTTCGGTGGCACGGCAGCGTTCTTCAATGTCGTCAACGACTCGCAGATCACCGCGACGGCCCCGGCTCACGTTGCCGGCAGCTACTACGTGGTTGTGACCACGCCGCTGGGACAAAGCCCCCTCGTCGTGGCAGCGCTCTACACCTTTGGCGCCGGCCAGCCTGTGGTCTCCAGTATCAACCCGTCAAGCGGCCCCACCACAGGCGGGACCGTGGTCGCGATCTTCGGCAGCGGTTTCCTGGGGACCACGTCGGTCGTCTTCGGTGGGATCGCATCGACTTCATTCAATGTCTTGAGCGATTCGCAGATTAGCGCAGTCGCTCCGCCGCACGTCGCCGGCGCCGTCTACGTCATCGTCTCCAACGCGTTTGGATCGAGCGGCTCGGTCGCGGCCGCCATCTATACCTACGGCACCACGGTCGGGCCGAACATCACGAGCATCAACCCGAGTAACGGGCCCATTTCGGGCGGCACCACCGTCACGATCCTTGGCTCCGGCTTCACCGGCGCGACACTCGTAACATTCGGTGGCACCAGCGCCACATCGTTCACGGTGCAAAGCGATGGTCAGATCACCGCGATCAGCCCGGCCCGGCTGAGTGCCGCGACGGTGCACATCCAGGTGACGACGCCGCTCGGCTCCAGCCCGCTGGTCAACGCCGACCTCTTCACGTATGGAAGCGGTGGCCCGGTTATCACTTCGTTGACGCCGGCATCTGGCCCGGTGACCGGCGGAACCACCGTGATCATCACCGGCTCCGGTTTCACAGGCGCCACCTCGGTGACGTTCGGCACCGGCTATTTCGCCAGTTTCGTGGTGAACAGCAATACGCAGATCACGGCGACCACCCCGGCCCACCCTGCGGGCCTCGTGTATGTGGTCGTCACGACGTCGCAGGGCAATAGCGGTGCGCCGGCAGCGGCGCTGTTCACCTTCGGCGTTGGCATCCCGATCGTGTCGTCGGTTTCACCCACGACAGGCCCGACGACTGGCGGAACGACCGTCACAATCAGCGGCACGGGCTTCACCGGCGCGACAAGCGTGACCTTCGGGTCGACGCCGGCCGCCAGCTTCGTCGTTGTGAACGACTCCACCATCACCGCCGTCACGCCCGCCCGGAGCGCCGGCACGGTCGAAGTGATCGTGACGACGTCTCTTGGCACGAGCACAGGAAGCGGCGTGAACTTCACCTTCACTGCCGGCCTTCCGATCGTCACGGGCGTGAGCCCGACTTCCGGACCGGTGGGCACGCGCGTCACGCTGACGGGTGCCGGCTTCACCGGCGCCACCGCGGTGACCTTCGGCGGCGTCGCCGGCATCACCGTCACGGTCGTGAGCGACACCCAGATCACGGTGACCGTCCCGACGGTCTCCGGCACGGTCGATATCATCGTGACGACGCCGCTGGGTTCGAGTTCCTCGACCACTACCGCGAGGTTCACGGTGACGGGCGTCAGCACAACGACCTATACGTTGACCTTCCGCTGGAGCCTGATCGTCTGGCGCGGCGCCGATGGCGTTTCCATCGCGACCGCCATGCGGGGCCAGGAGACGCCGGACAACCCTGCGACGAACAACGTCTATAGCTCGGCCACGGCGATCTTCCGCTGGAATGC
>CAYYSD010000017.1:1498-32366 GCA_964474285.1 uncultured Anaerolineaceae bacterium | reverse complement strand
GCCCGGCGGAGCGACGGCGAGCGGAACGCCCGCCGCCGGTGGGCCCGGCGCCGGAGCTGGACGGCCGGGAGCGGGGGCCGCCGGTGGGATTCAGGCGCTCCTTAATGCCACTCCTCCGACCCCGGGCATGAACGCGAGCGTCACCATCCTCCTTGAGACGAAGCAAAGTGTGCTCCTGTTGCCCACCACCGCGGTTCGCCGCCAGGGAGCAAATTCGGTCGTGAACCTCGTGAAGGAAGACGGGACAACCGAGCTCCGTCGCGTCACCGTCGGCGGCTCCGACGCTACCAACACCGAAATCACGTCCGGGCTGGTCGAAGGCGACAGGGTCGTCCTCGGCGCCGTCGCCAGCACCGGAACAGCAACCGCAGGCACGCGTAACACTCAGGGCGGCATCGGTGGCGGGCCCGGTGGTTTCCAGGGCGGTGGCGGAGCTGCTCCCGGGGGTGGCGGAGCCCAGACCGGCGGCGTCCGATGATGATTCACCTCGAAAACCTCGTGCGCCACTACCGCACAGGCGCCGAGGTGGTCAAAGCGCTCGACGGTGTGGATCTCGACATCGACCGCGGCGAATTCCTCGCCATAATGGGCGCCAGCGGCTCCGGCAAGAGCACGATGATGAACATCCTCGGCTGCCTGGATCGGCCCACCGCAGGCAAATATTTCTTCGAGGGCTACGACACCAGCAAGCTCTCCGACGACGGCCGGGCACGCCTCCGCAGCCGCGAATTCGGGTTCATCTTCCAGCAGTACAACCTGCTCCCCCGGATGAACGCCATCGAACAGGTTGAGTTGCCGATGGTCTACACCCACATCCCGAACCGCCGCCGGCGCGCGATGGAGGCGCTCGACCGCGTCGGCCTGCGCGATCGCATGAAGCACAAGCCCACCGAGATGTCCGGAGGCCAGCAACAGCGTGTCGCCATCGCCCGGACGCTCGCGATGAACCCGCGGGTGATCTTCGCCGACGAACCAACCGGCGCGCTCGATACCCGCACCGGCGAAGAGATCATGGACATCCTCGAGGGTCTCGTCCGGGACAGCGGCATCACCGTCATCCTCGTGACCCACGAACAGGTCGTCGCCGGCTATGCCGACCGAATCGTCCGCATGCGCGACGGGAAGGTCGTCGATGACGTCGTGCAGCGCGCACATCAGCGCGCGCCCCATCTCGACCGGTTCGAGCCCGGTCCGGTGGCGAACCCCGTTCCCCACCAGGCGGAGGCAACAGCATGAGCTTCCTTGATGCCCTTCGTGTTGCCTTCCGGGCCATTGCGGCCAACGGGCTCCGCAGCATCCTCACGACCCTCGGCATGGTGATCGGCGTCGGCTCCGTCATCGTGCTCATCGCCGTGGGCCAGGGCGCAAACCGGGGCATTGAAGAGCGCATTCGCGGTCTCGGCCAGGATCTGCTCTTCATCCAGCCCGGCACGCAGCAGGCCAACGCGAACACGGGCGGCGCGAGGGGCGCCGCGGGCAGCAACAGTTCGCTCACCTACGCCGACGCCCAAGCGATCTCTGCCGCTCAGTTCCCGACGATCGCAGGCGTCGCGCCGCAGCTCAGCTTCGATGTCCAGGCCATCTCGCCCTACACGAACCAGCGCATCCCCGTCATCGGGACCACTCCCTCGTACACCGATGTCCGTGGCATCACGGTCGCCGAAGGAGCGTTTCTCACCCAAAGCGATCTCGATCGGCGGGCGCTCAACATCGTGCTCGGCGCCGAAGTGGCGGAGACGCTCTTCCCCGAAGGCGGTGCAGTCGGTCAGACCATTCGCCTTTCGGCCGGGCCACTCAACCTGAACATGACCGTCATCGGCGTGATGGCCCGGCGCGGCGGTTCAGGTGACGGCACACAGGACACCTACACCTACATCCCCCTCACGACCCTCTCAAGCCGCCTCAACCTGAATCGGAACACCAGCGGCCAGGTCATCGTGAACCAGATCAATGTGAAGAAGGGCCCCGGGGCGAGCAACGATGCCGCCATCGCCGATATCACCGGCCTGCTCCTCCAACGCCACACGTCGGCCACCCAGGACTTCACGGTGAAGAGCCAGGACGACCTCCTTGGAGCTTCGCGGGATGTCCAGCGCACGCTTTCGATTCTGCTGGGCAGCATCGCAGGCATCTCGCTTGTGGTCGGCGGCATCGGCGTGATGAACATCATGCTCGTGAGCGTCACCGAACGGACGCGCGAAATCGGCATCCGCCGCGCGGTCGGCGCGCGGGCACGCGATATCACCATGCAGTTCGTGACCGAAGCGCTCGCGCTCTGCACGGGCGGCGGGTTGCTTGGCATCCTCATCGGCGTGGGTGTCGCCGTCGGCATCGATGGCCGCACCATCGCCGACCAGGACATGTCCACCGTCATCCAGCCGTGGAGCATTGCCGTCGCCTTCGGCGTCGCCGCCGGCATCGGGGCGCTCAGCGGCAGCTACCCTGCCTATCGCGCCAGCCGCCTCGACCCCATCACCGCGCTCCGCAATGAGTGACGGCGGTCTGCCGTTCGAGCCGCCGTGGCGGCAGCGAGGCCTGATCCGCAGCCTGAACGACCTCTCGCTGCGCACGTCCTTTGCCGCCATCTGTCTGCCGATGGGCGTCGTCGCCGTTGCCTATGCCACCGGCAATGCCCTCCACGCCTCGGATCCGAACCCGGACCCCGGCGTCCCGCTGCTGTCCCTGGCGCTCGGCACCTTTGTCCTTGTGCCCATGCTCGCGCTCACCGGCGCTCTTACGGCCATCGTGCTGGCCATCTCGTTGCTCTGGCTCCCCGGTGCCGGGAGCCTGACCCGAACGATGCACGCACTCTTCGTGCTCGCCGTCGGCGTATGGGCCGTCGTCACCGCGGCCGCTTACGACTGGTATGTCGTCCCTCGCCTGGGCAGCTGACGAAACCTGTTTCCACAGTCGCTCAAATGTTCTACACTGCGTCTCCGTGAGCGCCATCGCCCTGCCGCCCGATCCCGTCGCCATGACACCCGCGCGCAACGTCCTCCGCGAAGTGTTCGGCCACCGCGAATTCAGGCCCGGTCAGGTCGAAGTCATCAGCGCGGTCCTCGCTGGCCGCGATGTACTCGGTGTGATGCCTACGGGTGGCGGCAAGAGCGTTTGCTACCAGATCCCGGCCATCCTCTTCGACCACGGTGTCACCGTCGTCGTGTCTCCGCTCCTCTCGCTCATGAAGGACCAGGTTGATGCCCTGCGCGCGAACGGCGTGAACGTTGCCGCGATCAATTCCACCGTCCCGCGTGAGGCGCAGCAGCAGATCATGCAGGATGTGGCCGCCGGGAACGTGAACCTGCTCTACGTCGCCCCCGAGCGTTTCGGCGATGGCGCCTTCATGTCGGCCCTCCGCGCCTGCGATGTGAACCTCCTCGCCATCGACGAGGCGCACTGTATTTCACAGTGGGGCCACGATTTCCGCCCGGCCTATCGCGATCTCGGCGGCGTCCGAGGCCGGCTTGGCCATCCGCCCATCATCGCCCTAACGGCCACCGCCGACCCCCTCGTCCGCGACGACATCGTCGCCCGCCTTGGCCTGGAACAGCCCGAGGTCCACGTCTCCGGGTTCGACCGGCCCAATCTCCGCTTCGATGTCGTCCGCACGAAGAGCATCAAGGAGAAGCAGGAGCTCATCGCGGAGAAGCTCAAGGATCTCGGGCAAGAATCGGCCATCGTCTACTGCGGCACGAAGCGTCGCGTCGAGGAACTCACCGACTTCCTCCAGCGCCAGCGGATCAAGTGCGCGCGCTATCACGCCGGCATGGAACCCGACGACCGCAAGCGCATCCAGGACGCCTTCGCCCGTGACGCAGTCCGTGTGATCGTCGCGACGAACGCCTTCGGCATGGGCATCGACAAGCCCGACGTTCGCATGGTGCTCCACCACGATATGCCCGGCGAAATCGAGTCGTACTACCAGGAGGCCGGGCGCGCCGGCCGCGACGGCGAACCGGCCGAATGCACCCTCTTCTTCTCTCCCCGCGACCGCTCCCTCCGCGAGTACTTCATCGAGCTTTCCCACCCGGAACCTCACACCGTCGTCGATGTCTATCGCGCGCTCATAGCAGCGCCCAACCAGCGTGCCCACGTTCGCGAGTTGATGACCAGCGACGATGAACCCGGCATCAACGCGGCGATCCAGGCGCTCCAGGAGAGCGGCCTCGCCCAGCGCCGCGGCCAGGTGGTCTACGCCACCGGCAACGGCACGGAAGACGGCATCGACCTCGCGGGCCTTGAGGCGCACCGCGCCCACTCGTTCGAAAAGCTCGACGCAATGCAACGCTACGCCGAATCGCGCACCTGTCTCCGGGCGCGCATCCTCGACTACTTCGGCGATTCGGGGCACGGGCCCGCCTGCGGGAATTGCGGTCCGTGCATGGCTCCCGCCGCCCGCCAGGCCGCTGCCCGGCCCGGCGACGCCCGCTACGACGAAGAGACGGTCTTCCATGCCCTCCGCCAGGTGCGCATGCGCTTCGCCGAGGAAGGCAACGTCCCGCCCTACGTCATCTTCGCGGACGCCACCTTGCGCGAGATGGCGAAGAAGCTGCCGCGCACCCGCGCTGAAATGCTCGCGGTCGGGGGCGTCGGCCAGGTGAAGTACGAAAAATACGGTGAGGCGTTCCTCGCTGTGACGAAGGCGGCCGCCGGCGCGCAACAGCCTGCCCCTCCACCTACGCGCATCCGCGGCGCGCAGCCGCAGGCCGCCTTCCGCGCGCGAGACGGCCGCCCCATCCCCGATAGCGTGCGGCGGACCTGGGAGCTCTATCGCGAAGGCCTCGAAATCGCCGACATAGCCCAACAGCGTGGCTACAGTTTGAGCACCATCGCGAACCACCTCGCGACCCTGATCGACCTCCGCGAAATCGACGATATCTCGCGATGGGTCGATACCGTCACCCTGGCCCGCATTCGCAAGGCGGCCGAAGGCGGCCCGGTGGCGGCGCTCGGCCCCATCAAAGAAGCCCTCGGCGATACCGTCAGCTACGAACAGCTCCATCTCGCCCGTGCCTTCATCAACCGCGAGCTGAGCGCGGGGAGCCAGACCTAGAGTTGGAGCCACGACTGTCGGTATGCTGATAGGTGAAATGCCAGCAGTTCTCGACGACCTTTTGCCCGGGTTCGAAGAGTCCGTTCGGATTCAAGCCTTTTGGGAGGCCAATTACGAACGGTTGCTACGGTTGTACCCGGATCACTTCGTTGCCGTTGACCTGCCGTCGGGCGAAGTAGTGTCGGCGGCCAAAGACCTGGCGGCCCTGGCACAGTTGCTTCGCGAACGTGGCCTCAATCCGCGCACTGACGTTGCCATCGAGTTCATCGCCGACCGCTACGGCACGCTTCTGCTTTGATTCCAGGCTTCTTCCAGCGGAACAGATACCCGCAACCGTTCGTGCGGATCGCTCTCGTTGTCGAAGAGTTTGGGACCGGTGCCGCGGTTGTACCGTTCCTGGTCGACACAGGCGCTGCCCGTACGACCGTTCACGCTTTGGATTCGCTTCGCTTCTTCTCCAGGTCGCCTTCGGACCTCGACTCGAACCTCTGGTCGCAGCGCACGACCATGGGAGGAGTCGGAGGTTCGGTTCACTACAAGCCCTCGCCCGCCATCTTCGGCTTTGCCCACGACCACGGCGGAATCCAGACGGTCGAGCAGGAAATCCTCATTGGCGACCTCAGCTCTGCCGGGATTCCTTCGCTCTTGGGCTGGGACCTTCTCCGGCACTTCGAACTACGCGTCAGTGGCCGCGATCTGACCGTTTCGCTCACACCGGTGTGACCACATCGCGCGCGCGCTGTTGCTCAATGCGACGCCGAGGATCCAACGCCCAAACCTACTCCTGGGTGCTGAAGCGCTAAACCTCGCCGATCAGCTTCGGGCTGCACGCCTGCACGATCGCCTGGGCCGCTGCCATCCCCGGCCGCACGCCAACGATCCGGATCACCGCTTCATCGAGGCCTTCACTCAGGGCCCCCAGCGCGGCCGGCGCTCCAGAGGCCTTGCCGTAGTACCCCATCTGCCTCAGGAGATCCTCCGGGAACATCTCCACGAGCTCGCCCTCCTTCGCGCCCGCGTCACGGCGCGCTTCGATGGCTTTCAGCGTCTCGTCGAATCCCATCCGACTCATGTGGCCGCGGTAGCCGTGTTCCGGTGATGCACCGGCTCGTGACAACGCGTAACCCATGAACGCCCGAACGAACGCCCGCCGCGCCGCGTCCTCATCGTCGTCGATGCAGACACGGATGTATTCCATCACCTTCACTTCGGCGACGTTCCTGCCCGCCTTCGCGGCGCCTTCGGCCAGCCGCTCCCGCGCCCATGCGCGCTGCGCCGGCGTCGCCCAGTTCAGGCAGATGCCGTCCGCCGTTTCGCCCGCCAGCCGCAGCATCTGCGGCCCGAGGGCGGCCGTGTAGAGCGGCACTGGCAGCGCCTTCCCGGTGACCTGAACGCCGCGAAGGTTCAGCACCTTACCCGAATACGTGACGGTCTCTCCGGCGAGGAGGCGGCGCAGCACCACGAGGTAGTCTCGCATCATTGCAACTGCCGGGTAGGCCGGAACACCGTTGCTCTCCCGGAACTCGGACGAATAGATCCCGCCGGTGCCGATGCCGAGGATGAACCGGCCCCCGGTGAGGTTGGCCAGCGAACCCGACAGATGCGCCAGCGACTGCACTGTCCAGAGCGGCGCCGGGATGACGGCGATGCCCGTCGTGATGCCCCCGCGATCCGCCATCGCTCCGTGGAACTGCGTGCACGCCTGGAACCCGTCATGGCCCGCCGGACCGCTCGGCGTCCACGCGCTCGTATACCCGGCATCAGCAGCCTCACGTACCAATTCGCCCTCTTCCGCGAACGAAAGGCGTGAACTCACATCGATTCCTATCCCGAACTGCATGGCCGTCCTCCTCGCCGCTGCCCGGCGTGCGCACGACAGCTTACCAGCCCCGCCTCCGGTGGTGATGCGAGGGCTGCTATCCTGCCTGCGATGATCGCGAACGAATCGCCGCCTCCCGATCCCGACGCCTGGACGCGCCGCGCCGACGTCAAGGCCTTCCTCCGCGAAGCCTTGCGCGATTCCGCCGAGGGTCGCGTCCAGCGGTTCACGCGCATCGCGCTGGCCAACTACATGCGCGCAAACGCCGGTGACTGAACGCTTTTCAACGCTCGAATTCACCCCTGCGTTCCTCAACTCGCTCTTCCGCATGCGCCCCACCGTCGGCGAACTCGAGGCGGTCATTGATCTCCTCGCTGAACTCGATGATGACCCGCGCGCAACGGAGCTCCACGTCCACGAGGTCGTCGGTGAAGCGCCTGGACTCCTGGCCGCCGAAGGACGCGGGGGCGTGCGCATGCTCTTCCTGCGGCCACGGCCCGACGCCGTTCGCCTCCTGGTTTGCGCCCGCGAACGCGAGGACTGAAGCCGCGCCGGCACGTTCCCGTACCCGTGATCGTCCCGTCGCGGCGGGATCTCTTTACCCCCGATCGCGGGATTCCCGGTTGCCGGATAAGGGAGTTCCCCTTGAGCGTGGTCGGGTCTCTGCCCATTAAGGCCCGACATGTTCGCGCCTACGCTGCACTCACAGATCGCCAACCGGGGCCGTCCGAGAGGCTTCCGGCTGGCCGGTGGGGTGAGTGCAGATGAAATTCCAACGGACGCTCCTTGCGCTCGGCGCGACCTTCCTCATCGGAGGGGGCGGACTGCTGTTCGCAGACCGCCAGGCCGAGGCCGCTTCGACATCGCTCGTGAAGGGTTGGAACAACATCGCCTACATGGGCGAAGGCGCCGCCCCATCCGAAGCCCTCAGCGAAATCGCCGGCAAGTACGAAGCTGTCTACCGATGGGATTCCGCGGCCCAGCAATACCGCGTCTATGGCCCCCAACTCCCCGCCTTCGCCAACACGCTCTCCAGCATCGCCACCGGCGACAGCATCTGGATTTCTCTGACCGCCCAGACCGCCCAGCTCACTGCCAGCGTCGGTGGCGGCGGCGGCGCCGCCGGGCCTGGCCGGGTTTCCATCGCGGCCAGCACGTTCCTCCCCGCGAACGATCTCGCCATCTACGAGAAGTCGTTTAACCAGCTCAACCCCGTCGGGACGGACATCGAGTCGCAGCGCTACTACGCGCCAGTCAGCCTGCCGGACGGCGCCACTGTCACCAGCATGACCGCGAACTATGAAGCGACCGGCGGCCAGGTTCAGGTGCGCCTCGACTACACTCCCCAGGCCAACGGCAACAACGCCGCCCAGATCTTCAAGCTCGTGGAGGTCCTCTCGAGCGGAGGTTCCTCGCCCCAGACGCAGTCCGCCTACGCCCACACTGTCGACAACGGCGTCAACGTCTACTTCGTCGTCGTCGACCTTACCGGTGGCACCGGTACGAAGCTCAAGGGCGTCTCCATCGCCTACACGGTGGACTGACGTGGCCGGGAACGCCCCCGGCGGGCGACTCTCGCTAGCGCGTTTTTCGGCGCCGATTGCTCTGCTCGTCTTCGGTGTCACAGTCTTTGCAGCCAGTCTCGGGCTCGGCGCCAGGGGCGCGCGTGCCGCCATCGCCGAAAACGATGTCGCCTTTGCCGTCACCCAGTCGCCTGGTTCTCCCTCCATGCTCATGCGTGGGGCGACCGTCTCGTACACCGTCACCGGCAACGTGACCGTCCCCCAGCCGACGCTCTTCTTCGAACTCGCCTATCCCGCCGGGCTCGTTTGGAGCGGCGCCAGCTCCGGCACCGGCATCGTTTGCACGAACAACGTTCCCTCCGCCGGCCACGTCCGTTGCGACTACACCTCCACCGGCACGGGCGCTCTCCCGGCCCTGACGCTCAACTTCACCCTCGATGCCGCAGTCACTGGCTCCGCGTCGGCGCTCGTCCGCGCGGGCGTCGGAGACCCGACCGGCGATTCCGCCACCGATGGCGACGACAGCGTCACCGGCTTTGGCCCAATCGACATGTTCAACGCGCCCAACCCGGGCAACCTCGCCCTCGCAGATTCGCTCAACCCGGCCGGAGCGGTGTTCGAAGGCGGAGCCGTCACCTACGTTGCGACCTTGACGAACCAGGCCGGCTCTCCTACCGGCTCGTTTGACCTGGCCATCTCGTTCGCGAACGGCACCGTCACCGGGGCGTTCTGCACGGCTTCGCCGGGCGGGGCCAGCGGCTTCGGCTCGGGCATCGGCACCTCCAACGCAACCTGCGCCGGCTCGTCCATCGCCACCGGCGGCACGCTCACCATGTCGGTGAACGTCCTCCCTGCCAACGGCACCTCCAACGCGACCCTCACGCCGGACATCACGAGCACCGGCATCGCCCTCACGAGCGGCGAATACGCCGAGGCGACCGCGCTCATCCGCGAAGTCGGCCTTGAGAACACCGGAACCGGTCTCGTTCTCGGGAGCGTCGTCAACGTCTGCACCAACAACGTCCCGGCCGATGTGCCTGAGCTGGCCGCCGCCGGCGCCGCGCAACCCAACAACGCTGCCCTGCTCCTGGGCGGCACCTTCAGCCCCATCCTTCTCACAAGCGACTTCACCGTCACCGGTCCCGCCACCGGAACGATCGTCGCCGCCACCGGCTGCGCGGCGAACCAGAGCGGCGTCCGCTTCACCCCGCAGGTCGCCGGCGTCTACTCCGTGACTGCGAACTACAACGTCGGCGGGAAGAACTCGCTCTCGCTCACCGTTTCCAACCCCGCCCCCATCGCGAACACGCTGACGCCGTCCTCGAAGACGGCCGGCGATGCGGGCTTTGTGCTCACCGTGAACGGCTCGAACTTCGTCAACGGTTCAGTCGTCCGCTGGAACGGCGCGGATCGCGTGACCACGTTCCTCAATCCAGGGCAGCTCACCGCCTCGATCTCTGCGGCCGATATCGCGAATGCCGGCACGGCTTCCGTGACCGTCTCGACACCCGCTCCCGGTGGCGGCGTCAGCAATCCCGCGCTCACCTTCACCATCGGCGCCGTCCAGAACCCGGCGCCCACGCTCAACGGCATCACCCCCGATACCGCCGCCGCGGGCGGAGCGGCCTTCGTCCTCACCGTGAACGGCTCGAACTTTGCGGCTTCATCGCAGGTTCGCTGGAACGGTACCACCCGCCCGACCACGTTCGTCAACAGCGGCCAGCTCACCGCCTCCATCACCGCCGCCGATATCGCCACGCCCGGCACTCGCAGCGTTGATGTCATCACGCCGGCTCCCGGTGGCGGCACGTCGTTCGGAGTCACGTTCAACGTCACCAGCCAGCCGAACCCGGCGCCCGTGCTCACGAACCTCAACCCGGCGACGGTCACCGCGGGCGGGGCGGGCTTCACGCTCAACGTCAACGGCAGTGGCTTCGTCGGCGCTTCCCAGGTCCGCTTCGACGGCCTTGCCCGCACAACCACGTTCATCTCCGCCAACCAGGTAAGGATTGCTGTCACCGCCGGCGAGATCGCCTCGGCGGGCGGGCACGATGTCGAAGTCTTCACGCCTGCCCCGGGCGGCGGCACGTCGGCCACGCTGAACCTGGCGGTCAACAATCCCTCGCCAACCATCAGCAACCTGTCGCCGAACTCCGCGGCCGCGGGCAGCGGCGACTTCACCCTCACCGTCAACGGAACGAACTTCAACGGCGCGTCAGTCGTGCGAATGGACGATGTCGATCAGCCCACGACCTACCTGAGCGCCACCCAGGTGCGTATCACCGTCCCGGCCTCCGCCCTCCTGGCTGCCGGCTCGCGCGTCATCAAGGTGCACAACCCCGCTCCCGGGGGCGGCACCTCCAGCGGGAGCAATCTCGCCGTCAACAATCCTGCGCCCACAATCACCACCCTTTCGCCCAACTCCACGCAGGCCCAGGGCGCCGGCTTCACTCTGACAGTCAACGGAACCGGCTTCATGGACGGCGTCTCCACCGTGCGCTGGAACGGCTCCGCCCGGACCACGACCTTCGTCAGCTCCACTCAGCTGACCGCTGCCATCAACGCGGCCGACATCGCGAACGCAGGCCCGGCGACCGTGACCGTGAACAACCCCGCGCCGGGCGGAGGCACCTCATCAGGCGCCTCGTTCACCATTACGTCCAACCCGGCGCCCACCCTCACGAGCCTCAGCCCGTCATCTGCCAGTGCTGGTGGGCCGGCCTTCACGCTCACCCTGACCGGCACGAACTTCATCTCCGGCTCCGTCGTTCGCTGGAACGGCTCCGACCGCGAGACGACCTTCGTCAGCAGCACGCAGCTCACCGCCAGCATCGCCGCCGGCGACATCGCCGCGGCCGGCACGAAGTCGGTCACCGTGTTCAACCCCGCCCCGGGCGGTGGCAGTTCATCTGCCAGGTCGTTCACGGTGAACGCAGCAGCCACTCCGTCGCCCAGCCCGTCCCCGTCCCCATCCCCCTCGCCCACGGTCACGCCCAGTCCGTCGCCGTCGCCCAGCCCTTCACCATCGCCCAGCCCGAGCCCGAGCCCGACGCCCAGCCCGAGCCCGACGCCGAGCCCAAGTCCGTCGCCGTCGCCGTCGCCGGGCGCCAGCCCGAGCCCATCGCCATCGCCGAGCCCTTCGGCGAGCCCAACGCCGGGTGTCTCTACGGACCTCGTGGTCGCCGCCCCGGCCGGCAATGTACCTCGCAGCCGGCTCGCCTTCGTTGCCAACGATGGTGTGCTCACTCCCTCCAGCCTGGCCTTCGTGATCAAGCGCAAGAGCGATGGCCTCTTCTGGAAGGGGTCCACGGGCGAGTGGATCGTGGCCGAATTCGAAAACCCGGCCACCCAGATCGGGCCCGGTGCCTGGTCCTATGCTCCGGCCGGCGCCGCTCGCCGCTCGTTCGTCAACACCGTCGTGATCGTCGAAGTTCGCGCCGTCAACGCCAACGTCAATCTCACTGGTTCGGTGAAGCCCGAAATGGCCGTCCGCTGAACCCATCCGTACCCCTGCGTAGGGCCGGCCAAAGCCCGAATGGAGAGACCACCTGATGGGTTCGCCATCACGTTCCATTTACTCTCAGGACATGACAGGCGGAATGCGTTCGAGACTCCGCACAGCTGCTGCCGTGGGCGCGCTGTCCGTCCTGGGCGCGCTCAGTTCTGCCTGCATGGGCTATCCGGTGGGTGGCGCGATGGCAACGCCGCCTCCCCCGGACCAGTCTGCTCCCTCGCGTCTTCCACAACTCCTCTCCCAGCTCCAACAGGGCAATTCTGGCCTCGAACTGTTCGACGCCCAGACCCCCACGAGCGACGTGCTCGGCGTCCAGGACCAGGGCAAGGTATCCGGTACCCCTGTGACCGGCTCGGCCGCCGGCGTCAATCCCACTCCCACGAGTGCCGCCCCCAACAACACGCCGCGCCCCGGCGGTACCGCCGCCCCACAGCCGGCCTCCACCCCGACCGGCGGTCAGACCGCCACCGCGACCCCTGCCGGTACGCTCACGCCGGCGCCCTCCGCTACGGCCACGCCCACTTCCACCCCTACCCCCACCCCGGCGAACACGCCGACCCCCACGCCTACCCTTCCGCCGCCTCCCCCTGAGGCCACCCCGACCGCTTCGCGGCCACCGACCGAGCGCTGACGATGCGCACTCAGGTTCGCACAGAGGACGTTGCCGCTCGCCCCCGCTGTTCAGGCTGCGGTAAGGGTCTCGGCTTCGATGAATGGTCGGCCGGGCTCGATGCCTGCAGCTCCTGTCGTCGCGATGCCTTCGAGGTCACGCCCGCGGCGACCTTCGTCCGCGGTCCGCGGGTGGCGCCGCCCCGTGGGCCAATCCCCGGTCCGCCCCGCATCGTCACCCGCAAGAGGCCCCGCCAGGAGAGCATCGACGACTACGCGCGCCTCCTCGATGACATCCCGGATGAGCTGGTCGATGAACTTGTGGCCGCACTCGAAGCGGAGGCCGCGAAAGTCCCGGCACCCGGTGACCGCCCGGCCAGCGCCCTCCACGATGTCCTCGAGGATGTTGGCTTCGGGCACACGGCCGCCGAATTCCAATGGGCCGCCTGGGGCTTTGCCATCGGCTTCTCCGCGAATATCGCCCTCGCCAAGTACGCCCAGATGACGACAGGCGGCTCCATGGCCGAGTTCATCCTGCCCATGTTCTTCGGCGGCATCGCCGCCGGGACTGCCTGCGCCGTCATCGGCTGGGGCCTCGCTCGCCTGCGCGACCGAGGGTGACGCACCGCCTTTGCGGTTCAGACGGGCTAACGGCCCTTCTTGTGCGAATCCCACATCACGGCGATCCTCACTGAAGTTCGTGATGCCGCTGGCCCGGTGTGCGGCAGGGAGGATGCGCTCATGAAGATCCTGGTCACGGGCGGGGCGGGCTTCATCGGCTCGCATGTCACCGAGGCCTACCTGGCCGAAGGACACGAAGTGCGTGTCATCGACAACCTCTCCACCGGTCGAAGGGCGAATGTTCCCCGCGCAGCCACCCTCTACGAGTTGGACATCCATCATCGCGATGTGGAAGACGTCTTCGCCGAGTTCAAGCCCGAAGTAGTGAACCATCTCGCCGCCCAGGCAAGCGTGAAGCTCAGTACCGGCGATCCTGTCCACGACCTCGAAGTCAACGGAGGTGGCACGGCGCGTATCGCTGCGCTCTGCGCAGCGCACGGCGTTCGCAAGCTCATCTACGCGGGCTCCGGTGGCACCGCCTATGGCGACCCCGAAGCGCTTCCCATCCCGGAGTCGCACCCCACCCGGCCCGTCTCTCCCTATGGCCTGTCTAAGCTCGTGGGCGAACAGTACGTCCAGTTTCAGCACCGTTTCTCCGGACTCGACTACACCATCCTGCGCTATTCCAACGCCTATGGCCCCCGCCAGGACCCCCACGGCGAAGCGGGCGTCGTTGCCATCTTCACGGGACGCCTCCTCGGCGGCATTCCCTGTGTCATCGATGGCGATGGCGAACAGCGAAAGGACTACGTCTATGTCGGCGACATGGCCCGCGCGAACGTGCTGGCGCTCTCGGCCGGCAGCGGCGAAACGCTGAACATCGGCACCGGCGAAGGCACGACCGTGAACGCCATCTTCGAAGAGCTGCGCCGTGCTACCGGCAGCACCATGGAACCGCAGCACGGCCCCCCGCGCCCCGGTGACGTCCGCAACTTCTGGCTCGATTGCTCTCGCGCAAACGCCGTTCTCGGCTGGGCTCCCCAGGTCTCCTTCGAAGACGGCATGCGCCTCACCGTCGCCTCGTTCCGGGAATAGCCCCCAGTCGTTCGCAACTACCAGCGTGCATCTCGTCGGACTAGAATCGGCCTGCCCGGATTCCCACCGGGCAAGGAGGCAGACTTGTCTCGTGCAACCGTCATGGCCGTCGCCGGCGCCTGTGCCCTCCTGGTCTCCATTGCGCTCCTCGCCCGTGATGTGACCGCTGGCCCCGGAGCGGGTGCCGCTCAACTCCGTGCACCCATGAGCACCGGTTTCACCTACCAGGGATACCTCGAGAACGGCGGTACCCCCGTGACCGGCAATTGCGCGATGGTCTTTAAGCTGTTCAGCGATCAAGCTGCCAGCGTCCAGGTCGGCGGAGATGACGTGCAGCTGTCCGTCGACGTCATAGACGGCCTCTTCTCGGCGACGCTGAACATGGCCGGCCAGTTCGGCGCCGGCGCCTTCGATGGTTCCGAGCGCTGGCTCCAGGCGTCGATGAACTGCCCGGGGGGCGGCGGCGCAGTCGTACTCCCGGTCCAGGCCATCCGCCCGGCACCCTATGCCATCTTCGCCAGCGAAGCGGCCACTGCTGCCCAGGCCGGGAATGCGGCGAACCTTGGCGGCTTCCCCGCGAGCCAGTACACGCGCTACGTGCGGACGATCCTCGTGAGTCCTGGAAATACCAACGCCGCGAGCGGAACCAACCTGCTCAACGCCATCGCCGGCATCACCGACGCCAGCGCCTCGAAGACGTATCTCATCAAGATCGAGCCCGGCATCTACGACCTCGCTGCGACCCAGCTGGCCGGCAAGCCGTTCGTCGACATCGAGGGTTCGGGACGCCACATCACGACCATCACCGGCGGCCGCGCCGGCGCGCTCGTCTCGCTCCCGGCCGAAGCGGAATTGCGCGAGCTTCGCGTCCAGAATCTCGGACCGGCTGGATCGATAGGGGTGAGCACCCTGGGCGCGACGGGGACAGCTCGCATTCGCAACGCCTACATCTTCGCCTCGGGAACAGCGGCGTCCGCGGTCGACCACACTGCCGCGGGAGTCCGCCTCGAACTGCTCGGTTCGAATCTCGAAGCGATTACCGCGGGCGGTGTCTCCAACGCGCTGAATGCGACTTCGACGACCTTCGTCTCCGATAGCAGTGTAGTCCTCTCCGAGACCGCGCACGGCACCGACGTTCGGGGGATCTTCGCCACGAGTTCTCTGGAACTGGTCCGCACTTCCATCCGCGTGACCACCGGCGCCACAACGTCTGCGTGGGGCGTTCGGAACCAGAACGGCTCCACCTCCATGGACAACGTCCGCATCGACATTACGGTGAGCTCCACGGTATTCGCCTTCGGATTCGGTGGCGGGACTGGTCCGTTCTCGAACATTCGTATCAACGCCACGGGCGCAGGCACGACAATCGGTATGAGTGTCTTCTCCGGCGCAGTCCGGAATGCCGTCATCATCGCAACCGCCGCAAGCGGCTCGGCCATTGGGCTGGGTACCGCAGGCTCCACCGTGAACGTGAAAGACAGCGAGATCCGTGCGCTTGGAGCCGCCCCCACGAAGCACGGAGTCGCCAGCGGCGGTGACGGCTCCCCCGACGCCTTTTTCCTCGACCGCACAACGGTCGAAGGGGCCACCAACGCCGTCGCCACCACCGGAGGCAGCGATCCCGTCTTCATCGGCGCGTCCCAACTCATCGGCGGGGATGTCTCGAAAGGCGCGGCCACTTACAAGTGCGTCAACGTCTACGGCGAGGGCTACGTCCTGCTGGCCATCGACTGCACTGGTCCGGGTAGCTGACTGCGCAACGCCGCGCGGAACTGGCCCGCCAAGCGCAGTTGATGGGAAGTTCCGCTGCGAGGGATCTCAGACCGCGGTCGCGAGTTCCTGCCGTGGGACCATCCCCTCGAGCACGCGCTCGAGCGCCATTGTGTGGCTGCACACACTCCACTCGCCGAAAAAGTCGCAGCTGCACGACCACTTGCCGTCTTGCATCGACACTTCGTGGTCGCTGTTCTCGCCGTGGAATGCAACGTGGAGCCCGTCCACCTGCATCCGGAAACGCTCGCCCGCGTAGATTTTCGCTTTCTCAACCTTGCCGATGAGACTGGAGTGCATGATGACCCTCCTTGAAACACAAACGGCGCCGGGTTGCCCCTGGCGCCGTTACGCGTACGTTCGAATGACCACATCCATGTCGCCTTTAACCTACGCCGCGGCGATCAAGGCTGTCAACGGGGAATTCCCCGTTTGACACCCCACGTTCTCACGCTCCAATCCAGGCGGCGAAGCGCAGCCCCCGGCCTAACGCGGTAGGTCGTTCGTGTAGTCGTGGTACATCATCACGCCGATGCCGCCCGAACTGCCCCAGCGCCCGTTCTTGTAGGTCATGATGGTCAGCCCGTGCGTCTCCGATGTCGGCCGCCCCTCCGTCGTGTAGCGCACATAGCCTCCGAACGAATGCGCCTTGTCGACCGTCGCGTGGAGCACACGTGCCTCCGGCAGATTGATCGTGTAGTCCCACTGGCCAACACCGCCGCCCGCCCACTCCGCGAACTGCGGGAAGTTCGCATCCATCCGCGCAATGCTCTCGGCCGTCGTCTCCGTGATGTTCAGCCGGCTCTTGACGCCTTTGACCTTGTAGCCCGCCATGGGGTCTCCCCCTCGCGCGCTGCCCGCGTTCACGCGCGGGTTCGAAAGCGACACATTCGCGCGCCGGCCAACCTGGTGGGTGCTGTTCAGCACCGATTGGTCCCGCAGCGTGTAGCCCAGCATCCAGTCACGCCCACGCCGCAGGGCCGCATCCTGGGCGTCGTCGTAGCGCACTCCCACGGCGCGGTCCGGCGTGAAAATCGTCGAGGCGAGTTCCACTGCCCACCGCCCGTCGTTGTTCGTCACGCCGTAGATCCCCTGGCAGAGCAGTGCCCGGTGCCCGTCGGCCGTGTTCCGGCTATACGTCATCGCCAGCCCGGCGCCTACCGGGTTGTAGACGTGCAATTCCAGCCCGTCCAACAGGTCGTAGCTTCCCGGCAGGATGTGCGAACGGCCTTGCCCGGTCACGTTCAGGCTCTTTGGCGGGTTCGCCAGGAACTCCTCACGCGTCTGGAAGACCTCAGGCTCGGTCCCATCGACCGCTGCGAAGGGGAAGTGGAGCGTGTCTGCGATCGCCTCGAGATCTCTTCGCGCGATGGCCCCGAAGTGTCGTGTGAGCACAGCCATCGCAGCCGGCACCGTCGTCTCATAGGCGCTGGCGAAACGTGCGTCGAACTGTCCGAGGGGGTGGAGGCCCTCCGGTGCCTGAGGATCCTCGGCGTGGTCTGTCATAGTCGCTCCCTCCTCGTCGCGCAACGCCGCAACGTTCGCGGAACTATACGACGTGGAGCGCATCGCTCACATCACGGCCGCGCGGAGGTGGGAATCGGCACCGCCGCCGGTGTAACCGTCCGGCACGACTGGAACATCAGCCGCGCCTGCGCCTCCGTGAATTGGGCCGTCTTCACGTCTTCGCAGGCGAAGCCGCCCAGCGCGGAAACCGAGACGAACAGGTGATAGCTGGATTTGCCGTTGGACTCCGCTTCCCAGATGAGCCCGGCGGGGTCTTCGTGCACGTAGCGTTTGAACTTGCGTGCCGTGCTCGCCTCGATCGAAACCTTTTCGCCTTCGATGCCCGCTGGCCCCGGCGTCAGCGCCAGTTGGAAAGCATCGCCAGCCTTCACCAGGACGGTCGCGCCCTCAGAACTGAGCACGGCGCCATCCGGCGCGTTGATGGTGAAACGCGAACGGCTGTCCACATCGACGCCGAGCGGTTTCAGTTGCGCTCCCGCGGTGGCGTTGAACGCCGAAGCGCCCCCGTTGCTATCATCGTCGTCGTCGTCTCCGCCGCATGCGGCGAAGACGGACGAAAAGAGCACAGTGGCCAGCAGCGCGCGGGAGCATCTCATCAGCGGGAACCTCAGAACGTGGTGATGGGCGCGAGGTCAGAGTAGGCGAGGCCCCCCAACATGGGCAAAGCATCCGGTTCAGGTTGGGTGAGGGCAGCGGCGTCAATTCGATGGCGCGTAGAGCCTGGTCGAGCGCACCCGGTTGGTTCTCGCGTGGTGCCGCAGCAGGTGGTGGAACGCCTCCAGTTTCGCCCGGCCCGATGCCGCGAACTGTGCCACCACGTCAGGCCCCAGGTTGATCCGGTTCGTCGAGTACGTCGAGAGCTCCACGGCCGCATACCCCGCCGCCCCGGTCGCCACCACGTCCTCGAGCGCCACCGGGATCGTGCTCCCCGAGCCGTCGAGCACGTGCTTCGCGGTGTAGGCGAAACGCGCGTCGCCGCCGGTCGGCAACTCATCAACGTGAAGCAGCACCGTATCCGCCCAACGCGAATGCTGTACGTATCTTGGCGGATACTCACCCACGGGGTACTCAATTGCCTCGAGTTCGATGAGGCCCGTGAGCGAGGCGACGGACACCTCGCGGCTCCCGTTCGTCGTCGCCATCGTCGCGGACTTCTCCTGTGGAATCGCAATGCTGAAGTCGTTGAGGGCGTGTTCGATGTGACGGTCGAGTTGCGCATCGCTCCAGCGGTAGTCGCCGGAGTCCGTGTCGCGCAGGTCCTTCCGGACGCGTGTGCGGATGTCACTGAGCGTTGTCATGCCACCGAGGCTGCCACAGGCAGGCCCATCTTCGAAGGGTGGGATGTCACCTCACCCGCACGGGGTCGCGCGCCCCGTCACCTGGTGCGGATCACAACAGTGGCGGCTGCCTTGTCGTGGAGCCCCTGCCGCATCGGATCCCAGAGGATCCATGCGACGACGATGAGTCCGGCCAACGCGAACACGGCTCCCGGAAGGTACTTCACCAGGGTTCGGACGGCGGCCATCCCCATCCCCGGAACCTGGCCATTCGTAGCGTTGACCACGCGGATTCCCAGCAGGAACTTCCCGGGGGTCTGCCCCCGGAGACCTGTCGCCAGCGCCTCAACGACGTATGGCGCAATTAACAGGCCCAGGAAGACAAGCAGCAGAAGGGCCGAACCTGCGAACACCGCCATTACGGCGACGATGATTGCGACCGAAAACGGTGCCGCGAAGAGGAGAATGAGATCGGCAAATGCCGCGAAGAACCGCCGCCAGCGAGAGGCCAGTTCCTCTGCGGGCCCGTCGGCGCCAGGAGGAGGCGTGGCTGGCGCCGAGAAGATCGTCATCGCGGCAAGTGTGCGGGTTAGGCAGCCACAAATCCATGCAACCGGTTCGCGTCGCTGCGAATGTGTCTACCGGCCCGCCTTCGGCCGCCACTCCAGCTCCTGCTCTTGTTCACTGCGCGTGTCGATGACCACCGTCTTCGCCACTTTGTCGTGCAGGCCCTGCCGGTAGGGGTCCCACAGGATCCACGCGATGATCACGAGCGAAGCCAGCGTGAACAGCCAGCCGATGGCACCGGATACCGCGAATCCCACGAGCACGAGGGCTGTCGACAACAGCTGCGGAATCTGGCTGACGCCGGTCCGAATTGCTGCCACGGCGATGCCGGGCGCTTTGCCGTCGCGGACCCGCACGACCCGGATTCCGAGCATCATCTTGGCGAGCGTCTGCCCCCTGCACAGGCCCGTGAAGAGCGTGAACACGACGACCGGGGCGAGCGCAAACAACGGGACAAGGAACGCGACCCGGTCTTCGATCGCCTGCGATGACGCCTCAGTCAGTTCAATACTTCCGTTGGGAAGTGTCTCGGTTTCGAAGAGCGGCGCAATGAGCGCCAGGCACACCATCGCCAACGGCAAGAAGATGATGACGAAGTCGATGATGCCGGCGAAGAAGCGTCGCCAGCGCGAGCTGACCTGAAACGTCGGGACGTCCGCCGCGGAGACGGACTCGCCCGCCCCAATTGGAAACGAAGATGAAGCAGCGCCCGGGTAACTGGCCATATCAACAGATTCGGCAATGCCCGGGCCGTCGCGCAGGTTTCGAACCTCACAAAGGCTCAGCCACCGATCAAGCGCAGCCGCTGCGGACGCGTGCGCGGCATCCGGCCGATGACCCCCCGAGCCTCCAGGTCGAGCTTCACCGTCGTGAAATACCAGCTCGGAGAACCTTCGAAGCCCGCCGCATCCAGCTCCGCGATGACGCGCTCGCGCAGGTCGTTGAAGCTGAGGCCCTGTTCCGTTTCCAGGTGCCGCACAATCGCCGCCTGCACCTGATCGTACTTCGCGCGGCTGATGTTCACGCCGGCCTTGCCATGGGGATTGAGTGCATGGATGGTCTCAGTCACGATCGGACACTCCGCTGAATGTCGATCGGACCGCCAACGGGTCGGGTCCATCGCGCCCGGAATCCTGCCACGAAGTGCGCCTGCAAGTCCATCCCCACCTCGCACCAAAATCGGTGAACGGTCCTTCGCTTTTTGCGGGCGCCTGCCGTAAGCTCCGCGCCAACGAAGATTCTGGCCGGCGACTGCCCGGCGCACCGAGGGGGATCCCATGCCGCTGTTTCCATCGCTCGAGTGGTTTGATACCGCCGGAGACCTTCTTAACAAGTCCGACAGCTTCAAGCGTCTCGGCACGTGTGATTCGGAGATGGGCATCCAGGTGGGCGACGAGTTCTTCGAACTTGATTTCGAAGCCTTCGAAGTGAAGCCTGCCAGGAAGATCGACGCGGCCCGGGCGGAAGAACTCGACTTCGTCCTGGTGCAGTCCCCCGAAGAATGGAAGGCGATGCTCGACGACATCAAGACCAACGGCCACGCCACGCACGAATTCACCCTCAACTCGCTCGACCTCCACACCGATGCGGAACTCGCGCGCGGCAAGGACTACAACCGCCGCGACGCCTTCTACCGCTTCAATCAGACCTTCCAGGAGTACTTCGACATGGCCTCGAAGTTTGAGACCACCTACGCAGAGTAGCCGTCGCGAAGTAGGGTAGACTGCGCCCGTGCCGCATGTGATCGTCATCGCGGGGCCGAATGGAGCGGGGAAGTCGACCGCAGCCCCCGCCTTCATTGGCGGCCTGCTCGGCATCGAGGACTTCGTCAACGCAGATGTCATCGCCCGCGGACTGTCTGCGTTCAATCCTGAGGGCGCCGCGCTCGAGGCCGGTCGCATCATGCTCGCTCGATTGCGGGAACTTGCTGCGGAACGCCGTGATTTCGCGTTCGAAACCACCCTCGCGAGCCGTAGCTTCGCTCCCTGGATCGGCTCACTGCGGGAAGACGCAGGCTACGAATTCCATCTCAACTATCTCTGCGTGCCCGATCCTGAACTCAGCATCGCCCGCGTCGCGCACAGGTCCGCGAAGGTGGCCACCACGTCCCTGATGACGTCGTCCGCCGTCGCTATCGTGGCGGTCTGCGCAACTTCTTCGATCTCTACCAGCCAATCGCGGACCTCTGGCATTTCTACGACAACTCAGACAGGTCGGCGAGCACGATCATCGCGGAGAAACTCCGTGGCCTCGATCCGGTAGTGTATAATTCAGGATTATGGGACGCGTTGAACGAGCAGTTCGACCAGTGAAGAGCGAAAACGGACATTACGCTGGCCGCGATTTGCACGCGCTGTTGAACGATTCGTCCGCGATCACCGCGGCGATCAACAAGGGCATCCGCGACGCCATGATCCGCCACAAGAAGCTCGGCGAATCCATCGCCGTCTGGGACGATGAGAACAACTGCGTCAAGATCGTCGCGCCCGAAGATATCGTCATCGACGACGAATAGCGCTCAGGCGCGCGTGCTGATCTCGAACGCCGCCCGCAGTCCCGACTCGATCGCACCCTGGATCCAGGCGTGAGCAAGCGAGGCGTGCTCCCCCGCGAAGTAGATCCGCCCTTCCGGCGCCACAATGTCGTCGTGCAGCAGCGTCTGCTGGCCCGGGTCGAACAGTGCGAAAGCACCGCCCGCGAACTCGTCGTCGTGCCACATCTTGCTCGTCCCGATTTCGAACTCCGCCGGCGCCTGCGGATGGATCACTGCGACATTCTCCAGCGCTTGCGTGATCCTGTCCGCCGGCGAAAGCGACCCCCACCGCTGGGCATCTTCCGACCAGGTGTAGCTCGCCAGCATCACGCCGCGGCCCGTCTCCCGTCCGAACTCGGGATAGAACGTGGTGCGAATGGGCAGGTCGCTGAAGGTTCCGCCCCCGAAGATGTTTTCGTCCTCTTCCCAGAACCGCCGCCGGAACTGCAGCAGGATCTTCGCGCTGGCGTCGTAGTGCAGCTGCCGGATTGCCCGCTGTTTCCCGCGCGAAAACGGCTTCAGCGTCTCCACGTGCCGCAAGACGGGAAACGGCACCGTTACGATGGCGAAGTCCCCGCTGACGTTGAACCGGCTTCCCCCTGACTGGTAGAACACCGTGACCCCGCCGGGCGATTGGTCGAGAGCCGTGAGCTTCGCGCCGAAGCGGATGCGTCCTCGCAATTCCGGGAGGAACGCACGCGGCAGCAGGTCCATCCCTCCCACGATCGTCAGCATGTCCTCGTAGTAGCGCCCCATCTCTTCACGCAGCAGCTCCACGAAGGACGAGTTCATCAGCGCTTCCTGCTGGTAGAGCACGCCGAACAGTTCGATCGCGCCCCGCGACCAGCCGCAGGCCTCGAGGAACTCGCGCGTCGAATAGTTGTCGTATTCCGCCACAATCGCGCCCCACGCGGACTCGCGGTCGTCCCGCAGCCGCTCTCCGAAGGGCCGCAGGGCATCTTCCCAGAGCTGACCGACCGGCGTGCCGCGCTCGTGCTCATCGAGTTCGTATCCCAGCTGTGCCGCCAGCCCTTCCGCCTCACCGAGGCGGACGCGCGCTCCGTTGAGGTGGCAATAGGCGTCCACATTCCGCACGCGAAACGGGGCCGTTTCCAGGCCATATCGCTCGACATACGCCATCGTCAGATCGTGGGTGCGGGGGATGCGCATCGCTCCGCCCTCCGCAAACAGCCCGTCGCTGAACGGCTCGCGGATGGTGTACACCCGTCCGCCCACACGCCCCTGCGCCTCCAGAACCGTGACGTCGTGCCCTGCTCGCTGCAGTTCCGAAGCGGCCACCAGCCCCGCCATTCCCGCTCCCACGACGATGATGCGCCTGGGGTTGCCGGTTCGCGGCAATCCGTCGCGCACCAGGCTCGCAGGATTGAAGTCATGTTTCGCCATCGCCGCCAGTGTAGTGACACGCAATCCGCCGTGGTAGCGATGCTAAGATGGCTCCATGCCAGACACGATGACGGCGGCGCCGGCTCCGAATGCGAAAGACCGCGCAACGCCCCGGCTGGAGACAGGCGACCGCCTCACCGCCGTCGAGTTCGAACGGCGCTATCTGGCTCATCCCGAGATCAAGAAGGCCGAGCTCATCGAAGGAGTGGTGTTCGTGGCGTCTCCGGTGCGTTTCGAAGAACACGGCGAGCCGCAGGCCGACATCCTCGGCTGGCTGAGTATCTACCGGGCCTTGCATCCCGATGTTCGAGCAGGCGACAACGTCACGGTGCGCCTCGACCTGGACAACACCTTCCAGCCCGATGCGATCCTCCGTCGTGTCGACGATGGCACGTCCCGGCTCGCAGACGGCTACGTTGAAGGCCCGCCCGAACTTGTGGTCGAGGTAGCCGCCAGTACCGTCTCGATTGACTTGCACGCGAAGAAGAATGTGTACCGTCGTGCTGGCGTCGCGGAATACCTGGTCTGGCGCGTCGAGGATGGGGCCATCGACTGGTTCGCGCTCCAGAACGGAGAGTATGCCCTTCTGGAGCCCGACCCGTCCGGCGTTGTCTCCAGCCTCGTGTTCCCCGGCCTCCGCCTCCACGTCCCGAAGCTGCTCGCGCGTGACCTCGCCGGCGTTTTCGCCCAACAACAGCGCGCCACACCATAGCGGTCCGCTATGATTTCGCGATGTCTCTTCGCCAGCACTGGACACTCGACCCCGCAATCACGTTCCTGAACCACGGGTCCTTTGGCGCTTGCCCCCGCGCCGTGCTCGAAAGGCAGGCGGCCCTCCGTGAACGAATGGAACGCCAACCCGTCCAGTTCCTCTCGCGTGACATGCCCGCCATGCTCACCGAAGCGCGCGCGAAGGTCGCGGCATTCGTTGGAGCCGCGTGCACGGACATCGGCTTCGTCACCAACGCGACGACCGGCGTCAACACCGTCCTCCGCTCGCTTCGCTTCCAGCCGGGAGACGAGCTCCTGGTCACGGACCACGCCTATAACGCTTGCAAGAACGCCCTCGATCGCGCGGCCGAAGCTGACGGTGCCGCGGTGGTAGTCGCCAGCGTCCCCCTCCCGATCAAGAGCGAAGAGGACGTCCTCGACGCGGTCCTCGATTGCGTCACACCCCGCACTCGGCTGGCCCTGCTCGACCACATCACCAGTCCGACGGCCCTGGTGTTTCCCATCGCGCGCCTTGTGAACGAACTCCAGGCCGCCGGCGTCGACTGCCTGGTGGATGGGGCCCACGCCCCCGGCATGGTCGAACTCGACGTCACCGCCCTCGGCGCCGCTTACTACACCGGCAACGGCCACAAGTGGCTCTGTTCGCCCAAGGGCGCCGCCTTTCTCTACGTCCGCCCCGACCGCCAGGAACGCATCCACCCCCTCACAATCAGCCATGGCGCAAACGCGGACCTGCGCGGTCGCACTCGCTTCGAGGCTGAATTCGAATGGACCGGCACGTTCGACCCGACGCCGTTTATCGGCCTGGCCGAGTCCATCGACTACGTCGGTGGTCTGGCCTCCGGCGGCTGGCCTGAAGTGCGGGAACGCAATCGCGCGAGCGCCGTTTCCGCCCGCCGCCTGTTGTTGGAGCGCCTCGGCTGCGAGCCAATCTGCCCCGAGAGTATGCTCGGTTCCATCGCCAGCATGAGCATCCCTGGCCGCGGTGGCTCCAACCCTGACCCCCTCGCCTGGGGTGATCCGCTCCAGTCTCGCCTGCTGCAGGAGTTCGGCATCGAAGTGCCTGTCTTCTGGTTCGGAGGCGAACGCCTGCTGCGCATCTCATCGCAGCTCTACAACACCCCGGACGAATACGAACGCCTCGCCTCCGCCCTCGAACAAATCCTCTGACCGCGCGCTGCTCTCGGTTAGTCTGGGAAGAGGCTGCCCACCGGGCACGAAAACCCGGGCAGCACCGGTTCGCCCGTGAGCACGTCCTGTTGGCCACGCGTGTGTTCCGGGCCATTCTCCTGGATGACATGCACCTGTCGCGTGGCGGGATAAATCACCCAGATGAGCGGAATCCCCGCTTCCCGGTAGTCACTCAGCTTCCGCTCCAGCATCGAGGCTTCATCGCCTGGTGACACGACCTCCACCACCAGGTCGGGCGCCACTTCGAGCAAGCCGCCCGACGGTCCCTGGGGTAAGCGCGAGCGGCGAATGAACGTCAGGTCCGCGCGCGGGATACGTCTTGGCCGGTTCGGAAAGATCTTCAGTCCGAGCGAACCGTCGAAGATGTAACCGATTCGCGATGGGTAGACAAAGTTGGCCAGCGTCTGGGCAACCAGGATGGCGATCATCGACGATTCCTGTCCCACGACGCGCTCCACGAGTTCGCCATCGAGCAGTTCGTACTGTTCGCCGTCGGGCAGAGCGACGAATTGCTCTGCGGTCAGAAGTGGTGAGACAGGTGCGGTCGTCATGGCAGCCTGTCCGAGTATATCGCACGGGCAGTGCCCTTCGGGTCGCTTTACACCTCCGCCAACGACCGATATGTTCCCGGCACCCCACGCTCGGGGAGCGGCCCGGCCACATTCTTTCGGAGAGCACACATGGAAGTCGAAGGTCTCCTGCTGGAGCGCGAAGGACCCGTCGCGAAGATCACGCTCAATCGCCCGGATCGCCTCAACGCGATCACATGGGCCATGGTCAAAGGCATCACGGAATTCGTCGACCAGGCCGGCAAGGATGAGGACGTCCGCGTCATCGTCATCACCGGCACCGGCCGGGCGTTCAGCTCGGGCGACGACATCGTCGGCGGCATGGGCGATCGTCCTGCACGCGAATGGGTGAGCAACGAACGCGGCCCACACTACCTGATGACGCGCACGATGATGAGCGCCCCAAAGCCCGTCGTTTCGGCGCTCAACGGCCGTACCCACGGCGCCGGTTGGGTCATCGCCCTCTCCAGCGACTTTCGCGTCGCCCATACCGACGTGCTCATCGGCGACATCCGCGCCGGCAAGGCCATCTTCGCGAACCAGGGCGTGGGCCTCTTGCTCCCGCGCCTTATCGGCCAATCGCGCGCCATGGACCTCCTGATGACCGGACGCGTCATCACCGCCACCGAAGCCGAACGCTTCGGAATCATCCAGCGGCTCTGGTCCCCTGAAGACTACGAGAAGGAGCTCGCGGCCTTCGTCGATGAACTGGCAAACGGACCGACCAAGAACTTCGCGGCGTGGAAGCTCAGCGTGAACCGCTCACTGCTGAACGAATTCGACAGCTATAACGACCATGAACGCCTGCTGAATCTCGCACTCGTCGATTCCCAGGACCGCGTCGAAGGCGTCACCGCTTTCCGCGAAAAGCGCCCACCGAAGTTCACAGGGCGCTGAGAGAGGCTCGCCCGCTGGCGAGCCTCGCCTGCCGGTGCTCGAGTGCCGCCAGGCAGGTGTCGCTGCCCGCCGGGCCCGGGAGCGTGAGGCCTCGGCGCACAAGCACCAGTGCCTCCTCGATCGATGCGAGCGCCGCTTCCCGATCGCGCGTGCGGTGCTCCAGGATCTTGGCAAGCTCCACGTAGGGCCGGATACGCCGGTGCCGCGGCTCCGCCAGCATCCGCCGCCACCACGCCGCCGCTGCCTCGAAGTCCCCGAGTTTTCGGCAGCACTCCGCGGCATGCTCGATGGCTTCCAGCCGTTCCGCTCGCGCCGTCGATCGCTCAACCGTCGCCGCGTAGAAGCTCACTGCCGTGGCGAAGTCTCCTGCGTATTCGGCCGCGCGCGCTGCTGCGAACGGAGTCTCCGCTCCGCTGCACACGTCCCCCAGGTGCGCCGTCAACGCCACCAGCGAAAGCACATCCCACGCGTTGTGCCGCAGAACCGGCAGGATGTGCGTCGGGTCGCCCGTCCGGGCGAAGTTGAAGTACCGCTGCGGAACCTCCGCCGAAGGGCAATCATCCTCGCGTTCGAACCCCAGCAGTTCCTGCTCCATCCGCACCAGCCGGTGAGAATCGAACCGCCCCCGAAAGAGCCGCCGGTTCGGGTGGAGAAGGTCAAGGTGGGGCAGGGAGCGAAACTCGGGCCGCATACGCGAAAGGACGTACCGAGTTTCCAGCACCGGCAGGTCGAACGACTTCCCGTTGTAGCTCACGAGCGCCGCGGCGCCGTCGAGGTCGTCCGAAAGACCTCCGAGCAGGCCCACTTCGAAGGCCGGCGAAGGGAGAAGGTACTGCCTTAGCCTCAGCACCGAGCCATCGAAGCGCGCCGTCCCCGCGAGGAACACGAGCGTCCCCGCGCCGCCCATGCCCGTCGTTTCGGTGTCGACGTAGAGAAACGTGGAAGGGTGTGTGGAATTCAGCCGCTCATCCCGCACTTGCCCGGCGAGGCGCGCAGGGTCCACCGTGAGCGCCCGGTGCAGCGCGATCCGGCCGTGCTCATGCCCGGCTTCGTAAAGGCTCTCGATCACGTAACCCGGCCCGGCGGGCGAATCGAACCACTTGCCGCCCAGACGCGAAAGGTCCGGCATTTCCGTCACCGCGTCGCGGCGCACCGGTTGCGTCCGCACGGGCTGGTTCAGGGCTGCTCGCAGCCGCGAGCGCAGGTCGGTCACGGGTGGCGAGTCCGGTGCGAACATTTGTGCGATTCTGCCACATCTTGGCACCAGTAGCCAGTGCTTCGCCCTCCCGTCATGCTTGCTCACGCGATGCCAGCGACCAACGGACGGCCCGCCCACCAGTGAACATCCTTCGTGCCGTCGCGATCTCCGTCTTCGTCACGGGCGTCACCCTGTTTGCGGCCGGTCTCTTCGCCTGGCTGCGTGATGACGCGGTTCCTGTTCTCCCGCCTGAGTTCGATCTCGCGACCCCTGCCCTGTCGCCGTCGCCTTCGCCCACGGCTCTGGCAACTGCCCCTTCCGTGGCCCCGTCGCCCACGCCCGCGCCCTACGACGGCAATGTCGCAACCCTGCGTCTTCCAGCGCTAAAGGTGGAGGCCCCCGTGGAAGCGATCGGCCTCGTGGATGGCGCACAACTCGACGTCCCGAAGAATCCCCACAATGTCGGCTGGTACGACCTGGAGCATTACGGCAAGCCCGGATTCGTCTCCAACGTGGTCATGTCTGCCCACGTGGACTACTGGCCCGACATCGTCGGTCCCTTCAAACGCCTCAAGGACGTTCAACCGGGCGATCAGGTCGTCGTCGTGATGGACAACGGCCTCGAGTACACCTATCGCGTGTTCCGCTATCGGCGCTACCCCGCTGCCACAATCCCGATGGGCGAAATCGTCTGGCCAACGACCCGCCCGGAAGGGGCCGAGTGGCTCACGCTCATCACCTGCGGGGGCGATTTCGTCCAGACCCACGAAAGCGGCAGCGGCGAATACCTCCACCGCGATGTCGTCGTTGCCGAGCGGGTCCGCTAAGAACCGCACCTGAGGGTGAGGCACTCCCTCACCCGTTTCGGCTGCTCATACCGGTCGATCGTCACGTGCTCCAGCCGGGCTGCCCAAACGTTGCGCGCGAAGTGACCGATAATCGAATGGAGCTGTTGGCTCCGGGGAGTGCGAGTGAACCGTCGCCAGACTATCGCGCTGGGGCTCATCGTCGTTGGCCTGATCGCCCTGGCGCTCGGTGGCCTCCGTTCCATGGGAGGCGACGAAAACGCCGCACCCTCGAACATCGGCGCCGTTGCCGGTCCCCCGGTGCGCATCGAGAAGGGTCAAAGCGAAACCTTCGGCGGCCAGAGGGTCACGCTCGTGGAGGTGGTTCCTGGCTCCGATGGCGGCCTCATCGCGGCGCTCCAATTGGGCGAATTCAACGGTGCGAAAGCCTCGGAGACGAAAGCCGCTATCGCCGAGACGTTCTCGACCGCCGCCGGGAGTTTCACTGTCACCGGTCTCACCCGCGACGGTGAATCGGCCCAGGCGATCGAGCTGAGTTTCGCCCCGAAATAGCCCTCGCCGCCTGGCTTGCCGCTCCCGCCAGCAACAGGCTTCTCCGTTGACACGTTCGGCGGCCTCGTTGAGACTTCGACTCTGCGGAGGCCTTGTGGAACGGACTCACCAGGCGGTATCAGACGCCCTAACGAAGGTACAGAAGCCACCCGCGGCGCAGATCGATGGTCCGGAACTCGGCGAATACGAACTCCCGGAGGCTCTGCTCAACGGCCCGCTGGGCGCCCTCCAGCTCCAGCGGACCATGGGCAACCGTGCCGTCGCCCGGATCCTCTCGTCGCCGGTCCGCCACGCAGGTGCCCCCGAAGCGCTCCAGCGCCTCATTCAGCGCCGCATCGGTTTCGAAGTCGAAACCGGCATCCCCATTACGAAGCGCACGCAGAAGCCCGGCCACAGCCCGCGATACAACGACATCCATCCCAGCACCGTGGGCACCGCGCTTCCTGTCACGAAGGGCAAGCTCTCCCCGGACCACATCCCCGGCAAGCCTGCCCACAAGGCATCGAGGTACGAACGGTTCAACGAGTGGCCGATCATTGAGCTCGTAACCGACCCCGTCGAAGACGACCTCAAGATGGACGCCTTCGAAGCCATCGCGAAGCAGTGGATCACGGAACTCAAAGCCATCAAGGTCACCGCCCAGACCAGCCCGCCCGCGAAGCAGTACAGCGGCGAGTACTACGTCGGTCTGCCATCGGCGCAGGGATACGACGACGGCAACGCCGGTTGGGAGCGGATCGCCCCCCAGGCGACTGTCGGCGTGCCCCTCGACCAGGTCGCGAAAGTTCTCGCTGCATTCGACCCTACCAAGGGCTTCTACCGCGACCAGCTCGCCACGCAGATTGGCCAGAAAGCGGGCTCCGACGCTGCCAAAATCATGCAGGACATCTTTGAGACGTATAACCCTGGCTCCGATGGGGCGGGTGTCGAAGGGGTGAAGGGTCTCCTCACGATGATGGTGAACCACCTCAAGTGCGGCGGGGAACCGGAGATCACCAAGCAGACGTACATCAAGAACCGCCCCGCGAACGTGATGTTCAAGACCAAGCTCTCCACCGTTCGCAACAACGTCGCGGCCACCACGTTTGGGGCGAAAGTTCTTGGCTCCCCGGGTGGACGCCTGCTCGTACGCCAGAAGCTCCTCGCCAGCACGGGCCGGGGGGCCGCCGACCCGGTCTTCATCGCTGGCACCAACACCGCCCCGTCCGATGTGACGGTCGGCACCTGGATCGACGAGATCCTCGACGGCACCGACGACAAGCTCTTCGACGAGATGAAGAACGAATGGGCCGCCGAGCTCACCCCCGACGCTACCAACGAAGTCGTCATCGAACTGCGCAAGCTCGGCAGCTTCGTCTCTCACGACAACTACAAACTCGAGGATGATGCCGGCCTCCTGGCCTTCCTCAAGAAGGTCTATGGCGCGAACCAGCTCTACAAACAGCGCCAGCTCTAAGGGTCTCCCCATCCACCCGCCGCCCGCCCCGCCGAGGCGCGCGCGTGAGCAAGCGCTCGAGCGTTCCCGTCCTCTCTCCTGTCGCACGCCCCATACCCCCGGGCCCGTTGGCGCGCCTGCCCCACGTGGTGAGAATGACGCCACGTTCTCATTCTGCACACCGCCGCCCGCCCCGCCGAGGCGCGCGCGTGAGCAAGCGCTCGAGCGTTCCCGTC
>CAYYSD010000017.1:0-1398 GCA_964474285.1 uncultured Anaerolineaceae bacterium | reverse complement strand
CTCTCTCCTGTCGCACGCCCCATACCCCCGGGCCGGCGTAGTGCCTCATAAGTGATGGTTACCGGTTGGCGCGCGCGTCCCGCGTGGCTAGAATGACGCCACGTTCTCGGGGCGGGGTGAAATCCCCCACCGGCGGTGAGCACGCTCCGCGTGTAAGCCCGCGAGCGCCCGGTCGGCCACGCCGGCCGGGGTCAGCAGATTCGGTGTGAATCCGAAGCCGACGGTTAGAGTCCGGATGGGAGAGGGCGCTGACCGTGCGTCGCACCCCTGTGCGCCGCCGCGTTGGCCGTTCGCTGCGCCCCGCGTTCGATCTGGGAACGAGGAGCAATGACGCAAATGTCGACAACCACCACCATCGAGTCCGGGCGCATCGCCTTCATCTCCGCAAGCTGGCACAAAGAGATCGTCGACCAGGCGAGGACATCCTTCGCCGCCGAACTGGCTTCCGGCGGCATCCCGGCCGACCGCCTCGACTACTACGAAGTTCCGGGCAGCCTCGAAATCCCCCTCCAGGCCAAGCTCCTGGCCCAGTCTGGCCGCTACGCCATCATCGTCGCTGCCGGCTTCGTCATCGATGGCGGCATCTACCGCCACGACTTCGTAGCCTCCGCCGTCATAGATGGCATCGTGCGCGTTGGGCTCGATACGGGTGTGCCCGTCCTCTCCGTCGTTCTCACCCCACATCGCTTTCACGAGCACGAACAACACCACGCATTTTTCATGCAGCACTTCGTTACCAAGGGCCGCGAAGCCGCCCACGCTTGCATGGCCACGCTTCGCAATATGGACCGGCTGGCGGCCCTCCGCGCGACTGCCTGACGCCCCTGCTCCTGGCAGTCAGCGAAGTGCTGCTACCGCCCGTTTGACCCACAATCAAACGTACCGGGACACCATCCCACCCCGTGCGGCTGAGCGGCCGGCCGACGGGTTTGAATCGGGAAATCCCGGTCGGCATCAACTACGGTAACGCGTGGCCTTGCGCCGCATGCAGCAGGTGGCCTGGAGGAGGCACGAAATGAACGTATCGAACAAGACCTGGTGGCCGAATCAGTTGAACCTGTCGGTTCTCCACCAGAACCCTCCCGCGGCAGATCCGATGGGGAAGGATTTCAACTACGCCGAGGAGTTCAAAACCCTCGACCTCGATGCCCTGAAAGAGGACATCTACCAGGTGATGACGACCTCGCAGGATTGGTGGCCGGCTGACTACGGCCACTATGGCCCCCTCTTCATCCGGATGGCATGGCACAGTGCAGGCACCTACCGCATCAGCGACGGCCGCGGCGGCGCAGGGTCCGGCGAACAGCGCTTCGCACCCCTCAACAGCTGGCCCGACAACGCGAACCTCGACAAGGCGCGCCGGTTGCTCTGGCCGATCAATCAGAAGTACGGCCGCAA
>CAYYSD010000016.1:13036-32369 GCA_964474285.1 uncultured Anaerolineaceae bacterium | reverse complement strand
GGGCCTCGCCCGCTTCCCACATCGGCGGGTTGTCGACGTTCTTCTCCTTGTCGTCGGGATCGCCGAGCGTAAGCCGGTAGGATTACTTCTTCAGCCCAAGGACCCCGTAGACCTCTTCCATCAGACGCAAGACGCCCTCGACCTCCGACTCCACCTGCGCGATGTCGGCGCAAAAGATGTGGGCGTCGTTGAGGGTCATGATCCGGACGCGGCTCATCCCCGAAACCTGGCCCGACTTCTCCCAGCGGTGCATGTTCCCGAACTCAGCGATGCGGATCGGCAGTTCCCGGTACGAATGCTGTCCCTCGGCGAAGACCATGATGTGTGACGGGCAGTTCATGGGACGAAGGCAGTACTCCTCCTCCTCGCGCTCCATCACGGGATACATTGCGTCCTTGTAGTGGGACCAGTGGCCGGAGCGCACGTACAGTTCGCGCTTTGCCACGACGGGCGTTATGACGTGTTGATAGCCGCGTTCGACCTCCAGGTCCTCGACCCAACGCTGGAGCTCGCGACGAATCGTGGCGCCGTCGGGCAGCCAAATGACGTGCCCCGGCCCGACCTCTTCGTAGAGCGCGAACAGGCCGAGCTCTCGCCCGATGCGGCGATGGTCCCGTCGCCTGGCGTCTTCGAGCGCCTGTTCGTAGGCAGCGAGCTCGTCCTTCGTCTCGAAGAGGGCGCCGTAGACGCGCTGGAGTTGCGGGTTCTTCTCGCTTCCGCGCCAATACGCGCCGGCGATGGACATGAGCTTGAACGCCGGGATTTCACCCGTGTGGTTCAGGTGGCCCCCACGGCAGAGGTCCGTGAAACTGGCGTGCGTGCACTGCGTGACATTGCCCTCTTCCAGGTCCTTCAGCAGGTCGAGCTTGAAGAACTGGTTCGCCCATTTCTGCTCCGCTTCGGCCTTCGTCAGCGAAGACATCACGAACGGGTGGCGGCCCTTGATGGACGCCTTCATCCGCTCCTCGAGCCACTTGAGATCCTCCTCCGTCAGCGGCCGAGGCAGGCGGAAGTCGTAGTAAAAGCCCGTGTCAATCGGCGGCCCGATGCCGAGTTCGGCCTCGGGCATGAGTTCCACCATCGCCTCCGCCAGGACGTGGGCGGCCGAATGCCGCATGCGATTGAGCCGCTCCTCTTTTGACAGCGACTTGAGGTCAATTCGTGCTTCGGGTTGATCAGACATAGCGTTGGCTCCTGTGCAAGTGTTGGAGTGTCGGGGTAACGGGGTCAGGTCGGCGGGCGTGATGAACGGATGATCCAGCGATCCGCGCCGTCAATCATCGCGACGAGCTGGGCAAGGATGCCGTCGTATTCGCGGCTGAGCTGTTGAGCCTGGTTGGCGTTTAGATAGCCACACCGCTGTGCCAGCTCGATCCATACCTGAGTCTCGGCGGCTTCAGCTTCGGCGTCGCTCAGTTTGGCGATGAAGGCCGCCTTATAGCGTCGCTTGCGCCACGCCTCGGCGAGGTTGGCGCAGACGGAACGCGACGAGCGGCGCACCTGGTCAACCATCGAATACCGCTCTTCAACCGGAAATGCCCGCGTTGCGGAGAAGATCGCCATGGCGGCGTCCATCGCCTGACGGTAGAACGTCAGATCCCCATAGCTTCCTGCGAACCCACTCCGATACTCCGGCACGCCGACACTCCGATGCATGGAATGCCGGGACGGCGGCACGCGCCGTGGTTCCACCCTGCTTCCCGTCCACCCTCGCCGCGTTGCCGGCGAACCGTGGACGGCTCATTTGACGGCCGCTAACGGGGCCAACCGTGCGCGCCTACCGGCGTGGCCGGTTCGGGCGCAGGCTCGCGGGTGGTTTTCGCCTGCCTTCTCGCCGCACTTTCAGCCCCTGGTGCGGTCTCTCTAGGGCGGCTGGCTACTCGTCCCGGTCATCGCCTGTCGTGCGAATGTCTGATGGCAGTATAGCGCCGGGCTGCCCGCCCTCCGCAACCCGCCTCACACGAGCGGCGCCGGCTCAGGCGGGCGAAGCGACCAGCGCCGACTCGGCGCGCTGAATGGCAGCTGCCATCGCGTCTTCCGGCGATGAGCCGGCGCCGCTTGCGATGAGTGTCTCGCCTGACTTCACGACGGCGGTCCAAAGGCTGCTGCAATTGTTCAGCGTGGCCTCCGCGACGACTTCCTTGCCAGCGATCTCCAGGGACTTCGTATGGAATGGCACCATGGTCTGCCTCCTGCGGACCGCTTTCCGCGTTTCCCATCATACGCCACACCAGACGGTTGGCGGCTGGCGGAGGGGTGCGCTATTCTGAGCTTCCCCTTTGTGGGCGGTTAGCTCAGATGGTTAGAGCGCTGCGTTGACATCGCAGAGGTCACTGGTTCGAATCCAGTATCGCCCACCACGCCTCAGACTATTCGAACCCGCCAAAGCGGATTGCGTTCCGCCCACCATTACCTGGTCTCGGGCAGGTCACGAATGACATCTCACTCAGACTGTGAGCACTTCGCGCCGTTCGATGTCCGTCATCTCCTGACAGACCTCATCCTATCCCCCAGATAGCCGGCACCTGCTTCTGGTCCGTCTCCGACTCCCGAGTAGGGAGGTGTAGGACCGCGCTATACTCCCGGCAGTTTTCTCGCCGGGGGTCCCGTCGTGGCAGTCACTGTCCGCCTGCGCTACCTCGTCCTCACCGTCCTCGCGCTCGTCGCAATCCAGGGAGCGACCATCCCCCTCGCCGTCAGCCTCGCGCAGCAGGGCGGCGCCCCCGAACCGGCAGCAAACGCGCCTCTCGGCACGAGCTTCACCTACCAGGGCCACCTCACTGCGAACAACGCCATCGCCAGCGGCCCGTTCGACCTTGAATTTTCCCTCTTCGATGCCCCCACGGGGGGCGCTGCTCTCCAGACCATCCCCATCCTCGAAGATGTCCCCGTCGTGGGCGGCCTCTTCAGCGTCACACTCGCCTTTGACCCGGCGCACTTCAAGGGCAGCGAACGTTACCTCCAGGTCCGCATCAAACCCGGCACTGGCGGCAGCTTCGAGCTCCTCGGGGCCCGCCAGCAGCTCACCGCGACCCCGTATGCCCTCTACGCGCGGGAAGCCGGGGCAGTCGACTGGGCTGCCGTCGCCAACAAGCCAGCCGGTTTCAGCGACGGCATCGATAACGACACGACCTACGCCGCCCAGAGCCCGCTCGACCTGAACGGCACAACGTTCGGCTTCAGCGTTGCGGGCTGCCAGGCCGGCGACATCTGGAAGTACACCGGCGCATCGTGGTCTTGCGACCCCGACGCAGGCGGTGCCGCCGGGGCCCACGACCACTACGGACAATCCTGGACCGGCTCGACAGCCCCGACCGGCCTCAAAGTTACCAACACTGCAGTAGATGGCGACGGAATAGCCGGTGCGGGCGGCCTCCGTGGAGCCGGAATCGTCGGCACGGCGTCGTCCAATGCCGGATGCGCCTTCAACCCGCTGACTGAACTCTGCTACGGCGTCGTAGGCGACGCGTCAACGACACCCAACCAGGCGGGAATCGGCATCTATGGGGAGGGCACCAACCTCGGCCTCTGGGCAAAAGCAAGCTCCATCGGAGGCAGCGGCTATTCTGCCCTCTTTGAAGGACGTGTCGCCGTCCGCGGGACCAACACACAGGAGGTCCCGGCCGCGCTCCTTTACTCAGAATCGACGACCGATGATCTTGCCGCGATTAGAGGCAAGGCGACTGGTGGCGGTGACAACGCAATTGAGGGCGTGGCGGCCGGCTCCGGTGGAACTGGAGTCTATGGTGAGTCCACCTCAGCGACCGGCGAGGGCGTCGTAGGAAGTGGCGCGACCGGTGTGCTGGGTGTCGGTTCCGCGACCGGCGTGAACGGCGAGGGGCCGATCGGGGTCTATGGCCGAACCACTCTTCAGCACGGCGGTTTTCGGGCGGCAGTCCGCGGCGACAATGTGGGCACATGTAACTCGCTGTCCGGGAACGTGGCCGACTACTGCATTGGCGTCTGGGGCCGCGCAATCGACGGCGCCGCGACCATCGGTGTGCTGGGCCAGGCCAACCTCGTCGGCGTCCAGGGCGCAAGCCAGACGACGGGCGTCTACGGGGGCGGTGGCCAGACGGGAGTCTGGGGCTCTGGCAGCACCTATGGCGTTCGCTCGGACGGTCCTCTGCAAGTCAATGGCAACGCGGTGGTCACCGGGACATGCTCCTGTTTCCCATCGGATGGCCGCTACAAGCACAGTCTCCAGTCCCTTCCTTATGGCCTCGCCGAAGTCCTGGCACTCGAGCCTATTACCTATCGGTGGAGCGAAGGCCGCGCGGACGATAAGCAACACGCGGGCTTCGTCGCGCAGGACGCCCAGGCCATCGTTCCGGAACTCGTTCTCACCCCCGAAAGCGGCGATCTCTACGTCGACCCCATGGCGTTCATCGCGCTGCTAACACGCGCCATTCAGGAACAGCAAGCACAGATCGACGGGATCGTGGATGCGGGGTCCGGGGTTCGGGATTCCGGTGCTCCTGCCACCGTGAGTGCCGCTCCACCAATCGTCGATCGCACCTCCGGATTCGCCCTCGCCGCAGCCCTCTTCGCCGGCCTGGCCCTCTTCGCCCACGCCCTCCGTCGCGCATGAGCCATTGCAACCATTCACTCCCTGGGCCCCCAACGCGGTGCGGCGGGGGCCCAGGGAGCCAGTGACAGTCGGGAGCCGGGAGCCGTTACAGCGGCAGCATGTCCGCCGCCTCGATGATCTCTCCGCAGCGCCCCTCCGCCGATTCGGCCTCGGCGCCTGTACTGTGCTCGAGTCGGCACCTTTACCCCGGCGTCCGTTCGCTCGCCGTCACAACGCGAGATGCATCCGAAACCGAAGTCCGAGGCGTGCTGGCCCGGTCCTGTGTAGGATGGCGAACCGAAGAACCTGCTGAGAGAGCTGCATCATGTTCGGCACCACTGCAATTTTGAAGCCTCGATCCGGCCAGGAAGCGGCCGTGGTCGATCACATCAACCGCTGGTGGAAGGACCGCGCACCAAGGACGCGAGGGGTCTTGCTGGGCACCGTGGCTCGCAACCTCTCCAATCCGGCCGAACTCCTGATGACCGTCGCGTTCACCTCGAAGGCTTCGTACGAAGAGAACGCCGCCGACCCTGAGCAGGACAGCTGGTTCCAGCAACTCGCCGCGCTCCTCGAAGAGGAGCCGCACTGGATGGACGGAGACCTCCTCGCCATCCACAGCCGCGGAGCGATCTAGACGCCCGCCTTCTACCCGGGCGTGTGCCGCTTCAGGAAACGGCGCGCCTGTTCGACCGCCTCGTCGATGTGCTCCGGTGTGTCCTTCCAGGGGTAGCGCGTTAGCTCAACGTTTTGGGCGAGAGACGCGACTTCGAGCGCGGCGGCCAGTGGATGCGCAGGAACGTCGTCGGGCGCGATGAGCAGCGGCGTCTGGATCGAGCGGACGAAATCGCGCGACACGGTGAAGACGAAGTCGGCCCGGCTCGTATACATGCTCGTCAGGAAGTCGTGCATCATATCCATGGTGAGCTCTGGCCGCTTCTCGCAGAGTGGCGGGCCCCAGTTCTTGATGTTGTTCTGGTAGAAGAGGTCCGGCATCTCCGGCCGGAAGCCGCTCGGCTGCATGAGTGCGGCCGCCACGACGCGGCCCGGTGCACGCTTGATGAGGTTGTGGATCAACGGTCCCCCGATGCAGAAGCCCATCACCAGGAAGCGGTCGATGCCCAGGTGATCCATGAGCCCAAGCTGGTCGTCGGTGTGGGAATCCCAGGGGCGGTCGATCTCGAGCGGACCGGTGGATTGGCCCGGGTTGGCGTTGCGCAGGTCCGCAGAGATGCAGCGGAAGTCGTCCTTATACCGCTCCATCGGGTTAAACGGCGAGGCGTTCTGCCATGACGACTGGGCGGAGTTCAACCCGCCGCCCGGTATCAGCAGTAGCGGGAAACCCGAACCGGTCTCCTCGTAGCGGATGCGGACAGGACCTCGTTCGTAGAACGGCATGCGATTTCTCCCCGGAAGGTCCCCGCTACTTTACGGTACCGGCGCCGGGGCTGTTGGGCACAGGGCGCGGCGTCAGTGTCTGAGAACGACACGCGTCCCTTGGGCCGTTTCGCGATCCACCGGAGTGTTTGCGACCCTGTCGGACCGTCTATCCGGCTCCTTCGGCCGTTCGCGTCCTTCGTCCATCGCGTTAGGTTCGACACAGGACAGCAGGACAGCCGCCATGAATCGTGTGCAGAGAGCCATCGGACTGATAGCGGTGAGTGCCCTTCTGTTCGCACTCCAGTTTCTTCTGATCGCGTTCGATGCTTCGGGAGTCCTCATTATCCCGGTGGCCCTTGCGGCGTGGTTCGTCGGCCCGCCGCTTCTCGTCGCCGGACTCGTGATGCTCTTGCCCCGGCTCCGCGTAACTGCTTCCCCCTCAACAGCGCCCGGACGGATCTCACTCTGGCTCCTGGCCGCGTTCGCCGTCCTGTTCTTCCTGTTTTTCGTGGGGCTTCTCTTTGGTCTTGGTCCCGACGAGTCTGAGCACTTCCTCGACAACCTGTACCTCGCGATTCCGCTCTCTCTCGCTGGCGCCTGTGCGGTCGCCGCGGGTGTCGTGGCGGGGTACGCACTGCTGCGTCGCGGGGAGAGGTCGATCTTCGTCCTTGGGTCGCTCGTGTTCGGTGCGCTCGTGGCGGCCTTCTCGGCGGCTGAAATCGGTGGACACGAAGAGCCCCGGAGCGCCACGCCGCGCCCACCGGTCACCGCTTCCGCGTCCAGAAGCCATTCCAACCTGGTGTTCGTGAATGTTGCGCCGGGCGAAGTACGTGTGAGCTTCGACTATGTCTACGCTGAGAGTCCGCAAGGCACTCCCATCACAGACGTCACGGTGAGCCCGCTCGGACGCGATCGGCAGCTGCTCGCCGGTTACCAACCGGTGGTCAGGCCAATCAGTCCGGGCAGCGGGCACATGGACGTGACGCTTTCATTCTCTCGGGAACAGCTGACGTTGCTGGACGGTTTCTCAGTCTGCTTTACCGCCCCGGGCAAGCCTGACTTGGGCTGTGCGATCACCGGTTACGGTCCGAAGTGACGACGGCCGCGGCTCCTTCTTGTTGGACTGAGAGGTCATCGCCAATGCCACCTGCATGCGCCACCCCCCTTGGTGACATCGGAGCGTAACCTCGCTCCCAGCAGGGCGGGTCCGGGGCCCACGCGCACGCTCGAGCGCAATGCGGCCGTCTGCGGCACTCCACTTCGGCAGGGTGCAACGGAGGAACCCCATGGTCACCATCTCAGACGATGTTCGCCGCGCGATCACTGCTGGGCGGCTGGCCCACCTGGTCACCATCAACCCCGACGGCAGCCCGCAGGTCAGCCTGGTCTGGACTGGCCTCGAGGGCGACGAAATCGTCGTCGGGCACCTTGGCTCGGGTTTCAAAATCGCCAACATCACGCGCGACCCCCGCGTGGCGCTCTCCATCGAAGCGGAGGGCCGCAACGCCATCGGGCTCGACCACTACCTCGTCATCCACGGCACGGCGCGCCTCACTCCCGGTGGCGCACCCGAGCTCCTCCAGCGGCTCGCCCACACCTACCTCGGCCTGGACGTGAAGTTCCCCCCGTTCGATAACCCCCCGCCCGGCCAGGTGATCCGCATCACCGCGCGGCGGATCGGCGGCATCGGGCCGTGGGCGCCCGCAGCGAAATGCTCCGGGACTACGTCGTAAGGAATTCGCGGCAGCCAAGGTCCTTGATGGCCGCGAATGAGCGGGCTGCGAACGTCTCGACGAGTTGGACACCACGCTCGTTCGCGGGCTCCACGCTCCCGCCCGCGAACACGGGATACACCAGGCAGTAGAGCGCCACCTTGCGATAATCCTCCCAGCATCGTTCCCAGGGGTAGCCCTCGACCCCGTTCGCCACCAACGCGTCGTGGTAGGCCCGGACGAGCTCCTTTTCGTGCGCGCGCCTCAAGTCAACGTCGAGGCTCTGCGATAGCATGTAGCCGATGTCGTAGGTGCCGGGTGCATGGGCCAGGATCTGCCAGTCGATGATCGTCATCGGCGCAGATCCATCGGTGCTCCCGAAGAAAAAGTTGTCCATTCGCGCGTCCCCGTGAGCGATCGTCATGCGTTCCGACTGCATGCTCCGCGCGAGTTCGAGGAATTGTCCCCCGAACCCGGCGACGAGATCGCGTTCAGCCTGGCCGAGACGGTGACCGAAGCGTTCGAGATAGGCCTGGCTGGCGCCCGGGTAGGCCATTTCGAGTGCCACAAAGCGCGGGTGGTCGAAACCGGGAACCCAGCCATACTGCTTGCCATCCGGGCCGTCCCAGAAGCGGGCATGAAAACGTGCGAACTCCTCCATGGCGATCCGCGCCTCGTCAACCGTCATGCCGGCCAGCTGGTCGCCCAGCCGGAGGGTGCCGAGGTCCTCAAGCAAGAGCACAAAGCGGACGGTTTCCGGGTCGCCCGCTCCGTAGTAACACCGTGGAGTGCAGACGGGCGCGCCGGCCGCCAGTTCGCGATAGAAGCGCTCCTCCACTTCGTAGAATCCCAGCATCATCGCGAGCCCGCGGCCGCCGGGGTCCTGCGTCGGCGCCTTCGCGATCAACGTCGCCGGCGCGTCCGCGTTCGCCCCTTCATAGCTGAGTGACAGGCGCTGCAGCTCCCCGAGCAGCCCGACCCCCGCCGCTATCGGCTCACGGTCGAACGCAACCACCCGCCCGGATTTCAGCGCGCCGCCTTCACGCAACGCGCCTGTGAGCCATTCGGGTGTGATGTCGGCGAGTGATGCGGGGATAGCGAGCGTCATGGCGTCATCCTTGGGAAGCGAATCCGTGGCAGCTTACTCCGGCGGGAGGAGGCCTGGAACTCCCGCCGGCCGCACTACCGAGTGATGTTCAGGTTGGCCGCTTTCTGTTCATATTTGTCCAATCGCCGACGTCCGACCCCGGCGATACTCCAGGTCACCGTGAAGGAGGACTCTCATGCCAGGCTACCGCGTCATCCCATCCGTTCGCGTTCGCGACCAGAAGGCCGCCGTCGCGTTCTACGTCGACAAACTCGGCTTCACCGTGCGGCGTGCGGGAGATGACAACTGCACCGTCGAACGCGGCGATGCCTCAATCATGCTCGAAGACGGCCTCCACGCCAGCTTCTACAGCGCCGAGTACAACGACGCCATCAAGCGACGACTGGGGAGCGCGTCGCCCAACGCGCTGTATATCGAAGCCGACGAACTCGCGGAGTTCTATGAGCGCGCACGGGCGGCAAACCTGGATATCGTCGACCCCCTGGCGCAAAGACCCTGGGGCCAGTCCGAGTTCACCGTCGCCGACCTCGACGGCAATTGGCTGACGTTCTGGAAGTCGTTGGCCGCGCCCTCTGCGTGAACGACCGTGCGAACATCTGTTCTTGACAACGTTTGAACACGCACGTATCGTGCGCCGAACATTGCGCTGCGTTGTGCGGACCCAGGAGCGGGAAGCGTCGCGCAGCCTTCCATGAGAGGACCTCATGCTTGCGAAGATGACCGCCCGACAGGAAGTCCAGTTCTTCCAGGCGCTTCCCCGCGCGGATGGCCTGCTCGCGGCAGGATGGTGGCTTGCCCTCGCGCTTCGTGGAGTGCTGCCGGCCGTCCTTGCCATCACGATGGGCGTGCTCGTCGGCGCGGTGCACAGCGGCGACGACCTGGCCGGCCCGCTCACCGCGGTGGGCATCGTCTTCATCCTTCTCCAGGTGCTGACGCCGCTCCACCAGGCCCTCAGTTCGAATCTTGGCGATCGCACCGCGGCTATGCTGTACGACCGCCTCACTTCTGCCTGCGTCGACCCGCCGGGCATGGGCCACCTCGAGAACCCCGAGCTCACTGCGGACCTGACGGTCGCCCGCGATTTCGACCTTGGAATGACCGGCCCACCGCTCTTCATCTCCATGGATTTCATCGCCTCGGGCATGATCCAGCTGCTGACCGGCTTCGCCTCCGCCGTTGTCCTGTTCGGCTATTCGTGGTGGGCGCCGCTGGTGCTCCTCGCAGCCTGGCTATCCACCCACTGGCTTCTCCGCGAGAGTTCGGTCTGGCGGGACCGCAACACGGAAGAGGTCCGTTCCGCCCAGCGGGACTCCGACTACGCCTACAGGCTCGCGGTAGATCCGCCAGCCGCGAAGGAATTGCGCATCTTCGGACTGAAGGGATGGACGCTGGATCGGTTTGTCGACCGGCGCACGCAGCTCCATCGCCTGCAATACCAGGCCACGCGCCTCCGGGAAAAGCCGGTGATCTGGTGCATGCTGCTGCTCGTCACGGCAAACGGAGTCGTTTTCTGGATGCTCGGCAGCGACGCCGCCAACGGTCGTCTCGGACTCGATGAGACGATCGTCTACGCGCAGGTCGCGGTGGGCGTGAGCCTGATTGGTTTCGGAGGCCTCAACTGGGCTCTCGATGGCGCCTCCGCCCCTGTGGCAGCAGCCCTTCGCCTTGGCAGAAAGATGGGACCGGCGGGCGCGCTCCCCTCGGGCACTCGACCGGCCGAAGGTCTCCCTGCCGCCGGAATCCGCTTCCACGACGTCCGGTTCCAATACCCCTCGGGTGGCGGCGTCGTGCTCGATGGGTTCAACCTGACCATCCCCGCCGGCACTTCGCTGGCCATTGTCGGCCAGAACGGCGCTGGCAAGACCACGTTGGCAAAGCTGCTCTGCCGCCTCTATGACCCGCAGGAAGGCGCCATCGAAGTCGACGGCATCGACTTGCGAGAGTTCGACGTGGACTCGTGGCGTTCACGCCTCGCGGCCGTCTTCCAGGACTTCATCCGCTTCGAATGGACTCTCCGTGACAACGTGGCACCCGCCGGCGCCAACGACGAAGCCGTAAGGGCGGCCCTCGCAGCCGCAGGCGCGACGGACCTCGCCGAACTCGACCGCATTCTCGCGAAGGGCTATGAAGGCGGCACCGACCTCTCCGGCGGCCAATGGCAGCGCGTGGCGCTCGCTCGGGCGCTCTGCAAGGTTCAGATGGGCGCCGGTGTCGTGCTCCTGGACGAACCGACGGCTCAGCTCGATGTTCGCGGCGAAGCAGAGATCTTCGAGCGCATCCTGGCGGCCACACGCCAGTGCACCACCATCCTCATCTCTCACCGCTTCTCAACAGTGCGCCACGCGGACCGTATCTGCGTCATAGAACACGGAAGGGTCGTTGAGTTGGGCACGCACGATGAACTGATGGCGCTCGGCGGGCGCTACAGCCACATGTTCGAACTCCAGGCTCAGCGCTTCGTCAGCGAAGAGGAAGAGGGGGTCGTCTATGACTCTCTCACGTGAACGCAACGGCCGCGTTGCCGACGACCTGCCTGCTGCCATCCCGTCCATGTGGCGCCTGGTGAAGCTGGGCTACCGCCACGAGCCGGGACTGCTGCTCGCGGCGTTCTTCCTGGCGCTGCTCGCCGCCCTTCCCGATGCACTCTTCGCCATCTGGCTCAAACTTCTCAGCGAAGGCGTCCTGGAGGACAACCGGAGGCTCCTCATCACCGCCGCGGTTGGCCTGGGCCTCTCGGCCACGGCGACCTGGTTCCTGAGCGTCGTGAGTCAGCGAGTCGCGCGGCGATTCCGCGATCGCGTGACGATCGCCCTCGAAACGCACGTCGCACGCCTCCAGGCGTCCGTCTCAACCATCGCCCACCAGGAGCGCCCCGAATACCTGGACCGCCTCTCGGTGCTCCGCGACCAGGTCTTCGTGCTGGACCACATGTACATGTCCTTGTTCGGAACGGCAGGGTGGATACTCCGCCTGATCGTGACCGTTGCGCTGCTCGTCTCCATCCATCCGGTATTGGGGCTGCTCGCCGTGTTCGCCCTTCCGACCGTCCTCACGTCGACCTGGCGGCCGGCCGTCGAGCGGAGCGCGGAAGAGCGCAGCGCAGCCGCAAAACGCCTGGCCCGACACCTCTTTCAGACCGCAACCACCGCACCGCCGGGCAAAGAAGTACGCGTCACGGGCATCGGTCCGCGCCTGGTCACCGGGCGCCGCGCCGCCTGGGAGGAGTGGTATGGCCGGGTGTCACGCGCTCGCTGGGGCTCGGCCCTCTGGCATTCGCTGGCATGGGCCATCTTTGGCGCTGCGTTCGTTGGCTCGGTCATCTTTGTGGCATCGGGACTCGATGCGCCCCCGGGCGATGTTCTCCTTGTGCTTGCTGCCGGCTCGCGTCTCTCCGCCTATATCGCAGCCACAGTTGGCGAGATCGGGTTCTTGCGCGGAATCTGGATGGACGGTTCCCGGCGCCTGGCCTGGCTTGAAAACTATGCCGCCGCCATCACCTCCGTGGAGGACGTCCCGGCGCCCGCTGCCCTGCGCGAAGGGATCCGCATCGAGCACCTTTCCTTCGCCTATCCCGGGACCGATCGACTCGTTCTCAACGACATCAACCTCTTCCTGCCCGCCGGTACGGTCGTCGCCGTGGTGGGCGAAAACGGCGCCGGTAAGTCGACACTGGTGAAACTGCTGTGCAAGCTCTACGAACCGGGCGCCGGCCAGATCCTCGTGGACGGCGTGCCGCTCGCCCGCATCGACACCGAAGCCTGGCGCGATAAGGTCGCGGGGGCGTTCCAGGATTTCTTTCGCTTCGAATTTCGCGCCCTCCAATCCGTGGGCGTCGGCGACGTCCCACGCAGTGAACACGAGCCTGCAGTCGCCGTGGCTGTGGGGCGCGCAGGAGCCGAGGATGTTATCGCAAAACTCCCTTCCGCCTTCGAAACGCAGCTTGGGCCTACCTGGCCGGGAGGCGTGGAGGTGTCCTTCGGACAGTGGCAGAAGATTGCGCTCTCCCGCGGCTTCATGCGTGACGACCCTTTGCTGCTCGTACTCGACGAGCCGACGGCGGCGCTCGACGCAGAAACGGAGCACGCGCTGTTCGAACGCTACGCGGCCATCGCTTCGGGAAACGGCGACCACCGGGAGGGCGGGCCGGCAAACGGCCGCATCACGGTCCTCGTTTCCCATCGATTTTCGACTGTCCGCATGGCGGACCTGATCGTGGTACTCGACGGCGCCAACCTGGTTGAAGTCGGCTCCCATGAAGAGCTCATGGCGAACGGCGGTCAGTACTCCCAGCTCTACCGGATCCAGGCCGAAGCCTATCGCTGACGCGTAGGAACGGCCGACCGTACAATCCGCGAACTCTGGCCTGGGACGCTTGCCCCCGGTAGGCCGCGTCCTCGAAAGGACACCACAGTGCGGTCAGAAGCATGGGAAGGACGGCTTGAGGTCATTGCCGTCGTTCTCCTGGGTCTCGCGGCCACGGCCACGGCCTGGGCTTCGTTCCAGGCGAGCCAATACGACGGTCAAATGCTCACTGCCTTCACGCAGGCAAACCTGAGCCTGAACGACGCCAACGCCTACTATAACGAAGGAACACAGACCTACATCGAAGATGAGCTCATCTTCCTCCGCTACATCGAGGCCGTGGAGGAGGGCGACGACGACTTTGCGGACTTCCTTCGTGGTTCCCTCATGAGCGACCAACTGACGGCCGGACTCGAGTGGTGGGAAAAGGACGGCCAGGCCTTCGACACCCCGTTCGTCGATGAGAACCCGGCCTACGTGATCCCGTCCTACGCCGAAGCCGATGCCCTCGCAGAGGCGACCGACCAGTCCTTCGAGGAGGGGAAGTCCGCGAACACAACGGGCGACAAATACGGACTCATTGCCGTTCTGCTCGCGGGGGCGCTGTTCGTGCTGGGCATCGCCACCACCTTCAAGGTGCTCCCTGTCAGAGCGGCCCTGATCGGCATCGGCGCCGCCATTTTCGTCGGGTCAACCATCTGGATGCTCACCCTGCCGGTGGCCAGTTGACTGCGCCTACGGCTCGCCGGGCAGACGCTTCGACGCCTCAAACACATCGGACAGGATGCGAAGGCGCACATCGCCAGTGGCAAAGGTCGGGCGGTGCTGGTCCTCGATGACGTACGGCACCAACTTCACGGCCGCGAGCTTCTTCTCAATGAACGCCGCCTCCAGCAGGTACCCGTGTGTGTATTCCGCCGAATGGACCTGGTCGAAGATGAAGTTGCCCAGAGCGTAGGCGATGAACTGCTTCGGACGCGTCTCGACGGCCTGAACCCAGTGGGCCTGGTTCCCGACGATCAGGTCCGCGCCGGCGCCGGCGGCGGCGCGCAGCGCTTTGATGCTTCGCGGACTCGGATCGTGCGTGTTCTCCGTCCCGGACTGCACCTGCACCAGCACGACGTCGACTTCCGCCTTCAACTTCGTGATGCGCTCGACGAACCGGGTGACGCCAAGATCTTCCGCGGGCCGAAAGAACGCCGGCTCCCCTGCCTCGCGTTCCTCGGTGTAGTCGTCGTCGAGGGGCGCCGTTCCCGGCGCTGAGTCCGTGGCTTCGAGGTCCATCGCAGCGATGTCGTCGAAGCCAAGGACGCCGATGCGGAGGCCCCGCACCTCAAAGATGGCAGGCGCCAACGCTTGCTCGAGATTCAGGCCCCCGCCGACGTGACGGATTCCGGCGGCGTCCAACAGTTCGAGCATCCGCGTGAACGCGCGAGTGCCGCAGAACTCCTGCCCGCAATCGAACGCATGGTTGGTGGCGACAGTCGCCCCATCGACGCCCGCGAGCGTGAGCGCCTCGATCGTTTCTGCGGGCGAGGTGAGGTTCGTCGTGGCGACGCACTCCCAGGCTGGATTCACGTCCTGGATGCTGGCATCGAGCGAGACGAGCGCGAGGTCAGCTGCTGCGAGGTATTCGCCAGTGGCCCCGCGCAACGCGGCGGCCCAGTCTCCAGAGGCACGGATCTTCGCGAGGGAGCAGCGCGATTGGAGAATGTCCCCCGTGGCCACGACGGTCACAGGCTTCGGCAGAGACTCCGCCGAAGCAGCGATGACCGCATCCAGGACGGCGCGCCCGGCGCGGGTGTTGGCCGTGATCGACGTCCGTTCCACATAGGGCCACTGAGCCGGGTCTCCGCGGCCGCGCACGAGGTCGACGCCATCGACCGCAATCGGCATGAGCGACGGGCGCACGAGCGGCCAGGGCACGAGGGCAACGATTCCGGAGCCGGGCGCAATAGCTTCCACGATGGCTTCGAAGGTTGGAACCGCTTCACCTCCCCGTCGGAGCTGGCTCGGCAACGGGCCGGACAGAACCCTGACGTCACCCGGCAACCCGCCGACATCCGCCCAATCCTTCGTTGTCCCGTCCAGCAAACCCTGCAGCTGCTGCGCCGAGAGGCTGTCGACGCCGGCCCAAAGATCGGCCACGGGAACGAAATGGCGCGTGACAACGCCCCCTTCGGAGACCCCAACGAACGAGAGGTCGCCGGTTTCCCTGCCATCCGCCTGGCGAAACCCGAACCGGACCAGACCCGCGGGAACAGCACCATTCACCGTGAGCGAACCGGATGCCGCAATCGTCGCGATCGGGCCCGGCGAGGCGTCAGCAGGGAGTGTGGCCGGCCCGCCATCCGCCGAGCCGCTGGAGACCACAGCCGCGATCAGCGCGACCACGCTTGCAAGTACCGAAACGACGGCCGCGCACAGCGCCGGGAACCACGGATCGCGAGACACCGCCTGCGCCCGTTTCATTGGGGCGATGGTGCGCGTCCGGTAGCGGAGGAGTCAACGCGAAGTGCGAACTCTTAGCCCGCCATAGCGTGGCGCTTTTCCGGCGTGCCGCTGGCGGCTTCGATGAAGTGGAAGGCGCGCTCCAGTACCCGTTCTATGTCACCGACGGCCTGCTCCACCGCAATGAGTTCGCCCGGCAAGGGCTCAACCTCGCCACCGCCGTCCACGTCGTATCCACAGTAGAGGCCGTGGTGCAAGGCATAACGATTGGCATACGCCACAACCCCGGAAAGACCATCGGAAGCGGGAGTGATGTTCTCGTCGTGATGGCACGAAACGGCGTCCACCAGGTGCGGGGGAAACTTCCAACGTTCGCCCAGCGCGCGGCCGATTTCGTCGTGCGCATAGCCCGTGGTGCGCGTTTCCGCGATGTGCAGCGGAAGCCCGCGGGACTTCGCCATGCTGACGGCCATGCGGAACTCGCGGGGCATCACCTGCCGCAGGACCAGGCGGCCGATGTCGTGGAGGATGCCCGCCGTGAAGGCGTCTTCGGGCTTCGCGTAGCGCCCCTTCTTGGCGAAGCTCTCGGCGATGACCGCGACGGCCACGCTGTGGCCCCAGAACAGGTCCAGGTCGAAGTGGTCGTCCGAATCCCGCGGACCCTTCCATGCGTTGATGATGCTCGCGCCGACCGCCACCTGGCGAACCTGCTTGAACCCCAGCACGAGCACCGCCTCGCGCACCGTGCTCACCCGGCGGGCGAAGCCGTAGTAGGCGGAGTTGCTCAGCTTGATGAGCTTGGCCGTGAGCGCCTGGTCCGTGCTGAGGACCTGTGCAAGTTCCAGCGCGCTGGTTTTCTCGTCGTCGGCCATGCCCATGACCCGCGCGGCGACGGCCGGCAACGGCGGCAGGTCGTCCACACGATCAAGTAGTGCGTTCGCATCATTTCCCATCGTCGTCTCTCCCCGGATGGATCATCGACTGCCCGCGCCCGCTTCTAAACGGCCCGCGCTGCCAAAATTCATGTCCGTGCCAGGCGAATGGGAAGCCAATTGACGCCGATCAGGGCGCCAGCGAGACTCAGGACAACAGGGAGTTCGCGGATGCACCAACATCGCCTGTCCATCTCCGTGCCTCTCGAGGGCCTGCCGCTTTCCGAACACGCCGCTGTCCTGCGCGAGATGGAAGCGCTCGGATACGCCGACGTCTGGTCGCTCGAAGTCGACGGGACCGACGCGTTTACTCCGCTCGCCCTGGCCGCGCAAACGACGGCCCTGCGGCTCGGCACCGCCATCGCGAACGTCTTCACACGCGGACCCGCCACGCTTGCCCAGACCGCCGCCGGCCTCGCTGAACTCGCGCCCGGGCGCTTCGTGCTCGGCATCGGATCTGGTTCGCAGCCGATTGTCGAGGGATGGAACGGCGGCACATTCGCGTCCCCGGCGACGCGGGTGCGCGAATACGTCGAGTTCCTGCGTCCCGCCCTCGCGGGCGAGCGCGTGACGATGGCCGGCAAGACGGTCTCCCTAAGCGGCTTCCGCCTCTCCCGGCCGGTTGCGGCGCCAATTCCGATTTATGTCGCGGCGCTCCGGCCCGGCATGTTGCGGGTTGCGGGCGAAGTCGCCGATGGCGCGATCATTAACTGGCTTTCGGCCGAGGACGCGCGCAAGTCCATCACCGTGGTTCGCGATGCAGCGGAACGCGCCGGACGGGACCCTGAGGCAGTGGAGATTGTCGCCCGCTGTTTCATGTGCGTAGACCCTCCCTCAGACGCCGCGGATCTCGGCATGAGGCGAACGATCAACGCCTACCTGAATGTTCCTGTGTACGAAGCATTCCATCGCTGGCTGGGACGCTCGGAAGCGCTGGCGCCGATGTGGGACGCATGGGCGGCGGGGGACCGCCGTGGCGCCGTGGCCGCAATCCCGACCGGCGTCGTCAACGACCTGGTATTAAACGGTGACGTGAGCACACGCCGGGCGGCGATCCAGGCCTACTTCGATGCGGGCGTGGATGCCGTGACGTTGTATCTCCTGAGTTTCGAACCCGGCGAAGCCATGCGGCGTCATCGCCTCCTGCAAGGCATCCGCGACATGGCGCCCATGCCCGGGTGAGACGTCTGCTCACCCGGGCTGGTGCTGCATCTGCACCACCTGAAAGGAACACGACACGCCTATGAGTGGCACAAAACTCGTCATCGGAATCGTTGGAGCGTGCACGTTCCTTGTCGTGTTCTTCCAACTTCTGAATACCTTCACGTGATGCAGAGATATGCCGAGAAATTACATACGGTTTACAAACCGGTGGGTAGGTTCGCACAGACGTTCGTTGACCCTTCGGCGGCGTTTCCTACACTCAGGGAGATGAGGAGACAATACATGGAGCGAATCCGAATTCGTCCTCTTGCGCTGGCGTTGCTCGTCGGCGTTATCAGCCTCGTGCCTTTGGGCGCGATGGGCGCCCAGGCCCGGTCTGGTCGCACCCAGGAGCTCGTGGTCTCGCGGCCCGACCTCACCTACAAAGTTGCTCCAGCGCTGCTCCCCAACAGCAAGGAGAACACGAGCGTCATCGCGCAGAACAACGGCACTGCCGCGGCGACGATTGCGATGGACGTCTACACCCCCGGCGGCGTTCTCGTGCCCTCCGCGAGCAAGATTTTCACGAACGTCCCGCCGGGCGGTACGCGCGTGTTCCCACAGGCCATCAATGATGGTCTGACCCCCGGCTTCCGGGGCGTCGGCGTGCTTTCCAGCGACCAGCCCATCAACGCGCTGCTCGTCCGCGACATCGAAGGCACCGATGGTACGAAGTCGTACTCGATTCACAACTCCTTCCCGTCGGGTGGCACGACAGTTTCTCTGCCCTACATCGCGAACGGTCTCGAAGGCGTCTACAACACCCGCTTCGCCATCGCGAACACCGGCAATACCGTCGCATGCGTCACCATCACCTATGCCTTCGTGCCCGGTGCGGGTTCCGTGGGCGCTGGCGGACGCGCTCCACTGACCGATTCCGGTCCGGGCGGCGGCGGCTGTGCCACCGGCTATCCGATCGCGGTTGGCGGCCAGGTGAGTTTCGCCCCCAACAACGTCGACGGCGCCACACCGATGCCCGCGGGCACCGCGAACACGCTCATGGCGGCGACGGTGAACGCCACCGGTTCGGCGGTCACGGTTGGCGTCGATGCCTACCGCACAGGACAGCGCGTCCTCGCCTCCTACGACGGCTTCAACGTGGGAGCCCCCGGTTCGACCACGGACGACATCAGCACGTCCATCTCGATCCCGCTTTCGCTCAAGACGGCCGACGGCTTCTATAGCCAGATCCTTCTTTCGAACCCGAACGGCGTTCCCGCAAACGCGACAATCACCTACACGGGGACTTCCGGCCCGCACGCGGTCCAGATTCAGGTACCCGCCAACGGCACGGCGAACCACGGCGTCTACAGCGATAACGTCGTGCCGGTCGGCTTCGTCGGCGCCGCGGTCATCACGTCAGATCAACCACTCGCCGCGGTGCTTTTCCGCGCCAAGATGACGTCGGCCGGGAGCTTCGTCGATGAAGCTCTCTACACCGCGGTCAACGGGGTTCCGACTGACCGCGCCGCCACCACCGGCCAGTCGGGACACCACAGGCACAACGTGCGGACGGCCATCGTCCGGCTCCGGCTCAGCCGGTGAGCTCGAGTGCGTCGGGCAGTTGTTTGGCGAATTGACGCAGTCGCCTGCGGCGGCGCATGACGATCCAAATCAGCGGCAGCACGCCGGCACAGATTCCCATCAGCGGCGCCAAGGCCGGATGGAGGTGTGC
>CAYYSD010000016.1:0-13026 GCA_964474285.1 uncultured Anaerolineaceae bacterium | reverse complement strand
CGCCGTGCCTACAAGGCGGGCAGCGCCGACGGCTACAACAGCTGGGTGAGCGTCAGTGTTGCCGACGGCTCCACCGCAAACGTGACGCTGACGACCATCAACGACACGACCACCGGCGCCCCCGGCTGCGGCAACGCCGCCACCTACACCACCACCAAGGCGGTCTCCGGAAGTTTCATCTTCTACCAGAACGCCGACTTCGATAACGGTCTCGGCCAGAACCCAACCTGCCTCTGGGGCGGTATGACCATCACCAGTGACAAGCCCATCATCGCTATCGCGGACGTCACCAACGACCTCAACAATGGCGACAACGACGGTCTCTACAACGGATTCGGCAACTAACCGTCACCGAGATTCGCTTCCCGGGAGAGGGCGCTACAGGCGCCCTCTCTTTTTGCCCGCAGCGTTGAAAGCAGGGAACCTGACCGCGTGGACGGAACGAACCGGGTGAGACGATGTCGATAGCCTACGGGGGGATCATCGCGTTCCTCTTCCGGGGCGCGAACGTCGTCGTCGCCTTCCTCACCGTCGTGCTCACGTCCCACCAACTGGGAACCGAAGGCCGGGGCACATTTGCCCTGGGCGCCACGGTGATCGGGACCGTCGCCGCCCTCACGGGCGGTCTCACCGCCGCGACCGCCTACCAGGTCTCGAACCAGAAACGCCCACCGGCCACCGTCCTCATCAACGGCGGGACGCTCGCCCTTGGCCTCGGGGCGTTCGCCATGGCGGCTGGATTCCTGGGCGCGGGCACCCTGAGCGGCGAGGCGGGCCGGCTCTCCATCGCCATCGGCGCCGGGTCTGCTGCGATCATCGTCAACAGCGTGCTTGCCGGCGTCTTCCTCGGCAATGGCGCCCTCATCCGCTACAACCTCGCGCTCGTGGCGCCGCCGCTGCTCTCCCTCGCGGCTATCCTTGTCGGGTTTTTGGTGTTCGACCGGCGAAGCCCCGAAGCCGCGCTGGGCGAGTTTGCCATCGGCCAGTGGCTCGCCACGCCGCTCCTCATGCTCTCGGGCTTCACCTCGGGGGGGCTCCAGGCCGCGCGCTTCGACCGGACTCTCATCGACCAGGTCTGGCGGTTTTCGTTACTGGCCGGCGTCTCGAGCGGGGTCTCGTTTCTGAACTACCGAGCCGACCTCTTCATCGTGGAGTACTTCGAAGGGAAAAGCGGGGCAGGTATCTACTCTAACGCCGTGCTCATCGCCGAAACGGTGTGGCAGTTCAGCGGCTCCCTCGCACTCGCCACCTATGCCCGCATCGGCGGCCTCGATCAGGGCGAGGCCGCCAACCTGACCGCACGGGTGATGCGCCACTCCCTGGTCATCCTTGGCGTGGTCTGCGCGGGTCTCTTCATCGTCGCGGACCTCCTCGTGGGCCTCCTATTCGACCCGGAGTTTGAACCAATGGCACCTGCTTTGCGCATCCTTCTGCCCGGCGCCGGGCTCTACGGACTGGCGGCGGCGTTCTCGGGGTACTACACGTATCAGCGTGGCAAGCCGTGGGCCGCCGCCGTGATCGCCGGTCTCGGCCTCGGAATCGACATCGTTCTCGCGCTCATCCTGGTCCCGATCCTCGGCGTGAACGGGGCCGCGCTCGCAAGCAGCATCGCGTACAGCGTCGCCATCCTCGCGGGCATCGCCGTCTTCCTTCGCAGTTCGGGACTCAAACCCTCCGACGCGTTCCGGTTCGGCAAACGCGATGTCGACGACTATCGGACGCTCTTCGCCCGCGTGCGCGCGTTTGCCCGGCGGTAGCTGCGGCATCAGGCCGGGAAGTGTCGCGGGAGCGGCACCGGCAGGCCCGTCTCCGGGTCTGTGAGGACCGACATCGGAATCGAGAACACTCGCTCCAGGGCTTCCGGTGTGAACGCCGAGCGCGGGTTGCCATCGAACTCCACCTCGCCGTTGCGCACGGCGACGACACGGTCACAGTACCGGGCTGCGAGCATCAGATCGTGAAGCACCGCGACCACGGTCATCCCCTCCCCGTTGAGCCGGCGAAGGAGGTTCATGACCTCGACCTGGTGCTGCACATCGAGGAAGCTCGTAGGCTCGTCGAGCAGCAGAACACGCGGTTTCTGGGCGAGCGCCAGCGCGATCCATGCCCGCTGACGTTCCCCGCCGGAAAGCTGCGCGAGAGGCCTATCCGCAAAGCCGGTGACGTCCGCAGCGTGCATCGCCCAATCGACGGCTTCGTAGTCCGGGGCGGTCGCGCGCAACATGACACCCTGGTGAGGGTAGCGCCCACGCCACACAAGTTCCCGCACGGTCAGGTCCACGCCGGATTCCACGATCTGAGGAAGAACCGCCACGACGCGGGCGACTTCGCGCGCAGACATCGCGCGGACGTCGGATTCACCCAGCATCACACGACCGCTCGCCGGCCGGTGGAGCCGGCTCAGGCCGCGAAGAAGCGTGCTTTTCCCGGAGCCATTTGGACCGATGATCGCCACCATTTCGCCAGGCTCGACGGTCAGCGACACGTCCCGGACCACGCTGATGCCGCCATAGCGGAGGGTGAGGTGTTCCGCCGCCAGCCTCATTGCCGGAACTTCACGAGGAACAGGAGGAATGGTGCGCCGATCGCAGCCGTGACCACCCCCATCGGGATTTCGGCCGGAGCGACCACGAGCCGGGCGAACAGGTCCGCCGCGGCGACAACGATGGCCCCGAAGAGCCCCGCAACCGGAGTGCGATAGCGGTTGTCGCTCCCGACGGCGAAGCGCGCCAGGTGCGGGCAGAGCAGCCCGACGAAGCTCACCAGGCCCGCGACCGAGACCGCTGTCGCCGCCAGCACGCCTGCGATTGCCAGCACGGCAAAGCGGCTCCGGTCCGTGAGCACGCCCAGGCCGGCCGCGACATCGTCGCCGAGTGCGAGGACATTCAGCCGCCCGCTGACCATGATCGACGCCATGAAGGCGGGCACGAGGTAGGGGAGCATCGCGCGGAAGTCGGCCCATCCAGCGCCATAGAGTCCGCCGGCCAGGTAGCCAAGGCTCGTCTGCAAGAAGGTCGTGGAACTCGCAAGCAGGGCCACAATGAGCGCACCGAAGAAGGCCGACATCGCCACCCCGGCAAGGGCGAGCCTCACGGGCGACACGGCTCCCCGCCAGGCGATGACGAAGAGGATTGCGGCGCCGGCCACCCCGCCGCCGACTGCGAACAGCGTCGCCAGCCATGGTGCAGCGTTTCGATCAATGGTGAGCAGCGCCGTGCTGGAAAGGGCGGCGGCGGCGCTGATTCCGAAGAGCGTCGGGTCGGCGAGCGGGTTGCGAGTCACGCCCTGGAGAAGCGAACCGCTGACGGCGAGCGCCGCGCCGACCAGCATGGCATCGACAAGGCGCGGCAGACGGATGTCCCACACAACCGGCCGTGCAAGCAGATCCGCATCCTCGGAGGTGAGCCCTTTGACGACCTGTACCGCCGAAAGGTTGATCGCGCCGTACATGAGATACGCCAACGCGATACCCAGCAGCACCAGGACTGCCGCCGCGCACCATGCAACAGGCCGCAGGCTCGAACGTCTCCACGCGGAACGCGCGCTGGCACTTCCGGAAGGCAATACGTCCTGCGATGCGGCCATGCGTTGCATGCTAACGAACTACGGCGCAGTGAGGGCCGCTGCCATCGCCTTGAACGCTTCCCCAATGCGCGGCCCGGGGGCCTGGAGGAAGAGTTCGAGGTTGGCGTCGACCACGTGCTTGTTCGTGATGGCCTTCAGCCCGCGAAACGGCGGGATCTGCGCCAGCGTCCCGGAAAGCTGCGGCGCTCGCGGGTCCGGCGTAATCGCGAAGATGTAGTCCGGGTTCAGCTCCAGCATCTTCTCGACCGCTACGAGGCTATAGCCGGGGTAGGGCGGAGTATCCGGGAGGCCGGCCGCGGGGTTCGAAAGCCCGAGCTGCTTCATGATGTCGCCCACGTAGCTGGAGTCCTTGGCAGCGAAGAGCTGCTGTTTCTCGTCGGCCGTGATCGCGACCACGGTGACCTTTTTCGCGGCAACGGCCGCCTTCGCATCGTTCTTCGCCTTTTCCAGCTGAGCTTTCACCTCGTCGGTGGTCGCCTTCGAGTTGAACACCTTGCCCATCAGGTCGAGTCCGGCGAGAACGTCGGCATAGTTTTCAGCGCCGACGTACACGACCGGCACGCCCAGCCCATCGAGCGCGCGCTGGACATTCGGGGCGCCCTTGATGATGACCGAATCCCCCACGATCAGGTCCGGCTTCAGCGCCAGGATCTTCTCAGCGCTCGGGTTGTAGGCCGAACCGATGTCAGTGGCGGCGGCCGCAGCGGTAGGGAACTTCACCGTGCTCGATCGGCCCAGGATAGTGCCGCCGGCCGCATAGACGAACTCGGCCGCCGTCGGGCTGACCGCCACGACCGTTGCAGGCTTCTGCTTGATGCTCACGGTCTTGCCCGCCATGTCCGTCACGCTCGCGGGGTAGGCCGCCGCTGCCGTCGTCGGGCTCGCCGCCGCGGTGCCGGTTGTAGCGGTTGCGGACGGGGTCGTGTCGTCGTCATCATCGCCGCCGCAGGCGACGATGGTGGTGAGGAGTGCCAGCGCCATCACCGTGGTGAGCAACGCCAGGAGTCGTCGCATAATACCTCCCATATCTGTCAATTCGCGAAATTAGCTCAATCTGCTGACAGGTTCCATCGGTATGGTACGATTTGTGGCCGTGAAGGCAAGCGAGGATGCGGACAGCGCGGGCGCCGGTAGAATGACGCGTTGGTGTGTGCGGCTCCAACTATTCTTGACGGTGGTGGAGGAACCCAGGGATGCCTAGCGGACCGCTGGCCGGTGTACGTGTGCTCGAATTCACTCAGATCATCGCTGGCCCGTTTGCGTGCCAGCACCTTGCCGATATGGGCGCTGATGTCATCAAGTTCGAACCCCTCGAAGGCGAGCCCTGGAGACTCGCGATGGAACTTGTACCAAAGGAGTCCCGCACCTACGCCAGTCTCAATCGCGGCAAGAAGAGCATTGCCCTAGACATGACGAAACCCGAAGCGAAGGAGATCATCGCCCGCCTGGTACCCGAAGCGGATGTCGTGGTCCTCAACTACAGGCCGGGCGTTGCTGAAGCCCTGGGCATTGACTACGACACGCTGGCGCCGATGAACCCGCGCCTGATCTACTGCGAGAACACGGCCTTCGGCAAGAAGGGTCCCCTGGCTACCCGCGGCGGCTATGACATCGTGGTCCAGGGCATGACGGGACTCATGGCGGGCGAAAGCAAGATGGACGGCAACGTGCCCACGTTCATCTACCCGGCGATCGCCGACTACGCCACGGGCATCCAGATGTCGAACGCCATTTGCGCCGCCCTCTACCATCGCGAGAAGACCGGCGAAGGCCAGCGGATCGATTGCACTCTCATGGCCACCGCCCTGGCGATGCAGACCACGCAGTTCACGTGGATCGACGCCTTCGATGAAGCCGTCCTGCCACCAATGCTGGAGGAGCTCAAGGCCGCTCGCGCGGAACAGAAGCCCTACCTTCAGCAGCTTGCCATCCAGAAGAAGTACCGCCCCGCGGCGGTCGGAAATGTGTACTACCGGGTGTATCAAACTGCCGACGGATTCATCATCGTTGGCGCATTGAGCGTCCCTTTGCGTCACAAAGTGCTGGCGGCCACGGGTCTGACGGATAAGCGCATGCGGCCGGACGGCAGCTTCGAACTCAACCCTCCGGGATGGGCGGAAGAAGGACCAAGGTTCGTCGCCGAGGCGGAGGCCCTCTTCCTCACGAAGACCACCGGTGAATGGATGACGATCTTTGAGAAGCACGGCGTCCCGGCGGGCCCGATGTACTTCCTCGAAGAGCTCTTCGACCATCCGCAGGTCACTGAGAATGGACTGGTCGTGGATGTGGAGCATCCGCTCCTCGGCCACATGCGCATGGTCGGTCCGTCGTTCCAGATGTCGAAGTCAAGACTCGAGCCCCAGGGCCCGAGCCCGGTGCTTGGCGCCGATACCGATGAGCTCCTGGCAGCGGCCGGCTACACGCAGGACGAGGTTGACGCCATGCGTACCGCAGGCGTGCTCCGCTAGATGTAGTTCCCCACCAGGGCCACAACGACAGGAAGGCCGCCGGGTGAAACATCCGGCAGCCTTCCTGGCCTTCCCTGGCCGTCTGCTAGAACAGGGTGAACCCTGGCGACGACGCGATGGACGTGCCGAGCGCTCCGAGCGCACCAATGCACACGAGCGCCACGAGCGCGAGAATCAGCCCGTATTCGGCGAGGCCCTGGCCGGCCTCGTCCTCGCCGTTGTGCCGAACCGTCCACATCGACGACGCCGTCTTCATGAGTCTACGCATGGCCTGCACCTCTCCGGATTCTCCTGTTGATACATTCGGCACGAGCAGCGGCGCTCCGCCGGTTCAGTTCGGGGACAACACGTTGCGCGCAGGTGACGAAACTCAGATGGACCGCGCGTGGCCCGCGAGCGCCTCAGCGTCGTCGGTGATGATTGTCGTGACGCCAAGGCCGAAGAGGCGCCGCATGGCGTAGACGTTCTCTTCCGCGTTCACGTCCCGCATGGTCCAGGCAGCCAGTTCGATGCCCCGTTCGGCGAGGCGGTCACCCATCGGAACGCCCTGGTCGTCGCAGTACAGCAGCGTGCCGATGTCGACCATCCATTCGCACACGCCCGGCACCAGGGCAACGAGGTCGTCGATGCGCGTGGACAGGTATTCTTCGAATGATCCGTCGAGGAGCTCGGCTGCGGGCGAATCGTCCCAGAGTCCGAACTTCCCGAGGGTATGCGGCATCCTTCGCCCGTCCCCAGCATCGCTGGCGAAGTGAAGGTGGCGCGTGGGATCGAAGGCGAGCCGCATACCGGATCCCGCCAACAGTCTCAGGTTCCAGTGCCCCATGGTCCCGAGCAGCGCGCGCGAGCCCAGCGGCGAAAGCGCCTCACGCAACGCCGATGCCTGTCGCGGCTTGAGCAGCCCGCCGGCCTTGAGGTCCACATGGAGGACGGTGTCGCAATGCTTGAGCGCCGCAACCGCGTCTTCGAGGAAGCACAGGGCGCCGTCGGGGAAAGCCAGCAGACGGGCCGCGCTGGCGTGCCCCCGGTCGGACTGCCCGACGACGCCCGCCAGCGTGGTCAACCGTTCGAAAACCGGGTCGTGAAACACCAGCATGGCATCGTCCGCGAGGAAACGAACGTCGATCTCCAGCCGCGGCACGTTCGCCCTCGCGCACGCCTCCACGGCCAGCAGCGAATTCGGACCAAAACGCGGGTCCAGGTTGGCCATGTGGCAACAGAACACCCGGCGCGAACCCATAACAACGGGCGCCAACGCGGCGGAGTGCGATTCCACGACAGGCAGTATACCGAGACTCTGTTAAGCCGCTTCCGGCCGGTCGCGCCGGTCCGGACGGAACCGCGAGACGAGGTGGAGCGCGTGTTTCGAACTCGCGGTCACCGGGTCCGCGGTACGCCACTGGTGGCCCTCGGTCAGCACCGTGAGCACGCCCGCAAATCGCATCCAAAACACGAGGTAGCGGTAGGCCGGCATCGCCGGGATGACCCACCACCCGCGGTGCAGTCGGCCCGCGGACGGCTCCACGGCCAGCAGCGCGTTCGTCGCCCATGTCGCCGCTTCAATGACCACATAGGCGATGTAGAGCACGACCGTGGCGGCCGCGATGGTCGTCCAGTGGTATCCGAAGAAGGCAAGCGCCGGCATGAGGAAGGTCCAGGCGATTCGCGGGAAGGCGAGGGTGTGGTCCACCACGAGCGTCCGCACGGGTGAGAATCCCCGGTAGAACAGGCCCCGTCGCGCCAGCTTCGGATGCGCTGCGATGACCTCGAGTTCGCCGCGCTGCCAGCGGGTCCGCTGCGAATAGAGCGCTTTCATGCTGGGGATCGGTTCGGTGTAACAGACCGCGCAGGTCACCACCCCGACCTTCTTACCGGGGAACCGCTCGTACATCTCGAACGTCATGAAGGTGTCTTCGCCAACCGTCGTCGAGTCGTACATGAAGGTGCCCATCAACGCTTCGCGCCGAAACGCGCTAAACGCGCCCGCCAGCGTGAAGAGCGACCCGGATTGCGATTGGAAACGGCGACCGACGTTGAACGCAAAGTAGTATTCCTGGAACTCACACTCATGAAGCATGCGCATGAAGCCGCTGTCCCGCGGCTCTGCTTCGATTTCCACGGATCCCGTCGCACAGATGAGCTCGGGGTCACTCTCGAACGCGGCGATCATGTTCGCGATCGCGTCGTTGTGAATCGTGACGTCCGAGTCGAGGTTGATCACGTATGGCGTCGACGCGTAGTGAATGCCCACGTTGAGCGCCCACGTCTTGCCCTGGTGGAACGTCGAAAGCCAGTGAATCGAGCCCGGCCAGTCCTTCTGCTGCTCTTCGCAGAAGACCTTGAACGACTGGTCGCGGCTCCCGTTGTCGATCGCGAGTATGGTGATGAGGTTCTGCGGATAGCTCTGGTTCTTGATGGAGTCGATGCACCGCCCTAGGATCTCGGCGCTGTTGTAGACGGGCACGAGGACGGTGACGCGCGGCCACTTCCCGTTAGGGGCGCTCGATATCGGACGGATAGGCAGCCGTCGCGCTCTCCCTGTGACACACGCGACAAGGTACACGAAGGAAACGCTGCCATCGACGAGGATTGGCAGGACCAGCCACACGCCCCAGAACCCCAACATGCCCAGCCACGTATCGGGACTCACGCGTGTTCGCCCCGGAGGCGCTCGGCGACCACCCGCAACGTCGGCCGGGTAATGGAGTACCAGTAAATGACCATCGCCATGATGAAGAAGGCGATGCGCCCCAGGAAGATGTGCGCGAAGTCCAGGCTTCCCTGCCCGGCATAGGCGACGGACACGACGATCACGAGCACGCGGATGACGTTCGCGACGAACGTGGCCGCGAGCGCCAGCACCAGCGTGCGCATGCGGGAAAGGCCGCTCCCGGCGGGGAAAAACGCCAGCAAGCCGAACAGTGCCGCGCTTTCGAGGAGCCCGGATGACTCCAACCCCACGGTCAGGTTCGTCCATTCCGCGTGGTGGGGCACGCCGATGATGAGCAGGTTGCCCGGGTCGGAAGTCAGCGAGGTGCGCAGCCCAACCAGGTTCGCAACGGCGTTGACGGAGTGTGCCGTCGCCATCCGTAGCCAGAGTTCCAGCGGCAGCACTTCGCGCGAAAACACGACCACGAGTACTGCCGCGCCAGAAGCGCCCAGGACATAGTATGGGAGCCACGCTCGCGCTCGCCAGAAGAAAAGAACCAGTGCGCCCCACCCAACCGCCGCCAACCCAACCACCATCACCGGCGCCATGGGTGTCTCCGATGGGCGGCGGTGGCGACTGCGACGGCGGCAAGGAAAGCCACTCCAAGCAGGGGCCAGCCGAAGGCGCTCGCGCCGCTGCACCGGTACGTTGCCCGCTCTTCGCCTTCGTTGCCGCGCGACCTCCACGTCACAATGGCCACGACTTCGCACGTGGAATCCTGAACCTCGTAGGCCTGGCGAACGAGCAGGTACTGCCCCTGGTCCTTCGCGGCTGGTGAGAACTTCGCGAAGCCTCCCGCGGCGATCGTCTCGCACCTGGCGCCATCGAATTCTTCGCAGGCGACTGCGTCCGCGTGCCACACCTGGTATTCGTCGCCTGTCGCCGGGGCGATCTTCCACGTCACCTCGCCGTTGTCCGCCGAAACGAACTCCAGGCGGAGCCCAGGTTTCGCCGTCGCATTCCCTTTCGGGGGAGTGGGCGTGGCAGTGTCGACAGGTGTCGGCGATGGCGGGACGGGCGTGTTGGTCGGTGTGGCGGTCGGTGGAACAGGCGTGTTGGTCGGCGTGGCCGTCGGTGGCACGGGCGTGTTGGTCGGCGTCGCTGTCGGAGGCACCGGCGTGGCCGTCGGCGTCGCTGCCGGAGGCACCGGTGTGTTCGTCGGTGTTGCCGTGGGCGGCAGAGGCGTGTTCGTCGGCGTCGTCGTCGGCGGAACGGGTGTATTCGTGGGCGTCGGTGTGACCGTTGCCGTGGCGGTGGGCACAGGGGTTGCAGTGGCGGGCACATGCACGCCGAACACGACCGTCCGGTCTTCGCCGATGTCCTGGACCTTTTCCTGCCGGCGGGCGCCGAAGGTAGCCGCGAAGGAGATGTGGCCGGGCAGGAGCTCTTTGCTCGCGCGCCCGCTTGCGTCCGTGGTGCCGACCTCGCGCCAACCGCCGCCGTAATACGAGGCTGCGGCGCCCTCGGCAGCCTGCCCCGAGGAGTCGAACACCTGGACGACCGCGGCCACCGTCTGAAATGGCACGAGCGCCACCTGGCCGGTGTTCTGCGTGCGTTCGTTGCGGAGCCCGTCCAGCGCGATCGAAAAGGTGATGTTGCCGGTCAGCATTTCGCGGGTGACGGTCCCGTCCGCCCCGGTCACGCCAAACCCTTTCCAGCCGTTCCCGTAGTACTGAGCCGTGCCGCCCGGCAGTGGCGCCAGGGTCGAATCGAGGAGACGCACGACGGTGGCAACCGTCTGAAAGACGACAACCGAATCGGCTGCGGTGTTTTGCGTCTTCTCGTTTCGCAGTCCATCGCGCGATACAGCGATCGTGATGTTGGAAGGCAGGAGCTCCCTCACCGCGAGGCCGCCGGGACCGATGACCCCGAATTCCTTCCAGCCGTTTCCGTAGTACTGGGCCACGCCACCCTCGAGGGGAGCGGACCCGGAATCCACCACCTTCACGCGAGTCTCCACCGTCTTGAAACTGACCAGCGGGTTCGGCCCGGTGTTCTGTGTCTTTTCGTTGCGCAATCCATCGCGCGACATGGAGAAGGTGATGTTGGACGCGAGGAGTTCCCTGGTCGCTACACCGTCTGCGCCGGTGACGCCAAAATCCTTCCAGCCGCTTCCGTAGTACTGCACAGCCCCGTCTGCAAGGGGACCATTATGCGAGTCTGTAAGCTGGACCGAGACAGCCACCGTGGTGAATTGCACGTCCGGATTGGCTGCTGTGTTCTGCGTCTTTTCGTTACGCAAACCCGCGTGGCTCGCGGCGAACGTGATGTTCGAAGCGAGCAGCTCCAGGCTGGCGGTTCCGTCTGCGCCCGTCACGCCAAAGTCCTTCCAGCCATTCCCGTAATAGTCGATCTTCGCCCCGCCAACACCTGCGCCCGTAGAGTCACGCAAGTCAACTCGCACCGGCACCGTTGCGAATGCGACCTCGGAGTCCACCCCGGTGTTCTGCGTGCGTTCGTTCCGAAGACCATCGCGCGAGATTGCGAACGTGACGTTGGCAGGCAGCAGCTCGCGTACCACCAGTCCCGCGGCGTCCGTTGTGCCGAAGACGCGCCAGCCGTTCCCGTAGTAATCCACCTCGCCGCCGGCCAGGCCCGCCCCGGTGCTGCTCCGCAGCGAGGCCGCAACCCGGACCGTATGGAACTGCACGACCGGGTCCGACGTGACGTTTTGCGATTGTTCGTTTCGCAATCCCTCATGACTTATGGCGAATGTGACATTGCCGCCGGGCAGTCCCTGGAGCACGACGCAGCCGTTGGCAGCGGTCGAACCGCCAGATTTCCAACCGCCCTGGTAGTACGAAACGTCCGCCGCTTCCACCGGGGCACCCGTGCTGGTGGCCAGGCACACCCGGACATCATCGACTGCGTGGGCGGCGTGCGGCCGGTCACTCAGGGCATAACCCAGGAACAGCCCGATGCCGGCAATGGCAAGCGCCGGGAGCAGCAGCAGCTTCATGGCTGAACCTCCGCGGCCAGGAACGTCAGCCAGAACGCCAGGAACGAACCCATAGCCAGCGTGAAACCAAGCGTCCGCATCATCGGAAAGTCTCCGCTCGCCCGACACGAATGTGGCTCGTCGGGTTTTCCCAGAGCGTTACCGCCACGAGGCGAGGTGCCTCCGGGATGGTGGTCCGAATCGCCTGGTCGAGATTTCGGTAGATGACTGCGGCCAGGTTCTCACCGGTCGCCTGGATGACGTTGAACGGCTCGATTTCGTTGAGAAACCGGTTGGCGTACTTCTTCGCTTCCGTCTCGAGAAGGTCCGAAACCTCTCGAAAACCGACGGTCATCCCGGCGGAATCTATGACTTCTGTGAGAAATGCCGCCTGCACCCGGAACGAATGCGTGTGTCTTTCGCCCGAGGGGCGCATTGCGTGGGAAGCGCCGAAAAACGAATCGATGGCAATTTCGTATGCCATGCCCGCGGAGATGCGGGACTGCAACGCCGCCGGGTCGTCCGTGCGCAAGCCGGGCGCTGCACGAAAAGGCAGAATCGCGTTCGAATCGGCCCCGGAAAAGACAGTAGCCATGTGGAACATCGACCGGCCGTAGCTGAGTACCGTGGGTATCGGCAACAGCGCGCGGAAGTGAAGTGGTAGTCATCGCGTGAACATTGCGGGCAGACCGGACAGGTGTGCCCTAAAGCAGCGGGAGTTGCTGCCGAAAATGGCAAATATGAAGTCCAGGATGTTGAGCCAGACTCACAACGGCGAGCGCGACCAGTGGTTGGCGGGGTATGCCGCCGCCATCAACGACGCCGTCGCCATCGTCGACGCCTTTGGGGGCCCAAGTTTTCACAACTTCAGCGCGCCGGTGCTCGTACGCCTCAAGACGCGACTTATCGAGCTACAGAACGACGGGCGGGCCGAAGCCGCCTGAGTGACCGTTTCGTTCCCGGGTGCCGTCTCTTGCCCTCGACCAGCGAAAGAAGTTAGTCCCGCGCGAAGCATCGTGCTTTGCAATACACCGAGGCTTATGTCTCGGAAGGTTGCCATGCACACCCGCCGCCTCAATACTTGTTGAGCGGGAAGTGATGCTTGTATACTCCCGCGCGTCTCGTGGGGGGCCGCTAGCTCAATTGGCAGAGCAAGTGACTCTTAATCACTAGGTTGAAGGTTCGAGTCCTTCGCGGCTCACCAGCGTTTGTTCCGCGGGTGGCCCGAGCCCTTGAGGCGCGTCCACTTGTCCACTTGTGGGGAAGTGTCGGAACTGGCAGACGAGCATGACTTAGGATCATGTGCCGCAAGGCGTGGGAGTTCG
>CAYYSD010000015.1:0-35184 GCA_964474285.1 uncultured Anaerolineaceae bacterium | reverse complement strand
ATGTTCGTCCAGTGGTGACTAAAGAATCGCCTTTCGCGGCCTGAAAACCCCCTTCAGCGACCGGCAAAGTCCCTTCGAGCAAGGCCACGCCCGAGTCCAGGTCGCCCCAACAGAGACTACGGCTGCCACCGCTCCGCAGTCTCTGGGACCTCCGCTGTCTATGCTGGAGGCAGCCGAGTGTCCGCGATTGCCATAGAAGCGGCCTATAGGTCAATAGAGAACGTCGTTCGGTAGTGTGACAAAAGTCGCTGGGGGCCGAGTTCAGGGCTGCTAGGGTCTCTGCGGCCACTTCCTCAGTGGTGCGGCACAAGCAGTGGCACTCCGGTCGGGAGGCCCCTGGTGTCTGAGAGTTCCGGAATCAAGCGGCGTTCGTTTTTGAAGCTCGCTGCCGGTCTTGGCGCCGGCGCCGCGGCGGCAAGCGTTCCGGGCCTGTTGGCCCCGACCCGGCTGGAGGCGACTGAGCCGACGTCCATTTACGACCCGTTCAAGGTCTATCCGGACCGGGGATGGGAGAAGGCCTACCGCGACCTCTACACGGTAGACAGTACCTTCACGTTCACCTGTGCCCCGAACGACACACACGACTGCATCCTGCGGGCGAGCGTGAAGAACGGCGTCATCGTCAATATCAATCCGACCTACGGGTATGGGGAAGCCGAGGACCTGCACGGCAACAAGGCCTCGCATCGCTGGGACCCGCGCTGCTGCCAGAAAGGGCTCGCGCTTGCCCGGCGCTTCTACGGCGATCGTCGCGTAAAGGGTGCAATGGTGCGCAGGGGCTTCAAGGAGTGGGCCGACGCAGGCTTCCCGCGTGACCCGGACACGGGCGCCGCGCTCATGGACACCAACAAGCGCGGCGAGGACACCTGGCTCAAGGTGCCGTGGGACGCAGCCTTCGACCTCGCCGCAAAGGCCTACGTGAACATCACGGCGGCCTATTCGGGCGCGGCGGGCTCCGAACGGCTGCGGAAGCAGGGATACGACCCGGACATGGTGACCGCTCTCGAGGAGGCTGGCACGCGCACGGCCAAGATTCGCGGGGGCATGCCGCTCCTGGGCATTGGGCGCATCTTCGGGTTCTACCGCTTTGCGAACATGCTGGCGCTGCTTGATGCCTATAACCGGAGCGTCGGTGCTGATAGAGCGAAGGGTTCGAGGGGGTGGGACAACTACGCCTGGCACACGGACCTGCCTCCGGGCCACCCGATGGTGACGGGCCAACAGACGATTGACCACGACCTGTTCGCAGCAGAGCACTCGGACCTTGTCGTCATGCTCGGGATGAACTGGATCTCGACCAAAATGCCCGATGGCCACTGGCTCACGGAAGCCCGCGCGAAAGGCACGAAGGTCATCACGGTCAGCACCGACTACCAGTCCAGTTCGAACAAGGCAGATGAGGTCATCCTCATCCGGCCCGGGACGGACGCTGCGCTGGCCTACGGATGCGTCCAGTACATCCTGGAAAACAAGCTTGCCGATGAAGAACACCTGAAGCGCTTCACGGACCTGCCGCTCCTCGTCCGGATGGACACGCACAAGCTGCTCGGAGCCAGAGATGTGGTGGCAAACTACACTCCCAAGACGCTGGCCAACTACATCGAGCTCCTGGCGGACGGCCAGCAGATGCCGATTCCGGCGAAGCAGGCGGTGCAATACGTGCCGGCTGCCCTGCGCGCGGAATGGGGCGATTTCGTCGTCTGGGACCAAACGACCCGCGGCCCAAAGGTTGTCACCCGCGATGACGTCGGCGAAAAGTATGCGGCTGCCGGCGCCAATGCAGCGCTGACAGGGACGTTCACCGTGAAGACGGTCGACGGCGCCGACGTGACCGTCCGGCCCGTGTACGACCTGCTCAAGAAGTACCTCGACGACAACTTCGACCTCCAGACCACCTCCGAGATCACATGGGCGCCGAAGGAAGCGATCGTCAGCCTGGCGCAACAGGTCGCGAAGGCACGCGGGAAGACGTTGCTTGCGCATGGGATGGGCCCGAACCAGTTTTTCAACGCGGACCTCAAGGACCGGGCGCTCCTGCTCCTCGGAGCGATTACGGACAACATCGGCCATATGGGAGGGAACACCGGCTCGTTCGCGGGGAACTACCGCGGCTCGGTGTTCAACGGGATCCCGCAGTGGGTGCTTGAGAACCCGTTCGACCAGGAGATGAACGCCGCGAATCCGACGCGCACGCGGCTGTTCTACAAGGCCGAGTCGGCGCACTACTTCAACTACGGCGACCGGCCGTTGAGGATCGGCAACAAGCAATTCACCGGTTCGACGCACATGCCGACGCCGACAAAGCTCATGCACTTCGGAAACTCGAACTCGCTGCTCGGGAATGCGAAGTGGCACCACGATGTTGTGCACAACACCCTGCCGAAGATCGAGGCCATCTTCTGCAACGAGTGGTGGTGGACCGCGAGCTGCGAGTACGCCGACATCGTCTTTGGCGTCGATAGCTGGGCCGAATTCAGGCTGCCCGATATCTCAGGTTCGTGCACCAATCCCTTCCTGCACGTGTTCCCACAAAGCCCGCTGGACCGGATCCACGACACCCGCGGCGACGCGGAGGTACTCGCCGGCATCGCCAACCGGCTCGGTTCACTCACCGGCGATGTGCGCTTCGCCAACCACTGGAAGTGGGTGACCGAAGGAAGGATGGACGTCTACCTTCAACGGATCCTGAACGCCAGTACCTCTACGAAGGGCTATAAGTTCGAAGACCTGCACGAAAAGGCAAAGAAGGGCATCCCGGCGCTGATGAACTTCCGGACCTACCCGCGCCAGGGAGGCTGGGAACAGCGCCAGGAAAGCAAGCCCTGGTACAACCGCACCGGACGGCTCGAGTTCTACCGCGACGAGAAAGAGTTCATCGAACACGGCGAGCAACTGCCCGTGTGGCGCGAGCCCATCGACTCCACCTTCCTCGAGCCGAACAGCATCCTCGCGAAGCCGCACCCATCGGTCGTGCCCGCAGGGCCGGAGACTTACGGCCTCGCGCGCGACGACCAGTCCGTTGAGGTCCGCCAGGTTCGCAACGTCGTCATGCCGTGGTCTGAAATGAAGGCATCGAAGCACCCGTTGTTGGCGAGCGACCCGAACTACCGGTTCATCTTCCTCACACCGAAGTACCGGCATGGCGCCCACACAACGCCGACGGACATCGACTGGATGGGGTACCTGTTCGGCCCGTTCGGGGATCTCCACCGCCACGACAAACGCCAGCCAGCGGCCGGCGAAGGGTACGTCGAAATCCATCCAAAGGATGCGAAGGAGCTGAAGATCGAGGACGGCGACTACATCTACTTCGATGCCGACCCGACCGACCGCCCCTACCGCGGATGGAAGGCCACCGACCCGTACTACGAGGTGGCCCGGGGCATTGCCCGGGCGCGCATCAACGCGGCGATGCAGCCCGGCGTGCTGCGGATGTGGTTCAACATGTTCGTGGCCACGAAAGGCTCGGTCCGCGGCATGAAGACCAGGGCGGACGGACTCGCCAAGAGCCCGGAGACGAACTACCAGGCGTTTTTCCGCGGCGGCAGCCACCAGAGCGGAACCCGTGCCTGGCTGCGGCCCACGCTCATGACCGACAGCCTCACCAGGAAACCGTACTTCGGCCAGACCATTGGCAAGGGCTTCGAAGGGGACGTCCATGGCGTCGTCGGGGCCCCGCGTGAATCACTGGTCCGGGTCATCAAGGCTGAAGACGGTGGCTATGGTGGCCAGAAGCTCTGGCGCCCGGCCCGCCTTGGCCTGCGCCCGGGCTATGAATCCGAAGCGCTCAAGAAATACGTCCAGGGCGGCTTCAACGAGGCCTAGCGGTCCGCCGGCGCGGCATCCCACTCAGGAGGGAGCAAGATGGCTGAGGTCTACAACTGGCAGCTTGGCCGGGACATGCACTACCAATACGAGGCCGATCGTCCGAAGAAACAGGTTGCCTGGGTCTTCGACACTAATAAGTGCATCGCCTGTCAGACATGCACCATCGCTTGCAAGCAAACGTGGACGTGGGGCCGCGGCCAGGAGTACATGCTCTGGAACAACGTCGAGACAAAGCCCTACGGTTTTTTCCCAACGGGCTGGGATGTCAAGCTCCTCGAACTCCTCGGCCCCGCCTCCTGGAAGGATGGCGTGTACCAGGGCCAAACGGTCTTCGAAAAGGCCAGCGAAGATGAACGCGTTCTCGGATGGACTCCGCAGACTGAAGACTGGTCCCATCCGAACGTGGGCGAAGACGAACCCGCCGGCGAAACCGGCCGGGGGACATACGTGGGCTCGATTCCCCACGATGTCTGGTTCTACTACCTGGCGCGGATTTGCAACCACTGTACGTATCCCGCCTGCCTCGCCGCCTGTCCTCGCAACGCGATCTACAAGCGCCCCGAAGACGGCATCGTCCTGGTCGACCAAAGCCGCTGCCGTGGCTATCAGGAGTGCGTCACCGCGTGTCCCTACAAGAAAGTGATGTTCAACCCCGTTAGCGGGACTAGCGAGAAGTGCATCGCCTGCTTCCCCAAGATCGAACAGGGCCTGCAAACGCAGTGCGTGTCGTCCTGCATCGGTCGCATCCGGTTCGCCGGATTCATCAGCCCACCCGGCGAGGTCGACGAGAAGAACCCCATCGACTACCTGGTGAAGGTTCGCAAGGTCGCCCTGCCGCTCTATCCCCAATCCGGTACCGAACCGAACGTCTACTACGTCCCGCCGATCCACGCCCCACGCCAGTTCCTGAAGCAGATGTTTGGCCCGGGCGTCGATGAGGCGATCGAGACCTACACCAGGGCCAAAGACGACAAGGATCTTCTCGGGCTCCAGATGCTTATGGGAGCCACCGAACACATCATCCACAGCTTCGAAGTCCAGGGTGAGGTCGCGAAAGGCTTCGACCAGAACGGCAAGGAACTCGTTTCCGTCCCGCTCCGCGAGCCGACGTTCATCCGCAAATACTTCGACGAAATCCGTGATGTCTACCTCCACAACATCACGTAGCGGCCAAAGCCGGCTACACCTGCAGGGAGGAGAGTGAGGACGCGATGACCGAGAACGGGATCCCAGACAGGGCTGCAGGTGAACCTGCGCGTTCGCCAATGAACAGGCGGACATTCACACAGGCGGCGGTCGGCGTCGCGGCGGTCGGCGTCGCCGCGACGCTCACGAACTGGTCTGCACAACGGCACCGTGACGAAGGAGAGCGCGAGCCCCACCGGTTTAGCCGGAACGTGGTCGCGAAACGGGTGAGAGAAGCTCTGCCGCGCGACCCGTCCGCGGCCGCCTGGAAGGAGCTCCAGGCAACGGCCATCTCCCTCGAGCCACAGCGCATGATCGAGCCCAGGTTGGAGCGGGAGCCCATCGGAACGCTTGTCGAACTGCGGAGCATGCACAACGGCGATGAGATCGGGTTCCACCTGGCCTGGGAGGACTCGAGCCGGAGCGACATCGAGGTGGCCGGACAGTTCCGCGACTCGGTCGCCGTGCAGTTGCCCGTGACCCCGGAGGGCCCCGCCTTCGCCGTGATGGGCCAGCCAGGGCGCCCGGTCCACCTCCTGCACTGGCGCGCGAGCTGGCAGCGGGCGATGGAGAGTGGCACCGGGTCCATCAGGGACGCGTTCCCGAACGCCGTCTCTGACGTGAGCCCGGAGGACGTGATGAAGGCGGAGCTCGCGCAGCGGTTCTACCCGGCGCAGGTGGCAGGGAACGCGATGGCCGTTCGAAAACGCACGTCGCCGGTCGAGGAATTGGTTGCCGAGGGCTTCGGGACCATCACCAGCCAGGCGGAACAACGTGCGGAGGGCCAGGGCGTCCGCGCCGGGAGCCGCTGGGAGGTGGTGATAGTGGTGCCGATGGCCGGAAAGGAAAACCAGGCCTCGTTGAAGGCCGGGGACCATACGTCGGTGGCCGTTGCCGTCTGGAACGGGGGCAAGGGCGACCGGGGCGCGCGCAAGCAGTTCGCCTATTGGAGCGGACTGGAGCTGGAGGCATGAACGCTCCGAACAGGACGATTGAGAAGTGCACTCTCGACGAATTGCCACTCTGGCGGGCGGCGATGTATCGGGCGCTCGCGCTCGCCTTCAGCTATCCGGACAACGACACGCTCGACCAGCTGCGCGCGGACCTCGAGGAACTCTGTGCACACGAACTGACCGGCGCCAGGCAGCTTCTGCCATCGGCTGCTGCCCTGCTCGATGCCCTCCGCTGTTCAGGTGCGGCAACGCTCGGGGCGATGCACAACGGACTGTTCGCGGGGGAGGTGGCGTGCTCACCCTACGAAACCGAGTACGAATTCGATGCCTTCGCCAAGGCGCGGCAGCTCGCCGACATCGCCGGGTTCTATCGCGCCTTCGGCCTCAAGGCCACCACGGACGAGGGTGCATCGCCTGCTGACTTCATCGCGACCGAACTCGACTTCATGGCGCACATCGCCCTGAAGCTGGCGTATGCACAGGCCCAGGGCTGGGATGAACGTGCGGAAGTGACGCGCGAGGCCGCACGGGCGTTCCTGGAGGACCACCCGGGCCAATGGGTGCCGCTGTTTTGCCGCACGCTCGCCGGGCTGGAGGACGTGGATTCCTTCTATGGGGCCGCCGCCTGCCTGTGCGATGCGTTTGTCCACCAGGAGATTGAGTTTCTCGGCGCGCGGCCGCGACCGGCGTTGATGCGCCGGGCCTCGCGGGAACTGGAGGAGACCCTCACCTGCCCGATGGCAGGGCCCCCAATCGACCAAGAGGAGGACCTGGAATGAACAACGCGGACAGGGACGACGGGTCCGATTACCGGCCCCTCTCGTCGGCCGGCGTATTCGACGAGGCCTGGGAGAAACAGGCCCGGCAGGCCCTCGACCTGGCGGGCTGGGACTCCGAACTCGCTGTCCGGGCGGCACGCGATGCGCTCGCCGTAGTCGCCGGGAAGCTCAGCGAAGAGGAATTCCACGCCCGCCACCGCGAGGCCTATCTGAAGGAATTCGGGGTGGACCTTCGGCCACACGAGGACGAGGTAGCAACCAACGAGCCCGAGGCTGGACCGTCGGTAACCGGCGGAGAAAACAGCTCGAGTCCCACCACCCTTTTGGATGTGCCGGCGGAGCGAATCCTCATGCGGCCGGGGCACAATGGGCTTTCTCGGCGGGCGGCTCTCGTCCTCGCCGGTGGTGGCGTCGCGGCACTCTTGCTCGGCGATCTTGCCGCCGCGCGCACGAGCCAGGCCGGCATGGTCACCCCGGACGACGCCGTTGGAGGCGCTTCGCCTTCCTCAGGGTCGCCGAAGGCGTCAGGCGCCAGGGGCAAGGTTCGCTGGGGCATGGTGATGGACCTGGAAAAGTGCAACGGCTGCCTCCAGTGCATCGCCACATGCAAGAAAGAGCACGGCTTGCCGGACGGTGTCTTCTGGATTTACGTGATGGCATTCAAGGAACCGGATAGGGCGAACGACGTGAATCTGCTCGTGCGGACCTGCCAGCATTGCTCGAATGCGCCATGCGTAAAGGTCTGCCCGACCGGCGCACGGCACCGCCGGGGGGACGGCCTCGTCCTCACGGATTACGACGTTTGCTTCGGCTGCCGCTACTGCCAGGTTGCCTGCCCATATGGCGTGAACTATTTCGGCTGGTCGGACCCGGACGTGAAATTCGCCGGCGAGCGCAAGGATGCCCGGGGCGTGAAAGTCGATGGTGCCCCGCCGAAGGGCATGATGGGCAAGTGCGTCTTCGACCCGCTGCGACAGGACGACTCGAAGTTGCGTGGGACGACCCACTGTGAACTGGCCTGCACCGCCGGCGTGATTCACTTCGGTGACCTGAACGACCCGGAGAGCGAACCGAACCAGTATCTCCGCAAGCGGATCGAGGAGTCGGGCGGAAAGCTCTCCACGTTCCATCTTCTCGACGACCTGGGGACGAAGCCCAATGTGATCTACATCGGTCACCAGCCTTCGAGGCATGCCGAACCCGCTGAGCCGCCAGTCCGCTACGAGGACTGGGGATTCATCGACGAACGCAGGATTGTGCTCGAAGGACCGGATCCCTGGTTCAAACGGGTGTTCTCGAGGTAAAGCGATGACAGGCGAAATTCGAACCGAAACCATCCTTCGTCCCCTGGTGGGGCGGCCATCGCGGCGCTACTACATCGCCATGGGGCTTTCCATCGCGGGGCTCATCTGGTACGCGCAGGCATATGTGTTTCAGCTCCGCCACGGGATGATCGTCCTCGGTATCGGCGACTGGGGGAGCGGCGGCGGTATCCCGTGGGGCCTCTACGTCGGCTCCTTCATCTGGTGGGTGGGCATCGCCCACGGGGGCATCATCGTCTCCGCTGCCGTACGGCTGTTCAACCTCTCCACCTACAAACCGGTTGCCCGCATCGCCGAACTTCTTACCCTCATCGCGCTCTCCGTCGCCGCGTTCTACATCATCGTCCATCTCGGCCGGCCGGATCGCGTCGTGACGAGCATGCTGCCGCGCTGGCACCAGCGGATCGAGACTTCGCCCCTCGCCTGGGACGTCACCGTCATCACGCTCTACTTCGTGCTCACGGCCACCTACCTCTTTCTCACCATCCGGGCCGATATCCATTCCGTGAAGGACCGGCTTCCTCGCCTGCTCGGCCCGCTCTATGCGCTCATCCTCATCGGGTACAAGGAAGAAGAGCACGCGAAGGTCGAACGCATGGCGTGGTGGTTGGCGCTGGCCGTGATCATCCTCGCGCCACTCTTCCTCCACGGCGGAGTGATTCCCTGGCTGTTCGCGCTGCTCCCCGGCCAACCGGCATGGTTCGGCGCAGCCCAGGGTCCCCAGTTCCTTACCATCGCACTGAGCTCAGCCCTTGGATCCGTCATCGTGGTTGCCTACGTCTTTCGGCGCGCGTACGGCTGGGAGGAGTTGCTGGACGACAGCGTCTTCTTCGGCCTTTCGCGTTGGCTCTCGTTGTTCGCGCTGCTCTTCTTGTGGCTGCAACTGCAGAAGATCATCACCGGCATCAGCCTCGCCCCGGAATCCATCTACGGCGCCACCAAGGCGACGATCCACGAGCCGCTCTACTGGCTGGCCATCCTGATGGTCGGGACGGCGCTGACATGGTTCGGCTTGCAGATGCTCAAGCCCGAATGGTTCTCGGTGGAACGAACGGTCGCGGCCGCGACTCTGCCGGTGCTCGCGACCCTGATCGAGAAGTTCCTCTTCGTCATCGAGGGCCTGATGCACCCGGTCTTCTCCCTGTACCAGGGCGTCCCCGGGTACTACACACCATCGTGGATTGAGCTGTCATCGGTCGTTGGGGCGTTTTCGATGGTGACGCTCTTCTTCCTGCTGATCAGCCGGGTTATCCCCCTCGTCGAGGTGGAGGTACATCATGAACCTTGAGTCCGGGACCATCCTCATCTTCGGCGTCGTTCTGCTGCCCGTATACATCATGCTCATCGGTTGGTTCGCCGGGGAGCCGCGCGAGTTGAGGACACCCCTCCTCGGAGTAGGCATCCTCGCTTCGGTGACGGTCGGATTGTGGGGCGGACTGGCCCTCTTCGGTGCGCTCCTCGGCTTGCTGTTCTTCTGAGCTAACCACTGTCCCCGCCGCGACCGGCCGCGAGTTGCTCGATCTCAAACTCCGCGCGCACACGCCTGCGGCCAGGCCCCAGAAGCTGGCTGCCAGCCCCAGTGCGCTCGCCCCCGAGAGCGTGATCGCGAACGCGACGAACGCGACTTCGGCGTCGTCGCCGCGAAACGCTCGCTGAAGCGCGTCGAGGACGATGCCGAACATCACCAGCCCGGTCATAGCCTCGAAGAACCGCGGCGGGACAGCGGCGACCGACTGGCTCAACGGCGTCGCGAACAGTGCCAGGGCGATGGCGATCACCGAGGCGACGATCGCCGCCAGGTATCGCCGGTGCCGCTCGCCCGCATCCGGCCCGGCGGCCAGCACAAGCCCCGCACGCTGCATCGTTGCCGGCGGCGCCAGGAAGCAGGCGTGGACGATGGACATCACCCCGAGAACCGCGGTGATCATCGTCCGGCGTGGTTGGAAGCCATTCACCTCCAGCACCGCGAACCCCTGGAGACTCCCGCTGATCGATGCCAGCACCAGCAGCGGAGCCAGCGACACGATCGCGGGCCAGTCGATCACCGGGACGACAGGAATGAGCGGCGGCAGGGCGAGACCGGTTCCCGCATCCCCCGCGTGACCCTGCAAGCACAGCAACGGGATCACAGAGAGCACCGCCGCGCCGAGCGGGGGCAACCAGCGGAACCGAAGCTGCCTCGCAGCGAAGAACGCAACGACCGGGAGCCCTGCAGCCATCGGCGCGACGCTGACCGCCGGGAAGATGCCCATACAGTAGGGGAGAGCGCTCGCCGCCAGGACGGCCAACACAACCGGAAGGGGCACGAGGGCTCCAAGCTTCTCAGCCATCCCGGTCACGGCGAAGGCCAGGATCACGATGCCGGAAACCAGCCCGGCGCCCGCCAGGGCAGCCGGCGTGTGATCCTGTGTTGCAGCCGCCAGGTAGATGAGTCCGGGCATGGACCAGCCAACAGCCACCGGCTGACGCGTCACGACGGCGAGGGCGATGGTCACGAACCCGGCCGTAAGGAAGGCCACGACAAAGCCTGAGAGCGCCACATCGGACCCGGGAACCATTGCCCGAGCGGTCGTGAGGTAGAACGGCAACGGCCCGGCGAGGTAGGTGACGCCAACAAGCATGCCCGCCACCGTGGCAGGCGCCACCGGGGCGATCGGTAAGGGGCGAATGAGCACTGGACGACGGCTGAATCGTGTTGACACCTGCAAAGCTGGACTCCCTGGCCGGCACGCGGCGGACTGATGGTGTCCACGCTAGGGCGGCGCAGGCGGCGTTCCTTGCAGCCAGCATCAAGAACCTGTGGAGAGCCCATACAGACCTCCCCGAACTCCAGGCCACTGCCGGTGGTCAGAATTCAAACGTTGGGCTACAACTGCACCGTGGAGCTTCGCCCTCCACGATTGCGAGGGATCTTCGTGCGCTATGTCTTCGGGGAATACGTGCTCGACACCGACCGGTACGAACTCCGGCGCGCCGAAGCCGTAGTCCCGATGGAACCCCAGGTCTTCGAAGTCCTCACGCTCCTGGTGGCCAACCACCACCGTATGGTCACCAAGGAAGAAATCGTCCAGCATGTCTGGCCCTCGGGGTTCATCGGCGATGCCGCGCTCAACAGCCGCATGATGGCCGCCCGACGGGCCATCGGTGACAACGGCCGCGACCAACTCCTGATCCAGACCGTGCACGGGAGGGGCTATCGCTTTGTCGGCGAGGTCCGCCTCCGCGAAGAGGCCAGTGCTGCAACGTCACCGGCCGTGAATCCCGAGATCCGCTACGCGCGAACCCGCGACGGCAAGAGCATCGCCTATACCGTGCACGGGAGCGGGCCACCACTCGTGCGCGCGCTCGGCTGGTACACGCACCTGGAACTGGAATGGAAGTGGGACACGGGGCGGCGGCTGTGGGAGCGCCTGGCCGCCAATCACACCCTCGTGCGCTACGACGGCCGCGGCATGGGGCTTTCAGAACCAGCGGACGAATTCAGCGTCGAGACCCACATCGCCGACCTCGAAGCTGTCGTCGATGCGGCCGGACTCGAGCGGTTTGCCATCCTCGGCATGTCACGCGGGACCCAGGAGGCGGTTCACTTCGCGGCACGCCATCCCGAGCGCGTCACGCATCTCATCGCCTATGGTGGCGGCCCGCCTCCAGAGGACGAGGACGAGCGCCGCGACTGGCTTCAGGAACGGGACACGCGCTATCGCGTGGTGCGCGATGGTTGGGGCAAGGACTCCCCCGTCTACCGGCAGATGTTCGCCTACATGCTCCTCGGCCCGGAAGCGCGCCCGGGAGACATCGCCTATTTCACGGAGATGCAGCGCGCATCCACACCGCCAGAACGCGCCGCGCGTTACTACACGTCCGTCAACTACGACCGCGATGCCGAGGCGGCCTCAAGGGTCCGCGTCCCGACCCTGGTGCTGCACCGCCGAGGCGAGCTGGTTGTGCCTTTCAGCAGGGCGCGCCGCCTCGCATCGCTTATCCCGGGCGCCCGGCTCCATCGTCTCGAAGGCAACAACCACTGGCTTCTCTTCGACGATCCCGGGGCACCCGAGTTCGTCCGCCTCGTGGAAGAATTCACGGGTGCGGCGAGACGGGAGGATCCCGGCGCTCCATCCGCCCGGTGAAGCGCGCAGCTCCCCCCCGGCGTTTGTGAATGGTCAGGGCAACAAATGCCCTGCTATGCCTTCTTGTTCGCCTTCACGTCGTAACCCGCCTTCACGGCTTCTCCAGGCGAACCGTCCGGCTTCTGCGGAGAGTAAGAGACGTCGATTCGCGCAAAGTTCAGGGCGAACGCGTCGTTCACGTCGGAGTCAGGCAGGCCGCCCGGCCCGGCTTGCGAATACTGCGTGATCATCACGTCGGTCAGGGTGATCACATAGAAGTCCTGCTGGCGTCCTCCCGACTTCCGCACCGTCAGGATGGCCTGCTTCAGGTGCTCACCCGTCGCGCACTTCAGGAACAGGATGGGCGAGGCCTTGCTCACCTTCGCGACGAAGTGAAAGTCCTGCATCACGACCTTGCCTGCACCGCCACCACCGCCGGGGCCGGCCGAGCCCGTCTGCGTTTCACCCCACGAGAACGATTCGATGTCGAGCTCGTTCTTGTGCCTGTCGTCGGTGCTTTCGCCATCGACGCCTTCTAGCTTCAAAAAGAAGTCCACAGCCATTACGCACTCCTCAGGATGACATTGAATTCGAAGTCCGCAGTCCCATCCCCGCCCAACTCGATGGGGCGCTGGCGAGCGGTGTACGAACCCGACGCGCCTTCGTAACGCCCCGTGCCACCGATGATCGCGTGCACGCTCTGACTGCCATGGAGATCGCCCAGGGTCCCTATCCCGATGATGGAACCGTCACGCAGGTTGAACTGGTGCGTCTCCATGGCCCCGGCCGCCACTTCGCTGCTTCCGAAAGGAGAGCCGAACTGAAACGAGGAGGCGTAGAACTCGCCTATCTTCTCTCCTTCCGGGCCATCGAAGAGCTGCCCGAAGATCGACGAACGCTGCCCGGGCTGCGGCAACACGCCACGCGGCCGGTCCGGGTAGGTGAGCTGCCAGTTAGCGCCGTGCACCTTGAGCGCCACGGGGCCTTTCGAAGGTTCGCCCGCCATATCGAGGCTCGCCTTGCCGGCAAGCCCCAGGCCAAGTGCACCCCCGAGGACGAATGCCCCACGTTTCAAGAGCGCACGCCGGCGCGTGCTGCGAACCGCATCCATTGGTCGGACCTCCCGGCGAGTTTTCGCCCGTACTATAGTCCGAACCATTTCACGTTGGAAGGCAAAGTATTCATCCTCCGATTCCCGAAATCGGCGGACTCCCAAACGCGGCCCTCGTACCAGGCGCTCCGCCCGTCAGCACTTGCGCGGCGGCATGTAGATGTGAAACGCCGTCTCGCGGCAGAGCAGCACCGAATGCGGGCGCTGCATCTCCTCTGCGCTCAGCACCCCGAGCCGCTCCAACAGGCTGAAGTGGAGGTCCTTCGCTTCGCCAACCGTCAGCGGCAGCACCGGATGGGAGACCGAGTACGTCCCCACGGCGCCGTCGAGCCGGTAGAAGAAGCCGTCCATGGGGTGCGTCAGGATGAGCACCATCTCTTCGCGCGAGGCGAAACCGGGCAGCGTTCCGGCCGGCACTCCTGTATCCACCACGTCGATCCGCGCGCTCGCCCACTTCGAACGCGCCCGGTAGCGAAACGCACGGTACCGGCCCTCCGCGTCATCGAACGCACAGTCCCAGGCGTATTTCGCCGGATACCACGGAATCTTCCAGAGGAGCCGGGCGAGGTGGACAGGCCAGCCGCCCAGCGTCGTCCCGAAGAACCAGACGGCGTGTTCCCCCGTCTCCCGGTCGATGACGTAGACCCGGTAGTTCGTCTGGGCGAAGTGAAAACGAATGAACGGCAGCAGGCGGAAGTGGAAGCCAGCATCGATGAACGGCACGACGCTCATGAGCGCGAAGGGCTGTCCATCGATCGCGAAGGTTGGAATCTCGAAACGGTCCGCGGGGATGTGCGCCGTCAGCCGTTCCACCGGCACCGCGTAGGTGATGAGCGCAAAGTGATGGAGCGGCGCATCGATATCGAGCTTTCCAGCGCGCCGATGGGCGAGGCGGGCATCGAGCGCGGCGCGGGCTTCCCTCGGACTCACCGGCCCATCATGCCCGAAATCAGCCGACCGATCTGTCGGCTATCCAACTCAGGAGATGCCCGCGTCCCTCGCCCGGGAGATCGCCTGCGCCCGATCGCCTACCTGGAGCTTGGAAAAGATGCTCGTGATGTGGTTTCGGACGGTCTTCCCGCTGATCACCAGCCGTTCTGCGATCTCGGTGTTGTTTCGACCCTGGGAGATCAGAGTGAGCACCTCACGTTCGCGCTCGGTGAGATCAGGAAACGGGACCCCGGGCGCTTTCATCTGAGCGAAATACTGCATCATCCGTTTCGCCAGGGCAGGTCCGAAGATCGCCTCGCCCGCGGCGGCCGCACGCACGGCTGCGAGGATCTCGTTCCTGAGCGCGCCCTTGAGGAGATACCCTCGCGCGCCAGCCTGCATGGCCGCAAACACCGACTCGTCGTCATCGAACATCGTGAGAACTACGATGGCAATGTGCGGAGAACTCCGGACGATCCGCCTGGTCGCCTCGATGCCGTTCAGCCGTGGCATTTGCACGTCCATGAGCACGACATCGGGCTGCAGCGAGAGGGCCATCTCAACCGCTTGTTCACCGTCCTCAGCCTCGCCGGAGATGACCATGTCAGGAGCCGACGCCAGGAGAGCGCGAAGCCCGGCCCGGAATGGCGGAGAATCCTCCGCAACCACAAGCGAGATGGGATCACCGGTCATCTGGCGCAACCTCCTCGCTGCCTCGCGGCCTCGATGCTTGGCTCGCTGTAGGCACACGAAGGGTGACCAGCGTACCCGCTGGTCGCGCCTCAATGGCGAAGGTGCCTCCCACCTCCCCTGCGCGGTCGCGCATCGAACGAAGCCCGACACCCGCCACGGCGTCGACGGGCATGCCGACACCGTCATCCATGATGCTGACGCAGAGCATCGAAGCGTCCGAACCTTCGCATGGTACGAGGGTTAATGTGCACTCCGTGGCCGCCGAATGACGAACGACGTTGGTTAGTGCCTCTGCCGCGATTCGAAAAACAGCCACCTCGACGGCTGCGTCGAGTGGGGGTAACGGGCCGGGCGATACTACCTCGACGCGGAGGGTCGCCGACGAGCTTTGCCGGGCCAGCCGTTCTATCGAGCCCGCGAGTCCCACTTCGTCCAGCGCTGGTGGCCTGAGGTCATAGACCACCCGCCGGACCTCGTTGACGACGTCTTCAGCCTGCCTGGTCACCGCACCGATGATCTCCTTGGCCATCAAGGGGTCGTCATCGATGACCGCACGCGCCGTGTCAGCCTGCATCGCGATGGCCGCCAGTGCGGGTCCAAGTCCGTCGTGTAAGTCACGCCGGATTCGCCGCCGCTCCTCTTCCCGGCTCACAAGAATCTCACGCCTCGACCGTCGCAACTCAAGATTGAGCTGCACCGCGCGCACCGTCGGGCCGGCCTGGCGCGCCACCAGCCGGAGGATATTCAGGTCCCGGTCGTGAAGCGGTTCGTCTCGTGCCCGGGGAGAAGCGAGCAACCGTCCCACCAACTCCCGCTGATGGAGGATCGGCACGGCAACGGGGTCGATAGCGGACGCTCCCTGAGAAGCGAGCGTCTCGTGGTTGTTTGCGCCCTCGATCGACACATACGGCAGCTTCAACGATGTGGCTACGGTTTCGACGATCGTCTCCAGGACCGTCTCTGGAGAGCCAAGTTCCAGCCGGTCGCCGAGGTCACTTAGAACACTCATTGGCTCATCGCGCTGACCGTAGAGCAGACGGTTCACGGTCTTCTGAAGGTAGCCCTGGAGCTGCAATCCAACGACTGCCCATGCCGTTATCACTGAGAGGACATAGACCGGTCCCAGCGTTGGATAGAGGAATGCCGGCAGGATGACGAATGCGATGCTTGCTCCCACGACGATCGACGAGAGCCCGCCGTAGACGAGCGTGCGGCGAATGAGAGTGTCGGGGTCGGGTTGCGTCGGATGCAACCAGGCTGCGCCCAGCGCAACCGGAAACAGTGATCCGTACAGGGTCGCGAGAAGGTGCCCGGTCATATGACGGTCCACCTCAGCCTCGGGAAGGGTCAAACCGGTGCCCACTGTCGCAGTCACCATCGCGATGCTCAACACGCTGGCGCCCATTCCATAGAGCGTCCACCGGGCCGTTTGTCGGGTGAGTAGACCTGAATCGAGCCGGTGCATCCGCCTCGCTCGAATCAGCAGCCACACCCACGAGACCCACCCTGCGAGGACCAGTACCCATCGCCACGCGCCGCCATACGTGAACGATTCGACCACCAGACCGTTGGCGATACCCCACAAGACGACCGCGAAAGCCGCGGCAACCGCGAAACTCTCACCCCGATGCTTCGCAACGATCCACGTCCCGGTCCCGATGCACAGAGCACCGAAGGCCAGATCGAGCGACGCGTGGTATCCCGCGTGAAGCGGCGCCGACACATACGCGTGTTCGAGGCCTGTCCGCACGCTCTCCGGGGGATGGCTCAGGGCATCGAACCGGCCAAGGAGCGACGGTATCCACAACACCAGGACGGCTGCGACGGTGCACAGCCAGCCCGGCCATAGCAGGCCAGGCTGGCCGATGAAGGCGAGGCGGGACATCTCCGCATCCGCGCGCGCCACCTCAGCTCCGAGCCGCCCGGACGTTGGGGCGAAACATCAAAACGAGGATCGCTGCGAGCGCCACCAGTGCGAGGATCGAGATAACGCGAAGGATGCCCGGGAGAGTGAACACTTCCGGGACCGTAAGAAACACCTGGATGATGTTGATTACGAGCAGGGCCCACCATCCCCACCGGTAGCCCTGCCACAGCCCCGTGATCGCGATGAGCCCCACCGCGAGGGTTGTTCCGGTTAGGATCTGCGTGAAGAACGGGAAGTCGTGGTCGGGCGCGATCCATGGTCCGGCGAACCATGCCACGTGGATCGCGACATACAGCGCGGCGATCGACACCACCGCCTGCCGCCGCCCGAACGAAGGTGGAACCTGACTCTGGGATTGAATTTGCGCTTGCACGAAACTGCCTCCTGTTGGGTCTTCCGGCTGCCGTAACCACAGCTCGGCTTCCGTGCAGTTTGCTCCGCGCATCATGACGGATCGCGGGACCCTCGTCCTGTTTCTGCCCCATTTTGCACCGGGACAATGTCCCACCTCGTGACCACGTTTGCCTGCTCTCCGCCCCCCGGCCGAAACGGGTACGATGCATCCACAATGTGGGCCGCTCACATCGCACCGCGCACAGCCGGAGTCACGCTTCGCACCGCACGGGGCTTCACCCCCGACCCCTGCCGGATTGCTGCCGCGGGCATCACCTATTTCGCGCTCATCTTCCCCGCGCCCTCGTCGCCCTGAGCGCCGCCGTTTCGTGTTCAACAGTGAGGCCGCCCAGCAGAAGCTCCTCAATTCGCCCGCGCGCTCCGAAACCGTCGATGTTTCCGGGCTAACTCCTTCGCGCCGCCGCGACCGCGCCGAAGGCCGCAAGCACCAGCAACGCACCCGCGCCTAACCACCAGGTATCATGCCCGCCCGCGCCGCTGTCCCGAATCCCCGTGCCCGTCACAGGCGCTGCAGGAGGCACCCCCGGCATTTTCGGCGAAGGCGTCGACGCGGGAGGCGTCGCCTTCGCGACGACCTCTACGGTCCCGCGGTGCCCCTGGTTCTCATGGAGAATGCAGAAGTAGGCGTAGGTGCCCGCCTTCGTGAACTTCAGGCTGAACTCCGTCCCAAGTGGCCAATCGATCCCAAGCACACCGCTATTCCAGTAACCGCTGCCTTCGTATGTCTCGCCGGGGCGTGCCACCGCATCAACGAGCGGGTTTCCGGGCAACGGCACCCCCGCGGGAAACGGACCAAATGTCACCGTGTGCGGCGTTCGCGCCGCGCTCCGCCAGGTGATCGTGTCGCCTTCGTCGAGCGTGATCAACGGCGGGAAGTACTGCTGGACGTCACCGAACTGCGTCTCCCGTGCAATCCGCACGAGGCGCTCGGTCGATCCGTCGGACAGTGTGCGCGTTTCCAGCGGTTGAGCGCGTGCGTCCGCCGCAATTGCTTTGAGTTCCGCCACCGCCGTGGCGTATTCGGTGGCGGCGCGCGCGCTTGCGGTTGCCAGGGTGTCGGCCTGGTTCGAATCCGCCGCCACCACGACAACGCTGCCCTTGTGGTAGGGGTGGATCAGACAGCTATACAGGTAGGTCCCGGCGCGAGGGAACTGGATCGCGTAGGACCTTCCCGGCCCGAAGGTCATGTCCGACGTGACGAACGCCGAACCGTCGTACACGGCCGGAGAGGGCGTCGAGACGATCGGCACACTTGTCGGCGATCCGAACGTGACCGTGTGGGGCTCATACCAGGCGAAGTCCCAGCGAATCGTGGTGCCTTCACGCACGGCGACCGCGGCCGGGAGGAACGCGTTCACGGCATACCCGCCTTCACCGTTCCCCGCGAACACCACCAGTTCGTCGGCTCCTAACGCCGGCCGTTCCCGCCCAACGAAGGCTGCCGCAATCACCAACAGCAAGGGCAACCATCGCCAAACACGCAATCCCATCATTGCCCCAAGGTACGCTGGCCGTTCGAACCGGGGAACTCGACCCGTCGGGCTACACAGGTTCGCGCAACCCTGCGATCGCCCCGCCCTCCCCCTCGCCCTCACGGAGCCTGAGCGTCTCGTGCGTGGGTGCGTCCGGGACGTGAGCGGGCCTGCCCTTTGCGTTCTCCTTGCGCAGCGCCGGCACGATCTCGTATCCCAGGAACTCAATCTGTTCGAGCACCGTCGAGAGCGGTAGTCCGGCGTGATCGACAAGGAAGAGCTGTCGCTGATAGTCGCCGACGTGGTCGCGCATGCGGGCGTAGCGGTCGACGACCTGCTGCGGGCTGCCAACGGTCAGCGGCGTTAGCGTGCTGAAGTCTTCCAATGACGGGCCATGCCCATAGACCGGGGCGTTGTCGAAATAGGGCCGGAACTCCCGAACCGCATCCTGTGAATTCGGACGCACAAAGACCTGCCCGCCAAGCCCGACGATTGCCTGGTCCGCCCGTCCGTGGCCGTGGCGCTCGAACCGCTCGCGATAGAGATTCACCATCTTCGCGGTGTGTTCCATCGGCCAGAAGATGTTGTTGTGGAAGAACCCATCGCCATAGAAGCCTGCCTGTTCGGCGATCTCCCGGCTTCGGATGGACCCATGCCAGACGAATGGCGGCACTCCGTCGAGCGGTCGCGGAACCGAAGTGAACCCTTCCAGCGGCGCCCTGAATTGTCCCTCCCAGTCGACCACGTCCTCCCGCCAGAGCCGGCGTAAGAGCGCGTAGTTCTCGATGGCCAGCGGAATCCCCATCCGTATGTCCTGTCCGAACCATGGATAGACAGGCGCAGTGTTCCCGCGTCCCAACATGAGATCAACGCGGCCGCCCGCAAGGTGCTGGAGCATCGCGTAGTCTTCCGCGATCTTCACCGGGTCGTTCGTTGTGATCAGCGTCGTCGCAGTCGAGAGGATGATCCGCTTCGTCCGGGCCGCGATGTAGCCCAGCATCGTGGTCGGTGACGAAGGCACGAACGGCGGATTGTGGTGCTCGCCCATGGCGAACACATCCAGACCCACTTCCTCCGCTTTCAGCGCGATCGCCACCATCGACTGTACCCGCTCGGCTTCGGTCGGCACCCGGCCCGTCGTAGGGTCGGGTGTCACGTCACCCACGGAGAAGACTCCGAACTGCATGGTTTCTGCTTTCCCCCGTGTCTCAGTGTGTCAGCATTTCTTACGGTCCGCTCTCCCCGGCGCGCCTCAAGCCGCACGACCACCTTCGCCTCCGACGCACGACGCAGGCGACATGAAGTCTGAACGGACAGGCAACTTGATCGACAGCCAGTCGTTCCTCGAAGACTACGTTATAGCGGAGGCGCCATTCCGTGCCGCGCGTGCCCTGGTCTTCGAGACCTGGAACAACGTCGAAACCCACCCGGTTGGCCCTTCCCATCGACCGGAGGCTCATCGCCCAAACCCGGCTCGCCATGAGTTACATCGCATCGGCGTCCAGCGAGACGGCGGACTTCGCCGGCAAGGCAGCCGGTGGCGTGAGCCTCCGTCACGGCCCGCCCCTACCTCAGATGACCTTCGCTGTCTTGAGCGCTTCGATCCGTTCCCAGCTATAGCCCAGGTCGAGGAGTACCTCTTCCGTGTGCTGGCCGAGCTCGGGCGCCGTGTGCCTCGCTCCGACCTTCATCTTCGACATGCGAATGGGTGAGTTGACCACCCGCACGGGACCGAGCGCGGGATGCTCAAGCGTGGTGATGTATTCGTTGGCCAGCGCTTGCGGCTCGGTCGTCGCCGCCGCGTAGTCGTGTACGGGTCCGCTCGGGACATCCGCCTGCTTGAGGATCGTAAGCCAGGTGTCCCGGTCCCGCTTCATGAACGCCGAATCGAGTTCGGCCAGCAAGGCCACCCGGTTGCGTTGGCGGTCGGCCTGGGTGGCGAAGCGTCCATCGTCGGTCAGGTCCTCGCGCTCAAGCGCCTTGCAAAGACCGGGCCACCACTTCGGGTCGAGCAAACCGATGGTCAGGTACTTACCGTCACGGCAGGGGAAATACGCGAATACGGGGTTGTTCCGTTGCGGAGACGGCGCCTGGACACCAGCGCGCATGAACGCGGTCAGCTGCAACCCCTGGAGCGCGAGCTGCGATCCGAGCAGAGAGACGTCGACGTGCTGGCCGATGCCCTGGCGCTCCCGGGCAATCACCGCAGCGCAGAGTCCAAGCGCGAAAACCATCGCACCTGTCTGGTCCGCCGTGCCGCCCATCACCGTGGCAGGGGGCTGATCGGGCCCGCCTCCCTGGTTCGACATGATCCCGCCCATCCCCTGGCCGATTACGTCGAAGGAGGGGTCAAACGCGTTCGGCCCCACCGGTCCGAAGCCAGAAGCCGACCCGGTGATAATCAACGGGTTCACCTGGCAGAGAGCGTCGTAGTCGAGGCCCAATCGTTTCATGACCCCGGGCCGGAAGTTGTCGGTCACGACATCCATGTCCTTCACCAGCCGCAGCACGATCTCCTTGCCCTCCGGAGCACGGAGATCGATGGTGATCGAGCGTTTGTTCCGATTGTGCGCTTCGAAATAGGAGCTCCAGCCGTCCGGCTGCAGCCCGAGCGACCTGCCGAGGTCGCCATCTTCCCGCGCTTCGACCTTGAGCACGTCGGCTCCGAGATCCGAAAGCAGGACGGTGGCGAACGGCCCCTGCTGATAGCGGGTGAAATCGAGGATCCGGATGCCGTCGAGTGGACCTGCCATGACGTTCTCCCTGGCGGCAAGGCGCGCCGCCGATGCTACCCTCCGGGGCACAAGACCGTCCAGCGGCACCGCCGCGGCCCCCCTGCCGGTTTGCCGCCAAAGGACAGCGCGACTTACCGACCGATTTCCGACCCGGTTCCCGGTGCTTTATAGTCCGCACATGCCGCAAACCTACGTAGAGCCTCAAGTTGGCTACGTCATGCCAACCCGGACATGGCTGATCACGACGGAGGCTGTCGAGAGCTACCGCAATGGATTGGGGTCCGAGGCGGCGCCAGGCGTCCCTCAGATGCTGGCCAACGCGCCAGAGCCCACGTTCCTGTTTTCCCGGCAACGTGGCCACCTCTGGCTGCGGCAGGAATGGGAGTTCTTCCGCCCGCTCGCGGTGGGGGTCCAATACACCCTCGATGCGGTCATCACCGACATCTACCAGCGCCGCGACCGCACGATCCTCGTCTGGGAGACGACGCTCCGCGACCCCGGCGCGAACCCTGTCTCGATCCAGCGGCATCACCAGAGCTTCTTGCTCCACCGCGCACCCAACGAAGAGGTCGTGCTTCGAGATCCCGCCAGCAAGGAAGGCGCCAGCCGGCCGGCCCCGGAGATGGCCGCCGAACTCGCCACGATGGAGCGGACAGTCACCCTGGAGATGTGCGGTGAACTGTTCCACGGATCGAAGAACTACCACACCGATAAAGAGCAATCGAAGGCGCTGGGCTTCCGCGATGTGGTCGTCGGAGGCCGCATGACCATGGGCTTCATCGGCGAATTGCTGGATTCGACCTTTGGCGAACGCTGGGCTCGAAGCGGCAGGCTCCTCGTCAAGTTCACCAACGTGCTCTGGCCAGGCGAGGTCTGTCGCGTGACGCTCGGCCTCGGCGGCGTCGACCCCAACGACCCAACGCGTGACACCGTCGTCGCCCGTGCCGAAAAGCCCGACGGGACGGTCGTCATCGTGGCCGAGGGTAGCATCGCGCGGACCTGACCCGGCCGGGCCAACCCCATCTCGCCTCGCTCGGCTCTGGGCAACGTCGATCTTGAGCATGTGCGCGACGGCAGAGTAGGGTTGCGGCTCATGACATCCATCTGGGTGGAGAGCCTCGGTCGCAGCCTCGATCAGGCACTGGATCTGCTGGTCGCGGCTGTGAAGGACTGCACCGGCGAGCTTTGGGAAACGCCCATGTGGCGCGTGCCGCCCCCGGACCTCGGGCGAGCGCTCCTCGGCTCCGACGGCAGACCGGTCGCCGATCCCGCGCAGCGCGACGCCCTGGTCCAGCGCCACGCCACTCCCTGGGCCATAGCGTGGCACGCCCTTGAATGCTTCGACTACGACCTGAACGGCGAGTTCGGTCCCTGGGCTCCCCCGCCGCCGTTCGCCGGGCATCCTCACTGGCGAGATCTCCTGAGCCTGCCCGCCGCCTGGTCGCGCTCTGAAATGCTCGCCTACATCGACTACTGCCGGCAGCAGGCACGCAACACGCTTGCGGATATGACCGACGAGAAGGCGGCAACGTTGCTGCCGCGGGCCCACCGCTACCGCGGCCAGCCACACGCCCGGATCATCTTCGGCCTCGTCGGCCACACGACTGAACACGCATCCCAGGTCCGGCAATTCCTGAGCGCCGCCGGGATCGCGCCCGACACGTAGGATCGTCGCGAACGCCACGGCACCGGGTCAGCAGTGAGCATCTGCCCACGAGCGAACACCCAGGCATGGCAGGGCCGAAAAGAAGGGCCGTTGGGCCGTGCCGTCACACCGCCTCAACTAGCACACTCGTTACATGAGGCTCATTCCAGCCTGCGTTGTCGTGGCGATTCTTCTCCTCCTGGCTCCTCCGAGGTCATCCGCCGAGCCCTCCGAAGCCGGCGTCTCGCCAGGGGGTTTCCCCACCGTGCCCGGGGCGAATGGTCAGCTCTGGACAGGGACCGCAATTGGCGGGGGCGGAGCAATGGCGGGCGGGCTGCCTGCGGAGATTACCGCCGTCTTCGAATGGAACAATGGGCTGCAACGATTCGACTTCTGGTTCCGCGGTTTCCCTGACGGGTTCCAGACGTTGCTGGGCATCACACCCGGCAGTTACTACTTCTTCCAGAGCAGCGTGGCTTCAATGGTTCCTGTGCCCGGCGAGGGTAGTTTTACCCTCCCGCCAGCGGGGGGCTCGTTCGATACTGCAGCCACAGGCGCCACGGGATACCTCTGGAGTGGTTGCGACCTTCCCATGCCGGGTGTCTCGTCACTTCCCGATGCCGTCACAGCAGTGTTCAACTGGAGCAATGAGAATCAGCGATTCGACTTCTGGTTTCGGGGATTCCCAGACGGCTTCCAAACCCTCTCGGACGGGCTCACCTACGGTGACTACTACTTCTTCCAGTCGACCGCCGCCAACGTTCCAATCCCGACGCCTGCATGCGCATGCGTGGCCGCCGATGGATTCAACTTTGCGTCTGCCATCTCAGGGCCTCCACCGAGTCTCACCGTCTTCGTTCAACATGCGAGCCCATTGACCGGCGCAGTCGTCATCAACGGCGTAGACACGGCGCAACCCCAGGTGCCGTTCACCTTTGAGTGGGGCGACGGCGTCAGTACTTCGACGTTCTTCCCTGCATCCCACACGTTTGCCGACACCGGACGCAACTACGTGGTGCGGGTCACGGCCCACTACCCCGGCGGGGCGACGGGCGAAGCGGCTGTATTGATTTGGTTCCGTATCCCGAAGATCCAATACGTTCCCCTCGACCCGCTATTGGCGGTGTCGATCCCCCAGACTGTTCCGGTGTTCGGGACACGGCTCTATCCCGTTCCAACCGGACTCATCGCGGTTCCAGAAGCAGCATTCTGGGATTTCACCCGAAGCGACTCCGAGTATCTGCTCTCGATCGCGGCCCAGGTTCAGCATGGCTACGCGAACCACGACGTGGAACAGGTTGGGCCCGGTTTCCAGCAGGTGGTGGTAGGCGATCCTGGCTTTCCCCAGGGCATGTACTCGATTTGGTACTCGACACCGGTGGCATTCGCCGTAGGCCAAAGCGGGCCTCAGCTGGAGTTTCAGCTTTCGAGCTTCTTCCACGAGATGGGCCACAACGTGACCCTCAACAGTCCCGCGGCTTTCCGATACGGAGGCCGGATAGACGGGAATGCGAACGCCATCTTCTCCGAGACGATGGCGCAAATTTTCCAGCACGCCACGGTCTACGACCTCGTCCGCGACGGGGCTGTGTTCGGATTGGGCTGCGACACACGGGAGCTGATGAGGGCAAGCGGCCTTGCCAGCTTCCGAATTCTCCGGCTCTCGTACGACATCTACGTCAATTCGGGTGCGCAGTTCTCGTCCTGGAACGACCCTGCCTCACCCCAGGACGAAACGTTCGGGACGTTCATGACCCTCGCGTTCAAGTTCTTCGAGCACGCGGAAGCCACGGGGTTGGGCGTCGAAGCACCGCTCCAGCGAATGAACGCGTTGCTGCAGACGTTCGACGCGCAACTGCAGCAGTCATACGATCCCGCGCACAACACGCCTGAGGCAGCGACCTTCCGGTCGACGTTGATGGTCGCAGCACTCTCCGCGGCGTTTGCCCAGGATCTGCGCGCCGAGTTCCGTCAAATCGGGTTCCCGATCGATGATGCCGCCTTCATGTCGCTGCTCAGCCGGGTCAACTGAGGAGTCTCCCGACGCGACTCAGTCCCCCGCGAAGGACCGAGCTCACCAGGTGTCGATCCACGAATGCTTCTTGTGGGCCCGCGGTGGAATGGGGGGAAGGGCGTTCAGGCCCATGACCATCCAGCGACGCGTCTCAACCGGGTCGATCACGTCGTCGACCTCGGCAACCGTCCCGGCGTTCAGCGCCTTGGACCACGCATAGGCTTCGTCCACGAGCTGGTTGTAGCGCGCCTTCCGCTCCGTCAGGTCGCTAATGGCCGCGAGTTCGGCACGGCGTCCGAGCTTCACCGAGCCCTCGAGGCCCATGCCGGCGAACTCGCCAGTCGGCCAGGACACCGCGAAGAACGTCTCTTCGAATGCCCCCGTTGACATCGCGAGGGCACCAAGGCCATACGACTTCCGAAGAACGACGACGAAGAACGGCGTGGTCAGGTTGGCGCCGGCCACATACATGCGGCCGCAATGACGGATGAGCCCCGTCTGCTCAGCCTCCGGTCCAACCATGTTCCCGGGGCAGTCGATCAACGAAAGAATCGGGATATCGAACGCGTCGCAGAGCTGCATCATGCGAGCCGCCTTGTCAGCGGCGTCCGAATCGATCGCGCCGCCAGTGGGCGAATTCGAGTTGTTGGCGATGACACCAACGGGCCGTCCCTCAATGCGGATGAATGCCGTGACCATAGCGAGCCCGAACTTCGGGCGGAGCTCCAGCACGGACCCGACATCCGCGATCGTCTCAATGACTTTTCGGATGTTGTACACGGACCGGCGGTTTTCCGGGACGATGTGGCGAAGTGGGCGCTGGTCATGCGCGGTCCAGTTCGAGACCCGCCCCTGGAAGTACGACAGGTACTTCTTCGCCACAGCGGTTGCTTCGACTTCGTCCTCGACGAGGATGTCAATGACGCCGTTGGGCTCCTGGATGCTAATCGGACCGACTTCGCTGGGGGCGTAGGCGCCCAGGCCGCCGCCTTCGATAACGGCAGGGCCGCCGATGCCGATGCTGGAGTCTTTGGTCGCGATGATGACGTCGCAGGCCCCAAGGAGAACGACGTTTCCCGCGAAGCAGTAGCCGGAGTTCACTCCCACGATGGGAACAAGGCCGGAAAGCTTGCCCAGTTCACGCCACGTGCGCGAGTTCATCCCGCCAACGCTGAGCGCCGGGGCGCCGGGGCGTCGTCCGCCTCCTCGCCCCCCTCCGCCTTCGGTGTAGAGCACCACCGGCAGGCGATACTTCTCTGCCAGGTTGAACATCCGGTCTTGCTTCTGATGGTTCTTGCCGCCCTGGGTGCCTGCGAGGACGGTGTAGTCATACGACATGGCGACACAGCGGGCATTTTCGGGTCCCACCAGGTCGCCGTTGACCTGGCCCACCCCCATCACCATCCCATCGGCCGCCGTCTTGAGGATGCGTTCCTCGAGCAGTTCGGGCGTGTCTGTCTGGTAACGGACGTCGGTGACAAGCGGACCGTATTCGAAAAACGTCCCCGGATCGCAGAGGTCGAGGAGGTTCTCGCGGGCGGTGCGCTTGCCGGCGTCGTGGCGTTTCGCCACGGCGTGCTTGCGGGCCGCGTCGGTCGACAACGACTTGTAGTGCAGAACCTCGGCTGTGCGCGGTGGAATACTATCGAGGTCGACGTTTTCGCCCGATGAATACTCCCCTTCGATGTCCTGCGGCTCGATGAACAGCAACGGGGTGTCTTCGAAGATGGTGTCGCCGACCTCAAGAACGATCTCGCTAACGATACCGGCCACCTGGGAGACGATGACGTGCTCCATCTTGAGGGCTTCCATGACGACGACCGGTTGTCCCTTACGGACGGTGTCGCCAACGGCAACCGAAAACGAAACGATCATGCCCTGGAGCGGTGCCACGACGGCGACGTTGCCCGCAAGCTCATCGAACGACGGAGTGGCGGCCGCGGCGCGCGCCGGCGGCGCGGCACTGCCCTTCAGAGAGAGGAGAGCGAGCGGATCGTCCGGGTCGACGCGGCTGCCGGCCTTCCGCACATCGCGCGGGTCGGGCGATTCAAAGAACCGGGCACGTTCAGCGGCTACAGCGATCAGCTCCGCGGCGTGCTCTTCCACGTAGCGCGTGTAAATGGCGGCTTCGGCGATGGGCGCCCGCTGAAGCAAAGCCTGGAGAAAGCTGGTGTTGCTCTTGACGCCGGCCAGCTTGAATTCGGCGAGGGCGCGCCGTGCCTTGCGGGTGGCGCCTTCGAGATCGTTCGCGTGGACAATGACCTTCGCAAGGAGCGAGTCATAGCGCGGGCTCGTGATGTAGCCTGCGTAACCGAAGCCATCAACGCGAATGCCGGGCCCGGCGGGCGGCTCATAGACGGTCAGCGAACCACCGCCCGGCCGCGAGTTGCCGTCCGCGGTCATGGTTTCGAGGTTGACGCGCGCCTGGATGGCGACTCCACGCGTGGCGGGTACATCGGGCTGGCAAAGTCCAAGCTGCGCAAGAGTGGCGCCGCTCGCGATGCGAAGCTGGAGCGCAACGAGGTCGAGGCCGGTGACTTCCTCAGTGACCGTGTGTTCCACCTGAAGGCGGGCGTTTGCCTCAATGAAGACAAAGCGCTCGGCAGCCCCCGGTCGCGCATCCACAAGGAACTCGATCGTGCCGACACCACGGTAGTTGCTTGCCGCACCTATCTGGCGGGCGGCGGAGAGGATTTCAGCCCGTGTGCGATCGGACAGTCCGAAGGCTGGCGCGATTTCGACCAGCTTCTGACGTTGGCGCTGAAGGCTGCACTCGCGATCCCAAAGATGAACGACTTCGCCCGTGCCATCGCCGAGGATCTGCACTTCGATATGCCGGGCGCGCGGCAGCAGTTCCTCAATGTAGAGATGGCCGTTTCCCAGTGACTGTTGCGCCTCGGAGGCAGCCCGCACGAACGCCTCGTCCAGGTCCTCGATGCGCTCAACCGGCCGCATGCCACGACCGCCGCCCCCTGCGACGGCCTTGAGCATAACGCCTGCCCCGGGACCGAGACTGGCAAAGAAATCCCGCGCTTCATCGAGAGTAATGTCGTGGCTCAAACCCGGGAGCACGGGAATGCCGCAGGACTCCGCCAGGGCGCGGGCCGCCGCCTTGTCGCCAAAACGCTGAAGTGTCGGCACATCCGGTCCAACGAACACGAGCCCCGCCTGTTCACAGGCCTCGGCGAATGTTGAAAGTTCCGCAAGGAAGCCATAGCCGGGATGCACCGCATCGCAGCCGGCTTCCTTCGCCAGTTCGACGATTCGGGCAACATCGAGATAGGCCGGGACGCCCACCGAACCCAGGCTGACTGCCTGGTCGGCGTGGCGGGTGTGCAGAGACTGGCTGTCGTCCTCTGCGTAGATCGCGACGGTCTCGATACCCAGGTCCGAGGCCGTTCGGGCGATTCGAATCGCGATCTCTCCGCGATTCGCGATCAGCAACCTACTGATCATCGACTACTCCTTTGATACGCCCCCCGATGTTCGGAGAAACGTTGAGACGCGTAGAGGACATCCGGCGCCGTTGGATGACGGCTTCGGGCTGAGACGACATACGGGCGTTGGCCCGGACGGCGGCCGGCGTTCCCCGCCCGGTGACTCCCGCGGAATGCGGAGCCGGTGTTCGGGGTCGACAGCTGACCAGGCCCGCCAGTGACCGCCCCCGGAGGCCGCAGGTAACCGGGGAGCCTTGCCGCCGAACTGAAACTGATGGTCCGTTCGAGATTCGCCTTGAGGTTGTTGGTACGCCCTCGCGTTGGCCCGCCCAGGTGCCCCCTTCGGTCGTGGCCGCCTGGAGCGTCCCAACGCAATATAGACGGACGAGTCTAGTTTCACAAGGCGAGCCATTTTCCGCAGTCCCCCGCGCGTGCCCTGGGCGGAACGCGGAGCCGGAAGGCGATTGAGATGAGAGGCAGAGTCCGTCGCCCGTGGGTCCGGCATCACACCGCCGAGGAGCCAGTCTCACGCCGAGACGAGAATGAGAACCGTGGGCCGGTCCGCAGGCGGAGTTGCATGACGACCGCGTGGTCCTCGATGTGTACGAAAGAGCCTGCGCGGGCTTCGCACAGGCTTCGAAAAGCGATTCACGCTTTGAGGCTACGGACTGGCTCCCCGACGTGGATTCGAACCGAACTCAGCTTCACGATCGAACGCCGATTGTTCGCCTGATTGTCTCCGGCCGGAATCCCGCCTCCGCCATCGCCCGGTGTGGGGACAGCTCCCCGGCCAACACCCGCCCGTGCAGGTCCGGCCTGTCCTTCCGCAATCGCCTGAGTGCCTGTTGTGAACCACTGCGGGGCCTCTCGAAACTGTCACCAATAGTGACGGTTTCGGCTGGTCTGCCCGGTCCCGCCTGCATGGCCTATCGAACATATCGAGAGCTACGACATCGGCTGCGAGGATGCGGCGCACGTCCTAAGGCTTCTTCCAGTCCCTTGGTGCCCCCTTGACTTCCGCATGCAGGTCCGGGGCTTCCTTCAGAAGCTTGTAGCCGTCGGCCACGCCCCGCTGTCCTATCCCCGCAGCTTTCGCAGCGAGCACAGTCGCTTCGCCGGATTCCTCTGTGGACACTTCCTGCATGCACGCAGGAAGTGTTTCGGCTGGCCTGCCGGGTGCGGTTCCGGCGTGTTGTTGCTGCCGTTCGCGTTCCCGCTCCTGTACTTCGGCACGTACTCCGCCGTGATGGCGTGTAGCTGATTGATCGTGAGATGCCTCCTGTCCCTGTTCTGGGCGAGCACCCAATCGAGCGGGTCACACTCGGCGTCGTACTCCACGAATCGCGCCTCCACCCCCGCCGCTTCACACGCTGCCAGGCGGTTTCGCCCGTCCAGCACCTTGCCGGCCAGCAACACGATCGGCTGCTGTAGGATGGCCGGATGGGCATGCGCGAGCGACTGAAAGCGCGAATTTCTCTCGCGCGCCAGGAGACGTTTGTTCTCTACCTCGCATGCCGCGATTCGCGCGTCCCCTGGTACGCGAGGGCTGCCGGCGCTGCGATCGTGGCTTACGCGCTCAGCCCCATCGACCTGATCCCGGACTTCGTTCCCGTGCTCGGGTATCTCGATGACCTGGTCATCATCCCCGCGGGCGTCGTGCTCGTTCGCAAGTTGATCCCGGCGCCAGTTCTTGCCGAGCACCGTGCCACGGCCGCGGCGCGGCTCGCCGCCGTGGACGTTCGGGGCAAGTGGATTGCGGCAGGGGCCGTGATTGCCCTGTGGCTCGCCGGAGTCGCGGCCGTGGTGCTCGTGCTCCTCCTCTGAAAGGCCGTCCGGGAACGGAAGCCAACCAAAAGCGCCCCGGCTCGTGGGCTCGGGGGGCTTCTCGGGAGTCACAGTGATGGCTACGCCGCCGGCATCGGGAATGATGGTCGGACCCGATGTCGAGCGCGAGACCCCCAGCGCCTCTGCGACTTCGGCCTGGGTCCAGCCATCCTGTATGCGCCGGACGATGAGCAAGCGCCCGGCGACGGTGAGCTTCGCGTTACGATGGATCATTGAGTGGGCCTCCGTTAGGTCCTGGTCTTGCAACCTCAAACCAAACGGATGGCCCTCTCTCTGTCAATCACACTGCATAGCCTGGCCGCAGGCCGCCGCGCCAAAGCCAATGGGCAAGGCTCTTTTGCCTGGGCAGACTCCACCAATGCCGACTTCGCCGTTGATGACTGTCGATACCTTCGCCCTGCGGGCCAACGGGGGCGTTGGAGTCAATCTCGCCTCGCCGACGGCTGATCTGGATCTCAACGGCGCGGTAAGGCTGCGCGGCGGCTCGCCGTATCAAAATCTGCTTATGGCGGGCCTTCGGCGGACCAAATGACGACATGGCGATTGACTTCGTCAAGGGCCAGCAGGCAGCGGACTTGAACATCGTTTCGGCGCGCATCCTCTTCAACGGTTACCAGGACAGCAACTTCCACGCGGCTGCCATCGACTTCGCGACGAAAATTGGTGGAGGGACGCTGACCGACCGCCTGGTCCTTGAGGAGGCCGGCAACGTGGTTCCAGGCGGAGACAATCTCTACTCGCTCGGCAAGAAAGGCTTCGATGATCCTCGATATGGTCGGCGAACGGTACCATCCAGACCTCGGACGTTCGCCTGAAGAGCGATGTGGTAACACTCGACGCGGGCCTTGCGGATGTCCTGCAACTGCGACCGGTGTCGTTCGCGTGGACGGATGGCAGCGACGGCCGCGTGCACCATGGCCTCATCGCCCAGGAGGTCCGGGACATTCTCCCTGAACTGATCCATGGCGACGACGATGGCCAGCTCGGCATGAGCTGTTCCGAACTTGTGCCGGTCCTCATCAAGGCTATCCAAGAGCAGCAGGCACAGATAGAGGCGTTAAAGGACAGCGACGGCGTGTCGATCGCTAGAGCAAGCGCCGCGGACTTGGACCACCAGCCGACGCCAGGGGTGACGATCGCGCGCCAATCCGTAGGCCTGTCGAACGGCGCGATCTACATCGGCTCGGCAGCAGCTGCCGCGCTCACAGTTGCGCTGCTGGCGGTCGCCGGGGCGCTGTTGCGGCGCGGACGTGATGCGTAGGCGCTGGTGATCCTGACTTGGCTCGGACGTTCACCCCTGCACACACGGCGTAATGCCTGATCGTGAAGCGGAAGCTAAGGCTCATTGCATCACGAAGGGCGAGGCGTCGATGTCCGAGAAGCCTTCGGAACCCGACCCGGGGGTCCTGCCGTTGCGGGACATGGTCACCCGCCAGGCCGGCGCGATCGTGAGCCGGACGCTTCTCAGCCGACCTTCCAGCACGATCACGCTCTTCGCGTTCGACGAGGACCAGGAGCTCTCGCAACATACGACGCCCTTCGATGCAATGGCGCAGATCCTGGATGGGACCGCCCGCGTCACCATCAGCGGCACCCCCTACGACCTCGAGGCTGGGAGCGCCATCATCATGCCCGCCAATCAACCGCACGCGGTGAAGGCGACGTCATCGTTCAAGATGCTGCTAACGATGATCAGGGGTTGAAGCGGCCCACCACCTGCGACTTCGACCAGTTCCACCGGCCTTGACATCACCAGCCGGAAGCGGCCCGCGGGCCACCTTCTCGATACGGAGGCCAGGTCGATCAGCGGAAACACTCGATCTCGCCAGGACGCCTCCTGGCGGGACACACGGCTGAGCCCCAGGAAAAGAACGCCCGTCAGGCGGACGCCGGGCTGCTTGACCATCTGAGGGTCGCTACCTGTCTCCAGGCTGTCGAATGCCCAATGTGTCACCCCGGTCGCGCGAGAGCCTCGGGGGTCGTGAAGGTGTCCTCTGTGGAATCGCAGCGACCTCAGCGGCGCGCCAGGTGCCGGAGCCCGGCCTCGTCGAGCACGCGGATTTCTCGACGGCGTACGTCGACGAGACCATCGGACTGAAATCTTCCGATGGCGCGCTGAACAACGTCGGGAACAGTCCCGAGACGGGCAGCGAGCTCTGCGACGGTGAACCACTTCGGGCGGCTCAGCACACCGCCTTCAGACTGCGTCAGGATGAGGTCAGCCAGCCTCTCGCTGACGGTCCGCAACGATAGGTCGGCAACGAGGCCGACGAGATGGACCATGCGTTCCGCCATATTCTCAAGGACGCGTTGGGCGAACTCCGGCCTTTCTCTCAGGAGACGGAGGATCGTTTCCCTCGGGACCACCCAGGCAGTGCTGGGCTCGAGGGCCACCGCGCTGGCAGGGCTCACGCCCCCGGTGAAGATCGCCACGGTGTTGAAGGCCTCGCCGGGGCCAACGAACTGAAGGACCTGCTCACGACCCTGCTCCGACGTCTTCACGGCCCGAACCCAACCGGACTCAAGGACGTAAAGACCCTCGGCCGGCTCACCCTCCATGAACACCACCTCGCCCGAGGCGTAGTCGTGGCGGCGGCTCTCCTCCACGAGAAGGGCCAACGACTGTTCGTCGAGACCGTGGAACAACGAGAACGCCGCCAACTTGTCCCGGAGATCTTCGAGGCGTTCGTCGGCAGGCACCGACCGATTATAGCTTTCCCGCAGGCGAGCTCCCTCCCACCATCCACCTCATTCGAAGCACGACAAAAGTCAGAGACTCACAGCCCCGGCGGCGGCCATCATGAGCGTACTGATGGAGGTACCGATGACATCTAAGTCCACACTCCTCGAACGATGGGGGGCCTTCGCTGTCCGCAGGCGCTCGTGGGTCTTGGGCACCTCGGTCGTGACCGTTATTCTGCTGGCACTCGCTTCCCGCTCGCTGAACGAAGGCACAGTCAGCAGTCTCGACATGCCCGGAGCCGAATCCCAAGAAGCGGTGTCGCTTCTCAAAGACGCCTTCCCGCAGCGGTCGGGCGACTACGGCGATATCGTCGTCCATTCGTCGACGGGACTCTCCGAACCGGCCGCGCTGGCCGCGATCCAGTCGCTGGTCGCCGACGTCTCTGCGGTCCCGGGTGTGAGCTCGGTGAGTTCACCCTCTGCTCCTCAGTCCGGACTGCTCGCGGCCGACGGCACAACAGGGATCGTCCGCGTGCAGTTCTCGGAAAGCGCCGACGAGGTGAGTTCGGAGCAAGTGGAGGCAGTCGAAGCGGCGATGACCGCCGCTGCAGCTACGGGCCTCCAGGTTGAGTTCGGCGGGCCGGTCGCTGCCGCCCAGGAACACGAGGGACCAAACGAATCGACCGTGCTCGGACTCGTAGCCGCGTTCGTGATCCTCTACTTGCTGTTCCGCACGCTCGTACCTACCGCCCTTCCCGTGGGGACAGCGCTGTTTGGCCTGGCCGCCGGCTTCGCGGCAGTCTTTGCAATGACGTCCGTTGTGGAACTCAGCAAGTTCGGACCGAACATCGCGGCCATGCTCGGTCTGGGCGTGGGTATCGACTACTCGCTCTTCATCGTCGCGCGGCACCGCGAGAACGTGGCCCGGGGTATGTCTATTGAAGACGCGGCCGGCACTGCGCTCGCGACGGCCGGCAAATCGGTGATCTTCGCCGGCAGTGTCGTCATCACTTCGTTGCTCGGGCTGTCATTCATGGGCATCCCGTTCGTCGGCTGGATCGGCGTCGCCGCAGCGCTCATGGTTGCTGTGGCCGTGCTTGTTGCCATCGTGCTGCTGCCGGCACTCCTTGGATTCGCCGGGGTGCGCATCCTTTCTCTACACGGCCGCGGCTCGGCGCACTCCACCCCGGCTCACGAAGGCAGTGCCTGGTACGTCCTCGGGCAGCGAATCATGCGGCGGCCCTACCTGTTCTTCGGCCTGAGCGCGCTCGTGCTCCTCGTCCTGAGTGTCCCGCTGTTCGACATCCGTCTCGGTTCCGCTGACGCCGGCAACAACCCCACCTCCTCGACAACCCGCCGCGCATACGACCTGATTGCAGAGGCGTTTGGCCCCGGCGCAAACGGCCCACTACAGATCGTGGTCGACGGAGGCGCGACCGGGGATGTGGAGACGCTGCGCCAAGCAGTCGCGGCCGAAGACGGTGTGGCGTCGGTGGGCCAGACACTGACGAGCCCCGACGGCCGCCTGACGATCTTCTCCGTCATCCCTGAGAGTGCGCCACAGGACGCCGAGACTACCGACCTCGTGCACCGACTGCGTGCCGAGACGATCCCTATCGCGATCGGCGGCAGCGATGCCCACGTGTACGTCGCGGGGACGACGGCGCGCTTCATCGACATCGCCGACCGAATCGGTGCGCGGCTGCCGGTGTTCTTTGCCATCGTGGTCGGAATCAGCTTCCTGCTGCTCATGACGGTGTTCCGTTCGCTGGTGATCGCGTTGAAGGCCGCATTGATGAATCTGCTTTCGATTGGCGCTGCCTACGGCGTGGTCGTGGCGGTGTTCCAGTGGGGCTGGTTCTTGGACCTCACCGGCGCCGACATGACCGGCCCGGTCGAGTCGTTTCTGCCGATGATGCTGTTCGCGGTCCTGTTCGGGCTTTCTATGGACTACGAGGTCTTCCTGGTGAGCCGCATCCGCGAGGAGTACCTGCGCACAAAGGACAACGCGCAGTCGGTCGCGCACGGCCTTGCCTCCACCGCGAGTGTGATCACGGCAGCGGCCACAATCATGATCGTAGTGTTCCTGAGCTTCGTCCTGAACGA
>CAYYSD010000014.1:0-36114 GCA_964474285.1 uncultured Anaerolineaceae bacterium | reverse complement strand
CCGGCGGGCCCGCGATCGGCGGGAACACGGTCGTCGTGGTGGGCGAAGGCTTCGATGCCAGCACGAACTTCTTCTGGGGCACCGTCGGCGTCACGCGGACGCTTGTTTCTTCGACGCAGGTCCTCGCCGTCGTCCCGGCGGGTGTGGGCAAAGTCCAGGTGACCGCCCGGCGCGGCGCCGACATCAGCACAACGACCCCCGACACTGAGTACACCTATTCCTACGGACCCATCGTCACGCAAATCGTGCCGAACTTCGGGCCGTCGGTCGGCGGCACGGAGGTCACGATAGATGGTGCGAACTTCACGCCATCGTCGACGGTGACCTTTGGCGGTGTGCCGGCGGTGGCCACGATTTACAACAGCCCCGTGCGGATCGTGGCGATTTCGCCGCCCGGCTCAAGCACCGTCGATATCATCGTGAACAACGGCGGCGTCTTCAGCCCCAACACCCCCGCCGACGACTTCAGTTACGCCGGGCCGACGATCACTGAGGTTCTGCCCAACTTCGGCCCTCCAGCGGGCGGCACGAAGATCGTCATCCGGGGGACGAACTTCACGACCTCGGCAAAGGTCTTCTTCGGCACCACGCTGGTCCCGAACGAGTTCGTCAGCCCACGGGAACTCAAGGTGACGACGCCGCCATCCAACGCGGGCGCGGTCCAGATCCGTATCACCACCGCTTCCGGCCAGACCCCGGACACACCGGCCGGGATTTTCAACTTCACGGCCGGTCCGGTGATCGAAAACATCAACCCGTCGCTCGGTCCCACCGCCGGCGGGACAGCCGTGCTCATCACGGGAAAGAACTTCGTCACGGACGGCACGCTTAGCGTCACGGTGAACGGGGTGAAGGTCTCGAACGTCAACGTCAGCAACGACAAGCAGGCGATCATCCTGATGCCGCCCGCGCCGGAGGCGGGCCCCGCGGAGATCGTCGTGATCACGCCAAAGGGTTCGAGCCCTGTCCATGCCGGGTCGACGTTCACTTACACGCCATCGCCGCCGGTGATCATCGCCATCCTTCCCGATTCCGGGCCGACCTTCGGTGGGACCGAGGTCACCATCCTTGGGGCCGGGTTCCTCGGGGCCACCTGTCCCGGCGACGGCGTCATGTTCGGACTCGTCAAGGCGGCCGCCTGCACGGTCGTCGATGGCAACAAGATCGTCGCCATCACACCGCCCTACTTCGCGGGCACGGTCATCGTCACCGTGCACACGCCGAACGGGACTTCGCAGCTCACCGAGAATTTCACCTACAAGACGTCCGACCGTCCGCCGCCGCCTCCCGGGGGTCCGGGGACGAGCCCTTCGAGCCTCAGTTACCAACTGAGCTTCCGTTGGACGCTCCTGACGTGGGCCGGGCCCGATGCAGTGGATATTGCCTCGGCGCTCAAAGGCGTCTCGTCCGTGGTGGCGAGCGACAACATCTCCGCGCTGGTCCTGGCTGTGTACGAATGGGATGCGGAGAAGGGCGCCTGGCTGGTGTTCATCAACACGGCCGTGCCGGGCGTCAACGACCTGGTGACCTTCAAACAGGGAAGGGTGTACTGGATCGCGTTGGCCGTGGAAACCGCGGTGACGTGGAACGTGGTGACGCGGTGAAGCAGACCGATCGCGGCGCGGGTCCCGCCCCATCGCCCGGTAAATGCCATCGCACCTCATGGCGGCGGCGGGCTATCCTAGAGCGGGCCAGGGGCGTGCGCGACGCCGAATTGTTTGAGGTATCCGGGTGAAGTTCGGGACGCTTCGGGTCAGGCGGCCGGATGGCATCGAGTTCGACTATGGGCTCGACCTTCCGTCGACCATCATCGGTCGCGCGGAAGGCAGCGGAATCACCATTGATGACCGCTCGATTTCGCGGCGTCACGCGCGCATCACGATCGATTCCGGTCAGGTGCTCATCGAAGACCTGGGCTCGGCGAACGGCACCTTCCTCGATGGCCGCCGGCTCCCTCCCAACGTTCCCAGCCTGGTGGACAACATCGAGTCCATCCGCCTCGGCGATGTCGATGTGCGGTACGCCCGCCCGGCAGAAGTGGCGGCGGTCGCTCCCGGCGGCCTGCCAGCCTCGCCGAGGCCTGAAGACGACGTTCAGCGCCAGCACATCGTGGTCACGCTCCAGGCGCCGGTGCTCACCGTCGAAGCCGGTTCCGCCGTCACCACCACGGCGCTCATCCAGAATCGTGGGCGGATCGTCGACGAGCTGAGCCTGGCCGTGCTCCACGTCCCGCCGCACTGGGTTGTCATCAGCCACCCTGCCCTGCGCCTCCTGCCCGGCGAAGAATCCAGCGTCACCATCACGTTCCACCCGCCCCGCCTGGCAGCTTCCCATGCGGGCAGCTACGACTATGCGCTTGCCGTGACCTCCACCGAAAACGACCTGCAAGAGCAGGAGCACGGCAAGCTCATCGTTCAGCCCTACTTCGAGGCGGCCATCAGCCTTCGCCCTCTGCGGGCGAAACGGGACTTCCGGATGGTCGCCGAGAACCGGGGCAACGAACTCGTCACCTTCAAGCTCGAAGGGCACGACGACGAAGAAGCCTATGGCTACCAGTTCCAGGATGCGGCCCTTGTGCTGCAACCGGGAGAATCCAGGAACCTCCCATTCCAGGTGCGCAGGCACAAGCGCAAATGGTTCGGCCAGGCGCAGTCCGTGCCGTTTTCCGTGGTAGCCATCCCGACCACAGCGGGCCTGGAGCCGGTCGTTGTGCCCGGCCAGGTGCTTTCGAAGCCGCCCCTCGAGAAGTTCAAGCGGCCGGCGCAGATGCTGGTCCTGGCGCTCGTCATCCTGGGCGCAGCGCTGGCGGTCTACCTCATTCGCAAGGAAGACGGCGAGAAGAAGGCGGAACCGGCCGCCGCCGTGAACCCTGAGGCCGAATACGAAGGCGTACACATGTGCACGCCGAAGTCCGAATCTGCCAGCGGCAAATCGAGCCCGACCCCGCTCGCGCAATTGCCCTTCTACGAGGAAGACGAAAAGCCGCCCCCGAAGCTGGTCTCCATCGCGCCGCTTGGCGGCTATGCCGGGGAGCGCTCCTCCGTGCGTTTCATGCAGGCGCCCCCGCCGCTCTTCGCCCAAAACGATGCCCGCTGGGGCAACGTCGAATATGCCCGTGCACGAGACCCGAAGTACGGGCCCGACTGGTGTGGCACTTCGATCGCCCAGTGTGGCTGCGCGATGACGTCGATCACGAACATCATGGCCCTCTGGAACCTGCTGGTTCTGCCCAACGACAAGCCTACCAACCCCCAGAACATCAACGAGTGGTTCAACCTCGACGCGACCGAGACAAAGTCAGGGTGGGTCAGTCGCGGCTACGTCTATGGCGACGTCATCTGGACGTCCGTGAATAGCCTCTCGGCCCAAATGCACACCAGGAACCCGAACTCCGGGAAGATCCGTTTCAGCCGCACCGGCAGCGGGAGCGAAGAGGAGGTGCGAGCAGAGCTAGCGGCCGGCCGGCCGATCATCCTCGAAGTCCCGGGGCACTGGATCATCGCCTATGCGCTGGAAGGGCCGGGCGGCCAGACCATCCGCATCAAAGACCCGTTCTACCCCGAAAAAGCGACCTACGACGTCTATCGCGGCAAGGTGAAGAGCTCGGTGCTCTTCGAACCGACGGAGGATTCCAGCGCGGTCGTGTTCACCATCCCGGCGAACCAGCGATTGCGAATCACCGACAGCAAGGGCAACGTGGTGGGCTCGCTCAACCCCGGCGCCAATCCGGCCGCGGCAGTGGCGCAGTCCCAGGGGCAGATCGGCATCCCGGGAGCGAGCATCCAATACCACGAAGGCTGGCGCGATCCCACCTGCGTCGAATCTCCGCCACCTGCCGGCTCGGGCACGATCCAGGTGACGCTGCCGGGTGGGCTTCCCAACGACTACAAGGTCGAGTCGATCAACACCGACGGGGAAGCGACGTCGGTGGCGATCCACACCTACGACAAAGCGGGGAACGGCCGCGTCGACTTCGTCGACCAGCCGGGTCCGCTGCAGGTCACGCTTGCGTGGCCGGGCGGGGACGCCGACAACTCGACCGTCACCCCAACAGTCACCGTGGAGCCCGGCGGCGGCGGGACGATCATCACACCCGGTTCGACGAGTCCGACACCGGCCGGTACGCCAACTCCCGGTGGCTCCACCACGCCATCTGCTTCCGCCACCACGGGGCCTGGCGGTGGTTCGCCCACCGCCCCGCCTGCCTCACCCACGCCCCCGCCCTCCAACGTGGCCATCGATTGCACAACGGCGACGAGCGGCACGCCGCCCGTCGCGACTCTGAGTTGCAAGGCGGCCGTGACCGGCACAGCCACGAACCTCCAGTGGCGCCTCAACGGCCTCCTGATGAGCGGCTTCAACGGCAGCCCGGCGTTCACTGCCAGCTTCACGAGCCCGGCGACCGTGCAGGTCGCCTTGACCGCCTGCAACAACAGCGCCTGCAAGGAGGTCGCAAAGGCGGTCGCCGTGAATGTGGGCGACCAGACGGCGGCTATCCCCGGCGTGCCCACCCCGACGCCTACCCCGGCACCTGGCGACATGGCCCCAACGGGCGTCGAACTCGACTGTGGCCTCGCCTTCCACCGCAATCCGCCCAGCGCCACGGTTTCGTGTGTCACCCGGTTCAACGGGCTGAGCACGGCCGTCAAGTGGAGTGCGCCGGGAGCCACGCCTCCCACGGCGGAGGGGACGGGCCTGACCTACTCCGCCGAAGTCACGTTCGATCAGACCCTCGTCGTGAGTGTCACCGTCTGCAACCAGACCGCCTGCGCTGACGCCGTCTCCATCGACCTTCGCATCGTGGTCGATCCACCGACCGTGATCGATCTTGCGAACTGCACCATCAGCTCCGCGGTGGTGGATTGCCTGGCCTCGGTCTCAACGACGGTGGGAGCCACGTCGCAATGGCGCCTCGCCATCCCTGGCTATTCCGCCGTGCAACCGATCGTCCCCATCACCAGGACGCCCGTGGGCCTCCGCCCGCTGCCGTCACTCACCAACTTCCGGGCAGCGGCGCAGGCAGCCGGGGCGATTACCGGGGCGGGCGTCTATCCGCTCACCGTCACCATCGAGGTGTGCAAGACGGCCGGGGTGGCGGACACCTGCAAGTCCGCATCGGCTGTGCTGCAATGGGCGCTGCCGGCCACCGTGACTATTACCTCGTGCGGGACGCCCTCCGGGGCCGGGACGCTGGGATGCAACGCTTCGCTCTTCGTGGTCAGCGGTTCGGTGGCGCAGTGGTCCCTGACCGTGAACGGCTACACCGGCAACTTCGGCGGCCCGGTGCTCCTTGCTCCGGGACAGTCAGCGCTCACGCTTTCGCAGGCGCTGAATTCGTTCAGGGAAGCAGCGATCATCGCAGGGGCTATCACGCCCGGCCAGACCTATGCCCTGACGGTGACGCTCACCGCGTGTTCGGGGCAGTGTGTGACGGCCACGCGAGTCGTCAGCTGGGTGCCCTGACGTGAGCCGGAACGGCATCCGCCGCGACCCCCGATTGCGATGGTTCCTGGCGCTGCTCGCCGCCCTCATCATCGGTCTGACCATGCTCCGCGACGAGCCGGAGACGACGCACGCTCTGCCCGACTTCCAGGCTCCCTACAGCCTCTTTTCCTCCGACGGCACGTCCTGCACCTACTTCGGGTTCGATGGGCCAATTTGCTGGGGGCGCAACAACCTGGGCCAGTACGGTTACGGGAACACGGACCCGTACCCCTATCTCTATCAGAACTTCGGCATCGCCTATCAGAGTATCGGCGCCGGCGGCGAGCACTGGTGCGCCATCGACCTTTCCGTTGATGCGAGGTGTTGGGGGAAGAATGACTATGGACAGCTCGGGAAGGACCCGTTCTTAAGCCCCGATTGTAGCGGGACGCCCTGTGAGCCTTCGCCGGTGCAGGTGTGCGCCGATTCGAGCTGCAATGCCTGGTTCGGCGGCTTTTCAGGCATCAAGCTGGAAGGCGGCGACTCGCACACCTGCGCGCTCAAGTTCAGCGCCGTCTCATGTTGGGGGCGAAATACGTGGGGACAGCTTGGAGACGGCACGAACGACTCCAAGGCCTACGCGGTTGGCGCAACGGGCATCGATGACGGGCTCGGCATCGGCGTCGGCGGGCGGCACAGCTGCGCCATCGTCAGCGCCAACCAGGTGAAGTGCTGGGGCGACAACGCGATGGGCCAGATCGGCAACGGCGGCTTCAGCGCTATCGGCCAATTCACGCCAGCGTCCGTTTGCGATTTCGGCGTGGGCGGCTGCAGTGGCAACCTCTCGGGAATCACGCAGCTGACGGCCGGTGATGCCCATACCTGCGCGTTGACCTCGAGTGGCACGGTCTTCTGCTGGGGGAGCAACCAGTACGGCCAGGTGGGCTCCGTCACCGGGGATGCCTGCACGGGCTCACTTCCCTGTAGCTACCAGCCACAACAGGTTCCGGGCCTTACGGGCGTCACACAGATCGTGGCGGGAGCGAACCACACCTGCGCGATCGCGAACGGCGCCGTCCGCTGTTGGGGCCGCAACCACCTGGGACAGCTCGGGAACGGCACCGAAGTCGACACTACTTCACACACCCTCGCGAACGGACTGACCAGCGGCACCCAGGTTATTTCTGCCGGGGCGGCTCACACCTGCGCCATCGACGCGTTGCGCGCCGTGCGGTGCTGGGGCGATGGCCGGCAGAACATCCTCGCCGACGCGCCCACCGCGAGTTGCCTCTTCGGCGGGAGCACAGCCTGCGCAACCACGCCGCAGATCATCGGCTATGAACTCGACGGCCGTCCCTCTATCGCCGTTCTTGGGCCGCACGCGGGCCGGGTGACGGGCACCGACTTCACCCTCGACGTCTACGGTCAGTACTTCAACGCAAACTCACGCGTGCGCTTCGGGTACACAACCCTCGCGCCGCCGACGGTAATTTCGGAGAACCACTTACAGGTCACGGTCCCATCGTCCTTGATCGCCAGCTTCGAGCCGTTCGGCGTGACGGTCTTCAACCCGGGCTACAACGGGTTCGACACGGAATCGAGCACCCGGTCCTTCGAATACTTCAACCCCATCGCTGCCGGAGGCGGCCACAGCTGCCGCGTGACGGCCGCGGGCGCTGCCGAATGCTGGGGAGACAACCAGTTCGGGCAACTTGGGCGGGGCACGTCCGGCGGGTCATCGAACGTCGCGCAGACGGTGTCCGGCCTCGCCTCGGGCGTGGCCCGGGTTGTTGTCGGCGACGACTTCAGCTGCGCCCTGCTCAATACCGCGTCGGTGAAATGCTGGGGCGCGAACAACCGCTATCAGCTGGGCACAGGTGCCGGTGGTCCGGAAGTCTGCGGCTCCACCGATTGCTCCACCACGCCCGTCGCCCTGGGAGGACTGACTTCGGGCGTGATCGCGCAAATCGCGGCCGGCGGCCAGCACGCCTGCGCCGTGCAGACCTACGGCGACATCGTCTGCTGGGGCCGTGGCACGGAGGGGCAACTCGGCGATGGCACGGCAGGTGACAGCGTCCAGCCCGGTGGCCTGAGCGAGGGCTGGGGCATCATCGGCGTCGACAAACTGGCGCTCGGGCGGTATCACTCTTGCTTCACAGGGTTGGGTTCCGGGCAGGTCTATTGCTGGGGTGACAACCAGTTCGGGGCCTTCGGCGATGGGACAACCGACTCGACCACCGCTCCAACCCCGGGGGCGGGAAACTACCGGTCCCTTGCAGCGGGAGACGGGTTCACCTGTGGAGTCCCGTGGTTTAGCGCCGGCGAAGTGCGATGTTGGGGTTCGAACGCGGCCGGCCAGCTTGGCTACGTGAGCTTCAACCTGTGTGGCGATTCTCCCTGCAGTCTGACGCCTGAGCCCGTTTCCGGGTTCCCGTCCGGACAGGCGTTCAACGTCACCGCCGGTGGCAAGCATGCCTGCGCCGTGGCCCAAACCCTCATGGCTTACTGCTGGGGCTCGGACGAATTCGGTCAGATTGGCGACGGCCCGCCTTCGGGCGCCACTGCGGTGCCTGTCTCCGCCCCGGCGGGCCTCACGGCCGTCCAGGGCATTTCGGAGGGCGCGAAGTCCACCTGCGCCGCGCAGCTCGACGGCGTGGTGAAGTGCTGGGGCAACAACTTCCTCGGCCAGGTTGGCGCCAACCCCTACGAAACCTGTGGCGCCGTCTCCTGCTCCACCGTGCCCATCCCGCTCGGCAGCTCGCCGGTGCCTGTGCCAACGATCAGCGGGTTCAACCCACCCACCGCAATCCTCGGGTCCGGGCTGGTGGCCATCCAGGTGCTCGGATCGAACTTCATCCCGGGATCAATCGTGGTGTTCGGTAGCGTGCCCTGGGCCACGACCTACGTTGGGCCGGCCGTGCTCACGATCGAGATCGATACGAACTGGCTGCCCGCCGGTTACTACGCCGTCTACGTCGACAATGGCGGCGGCACCGTCTCCGAGTATGCGATCTTTGAAATCGTCGATTTGACCCCGCACCTGAACCAAATTTCACCGAACTTCACTTCGACCGGTGGCCCGGGACTTGTCCTCAGCGCATTCGGCAGCGGGTTTCAGCCGAACAGCGTCGTCCGTTGGAACGGCTCCGAGCGGGCCACGACCTACGTCAACGGTGGTGAGCTGCACGCGAACATCACCGCGGGGGATATCGCCGCCAACACGACTGCAGCGATCGATGTCTTCACGCCCGGTGGCGGCGATTCGGCCGATATCAACTTTTACGTCTCCGATATCGCGGTGAACACAGTCAACCCGACTTCCGTGCTCGTGAGTAGCGGTCCATTCACGCTCACCGTCTCAGGATCCGGTTTCCAGCCGGGAGACCAGGTGCTTTGGAGCGGGTCGCAGATGCCGTTCTCGACCACCTACGTCAATGCCAACACCCTCACGGTTGACATACCGGGCTCCTGGATCATCTTCCCCGAGGCGGCGACGATCGCCGTGCAGAGTGGCGTCGTGCAATCCAACGCCGTGCCCTTCTCGGTCAACAACCCGACGCCGGCCCTGACCAGTCTCAGCCCTGACAGCGCTCCGAGCGGCACCCCCGGACTGGTGCTTACAGTGACCGGCTCAGGGTTTGTCGAGGGATTCGAGGGTGGCTTCGCGCCCGGACCACGGGGGCTTCGTACCTTCGGAGGCACGACGGTGCGCGTGAACGGTGATCCTCGCCCGACAACGTTTGTCGATCCGGCAACGCTGGAAATCTCCTTGACGGGGGACGACCTGGCGTCGCCGGGGTCGCTTGCGATCGTGGCCAACAACGTCGGGCCAGGCGGCGGCACGACCAACACCCTGTTCTTCACCGTCTTCGCGCTCAATCCGCCGCCTGTCGTCGGCAGCCTCAGCCCGCCGGCCGCTGTAGTGGGGGCCACGAATCTCCAGGTGCTCGTTTCCGGCAGTGGCTTCGTGCCCCAGTCGGTGGTGAATTGGAACGGATCGCCGCGTGCAACCACCTTCCTGAGTCCGACCACACTGAGTGTGCTGCTGCTTGATGGCGACCTCGCCGCCCCGGCCGTCGCGAACATTACCGTCTTCTCGCCTTCGCCTGGCGGCGGGACGTCGGCCCCGCTGCCGTTCACTGTGACGAACTTCGCACTGACGACCATCTCGCCGAACACGGTCGACGTCGGCTCCGGCGATGTGACCATCACCCTCACAGGTATCGGCTTCCAGCCCGGCGACAGTGTCGTCATTTCGGACTCCGGGCTCAGCACTACGTTCGTCAGCGGTACCCAATTGACGGCATTGGTCCCCGGGTTTTTCACCTCGTTCTCACATTCCTGGCCGGTCTTTGTCAGCAGAGGGTCACTTCAGACAAACGTTGTGTTCCTCGAGGTCGTGGAACCGCCGCCCGTGATCACAAGTCTCGGACCTCCGTCCGCGTTCGTGGGCAGCGCCGGATTCACGCTCCAGGTGCATGGCGACCACTTCATGGAGGGCGAAGGCCCGTCGTCCACCGTCTACTTCAACGGGTTGCCTCGCTCCACCACGTTCATCAACCAGGGCCTGCTGGAGATCGACCTGCTCAGCTCCGACCTGCTCTCGCCGGGGTTGGTCCCGGTGCAGGTCTTCAACCCATCGGAGGGCCTGTTTTCGAACACGGTCTACTTCGAAATCAATGTGCCGATCCAGGTGCAGGCGGTGATGCCGGCCAGGCGCGTGGCAGGCACGGGCGGCTTCACCATGGTCATCATCGGCAACGGGTTCGAGCCGCCCGACCCGGACCTGGACAACGAGGATGAGGGCATCCTTACCTGGAACGGCATCCCGCGAGCGTTCACATACATCAGCGACAAAGAGATTCGCGTCACGATCCTTGATAGCGAAGTCGCCTTCCCGGCGACCAATCAGTTCGTTGTCAGCAACTCCTCGGGATCGGCTCCACCCGCGACGTTCATTGTCGTCGATGGCGTGGCGCAACCCCGGACCGGTGGACTCCACACATGCGCACGCCAGGTGACGTCGGTGGTTTCGTGTTGGGGGGAGGGCCAGTACGGGCAGTTGGGCTACACGCCCCAATCTTCCGCCACGCCGCCCTTCTCGCCCGGCCCGCAACCTGTCCCCGGGCTCACCGGGGTCACCGCGCTGGCCGCCGGCGACTACCACACCTGTGCCGTTACCGGCGGTCTCGTGAAGTGCTGGGGTCTCAACGGGGTCGGACAGCTTGGCGACGGGACCAACGCGGACCGCACCGTGCCCACCACCGTGCCCGGCCTGACGAATGTGACCGCGGTGGCTGCCGGCGCCTTCCACACGTGTGCGCTCTCGGTGCCCGCGGGCGCCACAAGCGGCGGCGTCTCCTGTTGGGGCTTCAACGGCCTGGGCCAGCTCGGCGCGCCGGCGACCGCCCTCTGCGGCAGTTCGTTGTGCAGCACCGCCCCGCTGCCGGTGACCGGTCTCGAATCGGGTGTGGTCTCCATCGTCGCCGGTGGAGACCACAGCTGCGCGGTGCTCAGCTCGGGGGCAATGCGCTGCTGGGGAGGCAACGGATCAGGCCAGCTTGGCAACGGCAACACAACCAACAGCACGGTCCCGGTCAACGTCACAGGCCTGGCGGGCGTCACCGCGGTGGCCACTGGCTCGTATCACACCTGCGCAGTCGCCAGCGGAATCCTGGCGTGCTGGGGTGCAAACGGTTTCGGTCAGCTTGGCGCTCCCGGCGGCAGCACCTGCGGTGTACCTTCTGTGGCGGGCCGTTCGCTGGAGGTGGTGCCGGCCTGGGCGCGGGGTGAACCGGGCATACGCGCCGCGCTGGGCTCCCCGGAATGTGCGCTTGCCCCGGTGCCAGTCACCGGCATCTCGAACATCTCGAGCGTTTCCGCGGGCTTTGGGCACACCTGCGCCATCACCAACGCCGGTGCGGCCTATTGCTGGGGCTGGAACTCCTACGGCCAGGTCGGCGATGGCACCACGCAGCTTCGAACCACGCCCACGCTCGTCGCGGGCATGGCCGGCGCCACGAAGACGATTTCGGCTGGAGCCTTCCACACCTGTGCCCTCAATACGGGCGGAGGCCTGCGCTGTTGGGGCAATAGCTCCTACGGCCAGGTCGGAGACGGTTCCGCGGTCCAGCGCGATCAGCCGGCGCCGGTGCAGGGCTTTGCCGGCGCCCCGGTCCTCACCGGACTCAGCCCATCGTCCGCTCCGGAAGGCAGCCCGCCCGTGGCGGTGAACCTGCTTGGCCAAGGCTTCGTCTTCGGTGCCACCAACGTGGTGACATCAGACGCATCACCGCCGTTCCCATCGGTGCTGGGTGTCACGGCTACGTGGATCGATACGATCGTGCCCGCGCAGGACCTGGCCTACGCCGGTTCGTATTACATGATGGCCCGCGTGAACAGCGCAGGCGGCGCGGACTCGCTTCCGTCGCTCTTCACGATCGAACCGGCCGGCACGATTACCGCGCAGGTGAGCGGCGGCGCCAGCTTCAACGGCGGCCCGGCGCCCAACGGCTCGGTGGTGACGATGAAGCTGAACGGCTCCCTGTTGCCAACGTCGCCGCCGACAGTGACAACGACCAACGGCCTGTTCACGTTCCAGGTGTCCGCGCCCGCAGGCGTGCGCGGCGGTCCGGGCGCCGAGATCTATATCAACGGTGTTCTCGCGGCTCAGGGCGTGACCCTGGCATCGGGAGCGGTCACGGTGCAGCTGGCCACCGCGAACAGCGTGTCAGCCGTGACGGGCGCCACGGGAACGACCTGGTTCGGCCCGGCCCAACCGTTCCCAGCGCTCCCGGCTGCCGTCACGGCCGTCTTCGAATGGGACAACGCGCACAAGCGTTTCGCGTTCTGGTTCCGCGGCTTCCCGGCGCCCTTCAACACGCTGACCGCCCTCGCCCCCGGACACCACTACTTCTTGCAGACGACGGCGCCAGCCACGGTGCCCATGACAGGCGGCAGTTTCGCCCTGCCCCAGCCTTCGCCGCAGGCGCTTCTCTCGCTCGGCGCCGGAGCTACCGGCGCGCATTGGACGGGCTCCGCCCAGCCGAACCTCGCCGCCCTGCCCGCAGCCGTCACCGCGGTCTTCCGCTGGAATTCGACGGCCCAGCAGTTTGATTTCTGGTTCCGTGGCTTCCCGGCGAACTTCCAGACACTGACCACCGGCCTGAACTACGGCGGCTACTACTTCTTCCAATCCAGCCAGCCTGTCCAGGCGCCAATGCCGTGACGACGCTGGACGACCTCTCACGTGCGCTGCGCCCCGGCCTCCACCCGGAAGTCGCGGCAGGCATCGAATGCATTCGCGCCCTGTTGACCATCGAGGTCGCACGCATGCGCGCCGGCGGCGTGCCGGCGGGCGAAGACGACTACCGGGGTCTCTACATCTCCGACTCGGATGTCGAACGCGCGCTCGCGCCGAACGGAACGTACATTTCGCCGGAGCACCTCACCGCCCTGGCCGCAATCGGCCAGCTCCGCTCCGAGGGCGAAGGCCCCCTTGCCCACCTGGCGCAGATCGCCGGCCTTTCCGCCTTCGAAACGGGCGTCGTGCTCCTCTGCCTGGCGTCCGAAGCCAGCCTCGACCTCGAACGTGTCGTCGCCTTTGCACAGGACGATGTCACGAAGCGCCGCCCGCGGGTGGATCTCGCCCTCCGCCTCCTCGCCCCCCCGGGCCAGCGTGACGACCTCCGCGGCTCGTTCCATCGTTCGGCGCCCCTGCTTCGCGGTCTCCTCGTGACCCTTCACGATGAGCCGGGGCAGGTTTCGACGCCGCTCCTTGCGCGCTACCTGGCGATTGACCCTCGTGTTGCCGGCTTCCTCCTCGGCGATACCGGCATCGACGAACAGCTCATGGCGCACGCCACGTTCGTGGCCGAGCCTGGCGCTCTTCGCCTGCCCGCCCTCCCGCAGAAACTCGCCGAACAGCTGGAGGCGCTCGCGGCGTTGCCGGTGTCGACACTCGAACCGCCCGTCCTCGGCCTTTCCGGTCCCGACGAAGCGCAGCGGATGGCCGTCGCCGGGCGGCTCGCGGCGTGCTCGGCCCTTCCCCTGCTCCGCATCGATGCGGCCGGCCTGTGCACCGCGCTCGGCGAAGAGGCCGCCTTCACGCGGGCCTTCCGCGAAGCGGCCTTCCGCGGTGCGGCCCTCTTTCTCGATAGCACCGAGCAGCTCCAGCCTGCGGAACGTGCCCGCCTGCGCACGCTCGTCCAGGGGCCGACTCCGGCGCCCCTCGTCCTCCTCGGTTCCGCCACCACGCCCCAGGTTCCCGGCCTGAATGTCGATCTCACCGAACCCGATTTCGATGCCCGCCGGTCGCTCTGGGCGGAACAGCTCGCCGCCGACTCGGGCCTCTCGGACGCGGACCTCGACTCGCTCGCGGGCAAGTTCAGGCTCCCCGTAGATGCCGTGCGCGATGCCGTCGTTTCGGCCCGCGGCCTCGCCCGGTGGCGCAACCCTGCCGCTCCGTCGCTCCAGGTGACGGACCTCTACGCCGCTGCCCGGACGCGTTCGACGCCGATCCTCAACGACCTCGCGCGAAAGATCACACCCCACTACCGCTGGGACGACATCGTCCTGCCCGAGGACGCCAAAGAGCAGCTCCACGAGATGTGCGCGTTCGTTGAACACCGCCACCAGGTCTATGACCTCTGGGGCTTCGAACGGAAGCTGGCGATGGGCAAGGGCCTCATGGCGCTCTTTGCAGGCAACTCCGGCACCGGCAAGACGATGGCCGCGGATGTGATCGCGAACACGCTCGCCCTGGACCTCTACAAGATTGATCTCTCCACCGTCGTCAGCAAGTACCTCGGCGAGACGGAGAAGAACCTGCGCACCATCTTTCTCGAGGCCGAGTCGTCCAACGCGATCCTCTTCTTCGATGAGGCGGATGCGCTGTTCGGCAAACGTTCCGAAGTGAAGGATGCCCACGACCGTTACGCGAACATCGAGACCGCCTATCTCCTGCAGAAAATGGAGGAGTACTCCGGCGCTGTCATCCTCGCCACGAACCTGAAGATGAACCTGGACGACGCCTTCCTTCGCCGGCTTCACTTCGTCATCGACTTCGAAATGCCGGACGAGGCGCAGCGCCTGCGCATCTGGACATCGACACTGCCCCCGGAGATGCCGCTCGGGCCGGATGTGGACCTTGGTTTCCTTGCCCGCCAGTTCCGGCTCGCCGGCGGCAACATCCGCAACATCGCCCTTGCGGCGGCATTCCTCGCGGCCGATGATCGCACTGCGGTCGGGATGAGCCACTTCATTCGGGCCACGCGCCGGGAGTATCAGAAGCTGGGCAAGATGGTGACGGACGCGGATTTCGGGCCGTACCGCTCCCTGCTCGATGCGAAACCTGCCGCCAGCGGTGAAATCTCGCCGCCATCCGGAGTATGATGCTACGACTGGAGGCACATCCATGAGCAACGAGCGCGTTCTCCACCAGGTTTCGAGTTCCACCGCGGCGGCCCTTGCCCGCAAACCCGCCACGGAACAGAAAGCGCCTCCCAGCAGCCATCCACTGCTCAACCTCCAGCGCCAGATCGGCAACCGCGGCGTGGTGCAATTGCTCCAGGCGCTCCACGACACGTCCCTTCAGCGGGAGGACGAAGGCGGAGAGGCGGAAGAAGAAGAGATGATGCAGGGCAAGCACGACCCTGCGATCCAGCGCGTCGAAGAAGAAGAGATGATGCAGGGCAAACACGACCCTGCGATCCAGCGCGTCGAAGAAGAAGAGATGATGCAGGGCAAACATGATTCCTCTCTCCAGCGGGAAGACGAAGGCGGAGAAGCCGAGGAAGAGGAGCCCATGCAGGGCAAGCACGATCACACGCTTCAGGCGCGGCACCAGGTTGGGCTCGAAGGCGGGGCCGTCGGCGATTCCATCAGCTCCGCCATCAACGAAAAGCGTGGGGGCGGCTCCGGCCTCGATGATTCGATGCGCGCCAACATGGAGGGCGCTTTCGGAACCAGCTTCGGCGACGTGCGCGTCCACCAGGACTCCGACTCCGATTCGCTTACCCGCAGCGTGACGTCCAAAGCCTTCACCACCGGCAGCGATGTCTTTCTCCGCGGCGATCAGAACGCGAACGACACGAGCCTCATGGCGCACGAGCTCACCCACGTCGTGCAGCAGCGAAGCATGTCGGCCAGCGGCCCCATGTCCGTTCGACCCGCCGGCGACCAGTACGAACAGGAAGCCGACAAGGTCGCCGATGTCGTCGTCAACTCGACCCAGCGCAAGCCGGAATTCGAAGGCTAAACTCCTGGCACCCGCGAGGCGAAACTAACGCGTGTTTAACGACGTCGATGAATCACTGAAGGCTGCCCTGACGGCAGACATCCCGATCGTGGGAGGTGAGATCGATGTCGCGTTCGACCGTCCCACGCGCGAATGGTCGAGCCGCCTCTCGAAGCCAACGCTCAACCTCTTCCTCGTCGACATTCGCGAACGCGGCGACCTGCGCGATGAACAGGCGATCGTCAACTACCTCAACGATCGTTCCGCCAGCAAGTCGCGCCCCGCACGCCGGATCGACCTGACCTACGTCGTAACAGCATGGGCGAAGGAAGCCGCCGACGAACACCGCATCCTCTCGCGCACGATGTCGAGCATGTTCCGCATCGCGAAGGTCGCTCCGGACCACCTCAAGGGCGACCTGGTCCATTCGAACTACCCGCTCGCGATGCGCATCATGCCTCCGGACTACCTGGTGAAGCCCGCCGACCTCTGGGGAGTGATGGACAACGAGGCGCGAGCTTCGCTCACATGGGTGGCCACTGCTCCGCTCGAAGCGTTCCAGCCGATCGAGGGCCCCATCGTCCGCACGGCCGAGTTCGCGATCGGCGCGGTCGACCAGCCGTGGCGGGAGAGCACGCTCGTCATCGCCGGCTCGGTCTACCGTGGTAGCGATCCGCTCGACACCATCGAGGGCGCGGAGGTGGTGCTCGAGGGGACATCCTTCCGTCACGTGACGGCCGGTGATGGGCGTTTCCGCTTCAGCCGCGTGGTCCCGGGTGACTACGATATCCGCGCCACACTCGCCGATGGGGGCGTCCACCGAAGACGTGTGACGGTCCCCGGCGACGGCTATGACGTGGTGATACCGGGTTAGGACGTTTTTCTCACAAAATCTTCGCGTCGAATCCGCATAACGTCACGATTCCGGGCCTCTTCCCCTTCCGGCGCAGCGTCAACCTCTGCTAGTATTCAGCGGCTCAAATTGCTCCGGGTTTGTGGCCTGAAGGAGAGTGACCGTGGCAACTACCTATCTCACGCCTGGTGTCTACGTCGAAGAGGTCGACCGCGGCACCAAGCCAATCGAAGGCGTCGGAACTGCCGTCTGTGCCTTCGTCGGAGTCGCAGAGACCGGACCAGTCGGTCAGGCGACGATGATCGCGAACTGGACGCAGTACACCGACACGTTCGGTGGCTTCATCCCGGGCGCCTACCTGGCCCATGCCGTCTATGGCTACTTCAACAATGGCGGCACGCTTTGCTTCGTCGTCCGTGTGAACGAAGATCCAGCCGAAGCGGCCGCGCCTCCGGTCGCCGGTGTGCTCGCGGCGCGAGCTTCTGGCGGCCCTGCCACGATCAAGGCGACGGCCCGGGCCGACGCTCCCGGTAGCGGCGACATCAGCATCGTTGTGGCTGATGGCCCCGACGACTCGTTCAACCTGACGGTCCGCCGTGGGGATACCACCGAAACCTTCGAAGGTCTCATTCTCGGTCGTGGCCCAAAGAACGCCGCCACGGTCGTGAACAAGGATTCGAAGCTCGTCACTATCGAACAGGTCGCTGTGGCGGGCGCGAGCGCTGCTGAAGCCATGCCCGCTGCCGGCACCTATCCGCTCGTGGCCCAGGCAACGACTCAGGCCCTTGTCCCGGTCACTCCCGCCGCCTATGCCGGCGATGTGAGCGAGCGCACCGGTCTCGGCGGTCTGGAAGCGGTCGATGAAATCACCATGGTCTGCGCGCCCGACGTCATGGCCGCCTACCAGAGCGGCGCGCTCGATATGGACGGCGTCAAGGCCATCCAGCTCGCGCTCATCGCCCATTGCGAGCGCATGGGCGACCGCGTGGCCATCCTCGATACGCCTCCCGGCCTCAACGCCCAGCAGGCGAACGACTGGCGCATGAACGTCGCTGGCTATGACTCCCAGTACGCGGCGCTTTACTACCCCTGGATCCAGGTCGCGGACCCGACGCCGGGCGCTGCCCGCACGACCATGTTCATGCCGCCTTCGGGCCACATGGCCGGGATCTGGGCTCGCAGCGATGGCGAGCGCGGGGTTCACAAGGCGCCCGCGAACGAAGTCATCCGCGGCGCCCTTGGCCTCGAAATCCGCCTCACCGATTCGGAGCAGGGTGTCCTGAACCCGAACGGCGTGAACTGCATGCGCATCTTCCCGGGCCGCGGTATCCGCGTCTGGGGCGCCCGGACGCTCTCCAGCGATGGCTCGTGGCGCTACCTCAACGTGCGCCGGCTGTTCAACTATGTTGAGAAGTCCATCCAGCGCGGCACGCAATGGGTTGTCTTCGAACCCAACGATATGAACCTCTGGGAGCGTGTCAAGCGCGACATCACCGCCTATCTCAAGACGGTCTGGTCGAGCGGTGCGCTCTTTGGCGCAACGGCCGATCAGGCGTTCTTCGTGAAGTGCGATGCGGAGAACAATCCTGCGGAGCAGCGCGACCTCGGCCGCCTGTTCGTGGATATCGGCATCGCGCCCGTGAAGCCCGCTGAATTCGTCATCTTCCGCATCGGCCAGTACGCGCCGGAAGCCTAAAGTACCCAGGACCAGGAGGGAGTGAGCAATGCCAAACGTTGTTGATACCGCACGTGAAGACCCGCTACTTGGTTTTCACTTTATGCTCGAAGTGCAGGGCGCGGTAACCGGATATTTCACCGAATGCTCCGGCATCGGTTCAGAGAGCGAAATCGCCGAGCAGAAGGTCGTCAACGAAAAGGGTGTCCAGGTCGTCCTCAAGATCCCTGGCCGCCTCAAGTGGGGCGACATCACGCTCAAGCGTGGCCTCACCAGCAACATGCAGATCTGGGACTGGCGTAAGCAAGTCGAAGATGGCCAGATTAAGGGCGCTCGCAAGAACGGCTCGATCGTCATGTTCGACCAGGAGCTCAAGGAAATCGCCCGTTGGAACTTCAACAACGGCTGGCCGTCCAAGGTCTCCGGTCCACAGCCCAAGTCCGATGGGAATGACATTTCGCTTGAAGAGCTCACCATCGTTCACGAGTACATCACCCGCGCGAAGTAGCGCACGGTTCGCCAGAGTTTGTCAGACAGGACGGAGAGGCCGCGCGCTTTCTCCGTCCTGTCCGTTCTAGAGGACTTGAATGGATCAACTGAAGACCGAGTTCGAATTCACGCTTCCTCTCGGCTACGTGGATACGGACGGTGCGGTCCACAAAACCGGCACCATGCGCCTCGCGAGCGCCATCGACGAAATCACGCCTCTGCGCGATCCACGCGTGCGCGGCAACCAGGCCTACCTGGTCCTCATCCTGCTCGCCCGCGTCATCACCCGCCTGGGCGATATCACCGATGTCTCGACCTTCCAGATGGAGCGGCTGTTCACCGCGGACCTCGCCTATCTCCAGCGCTTCTACCGCCAGATCAATGAGCAGGGAACTTCCGTCGTGACTGCGACGTGCCCCGAATGTTCGGCTACGGTGGAGGTGGACCTGTCCAGCCTGGGGGGATAGCGGGCTACCCACTCGACCGCCTCTATGAGGAGGTAGCCTACCTCGCCTACCATTTCCACTGGCCCCCGGACGACCTCCTCGCGCTCGACCACTCCGAGAGGCGGCGTTGGGTCGAAGAAGTGGCCAGCATCAACCGGCGGCTGAACGACGCCGCCCAGAGGTGAAGTCATGCCAGCACCAGCGTCTTCTTCGCTCGATCCGCTCCTCGGCTTTCGTTTCGCCGTGGAAGTAGGCGGCATCCAGGAGGCGTACTTTACGGAGTGCTCCGGACTCCAGGCGTCCACTGAAGTCACGGAGTATAAGGAGGGCGGCTTCAACACCGGCTCCCACAAGCTCCCGGTGCGCACCACCTTCACGAACATCACCCTCAAACACGGCGTGAGCGGCTCGCGGGAACTCATCAAGTGGTACCAGCGGCTCCTCTCCAAGGGATTCGCCGCCGAAGAGCGAAAGAACGTCTCGATCGTCGTCTACAACAGCGTGCTCGAAGAGCAGCACCGCTGGAACCTCACGGATGTCATCCCGGTGAAGTGGATTGGCCCGAACTTCGACCCTTCGAACAGCACCGTGGCCATCGAAACCCTTGAGCTTGCCTTCAACAGCGTGAGCTCGGTGACGGGGTAAACGGCACATGCCCTTCGGGATACGCTGGCCCTTCGGGCGCGGAAACGACGCGGCGGCGACGCCCGGAGCGGAGCCGTGGACCGACGTTGCGCCAGCCCCTGAACCGGCGCCGGGCGCGGCTGCAGCAGAGACCGGGCCGGACACGGAGCCTTCGCCGCCCTCTGTCACGCAAAGGGCCGTGGACGCGCCATCCGCTGCGCCGCCGGCATCAACAACGCCTCCGCCGCCCGCCGTTTCCCCACCGGTGGCAAGAACGGCTCCCGTCGCTCCGCCTTCCGTCCCCATCGATGAGGACTTTCTCGGCGGCATCGCGCGACGAGCGGTGGCCACCTCGCGAACGACCATCCTCGGCGAAGGCGCGGGGCTCTCCAGGCTGGTTTCGACCGACGACAGCACCTATGACCGCATGACGACTGCCGGTCGCTCGATGGGGATCGGTGAGGGTCCTGCTCCCATCCATTCGTTCGAATCGTCGGACTTCCTCTCCTCCCTTTCGAGCCTGATGAGCTTCGAAGGCCTGTTCGATTCTGACGGCCCTCCGTCTACCGGGACGCTGCGGAGCGCCGCCGCCGATACACCCCTCACGGGACCGGGCTTCGCCGGGGGCGCTGCGAGCAGCGCGCCAGTCAGTTCGGGTTCTTCGATGCTTTCGCGGCTGATGGAGTCCATGGGGGTCTCGCCGTCGCCGGGCACGCCGTCGTTCACCCCGCCCGCTCCCACGCGGAGCCCTGAACCGGTCTCCGCTCCGGAACCAGCGCGCCGGGGCCCGGTGCGCAGCACGGTGCAGGAGTCGCCGGTCGGGCCGCCAACCATGCCCGCCCCTTCCCAAAGCGTCGATCGGGCTGTCGATGTCGCGCCGGTAGCTCCGGCGCCCGCGGCCACGCCCACCGATGAGCCGCCGGCCCAGGCCGGTCCGCAACCGGCGATCCCCCCGTCGGCGCCGCCTTCAGCAGGTCCGGCCGCTGCCCCCCCGGCCCCGGCCCCGCCGCCCGCCGCTGAGCCGGGCACGACGGCTCCACCACCTGTCGCCGCCCCGGCGATGTCCGCCAGCGAACCGGAAACGCCGTCAGCCGCCGTCCCGGCGCCGCCCGCTGATGCCGCCATCTCCCGGACGCCTGATCGCGAAACCACGCCGCCGTCCTCTCCGTCGGAGCCCATCCAGCCACCTGGCGAGGCTACGCCCGGCGCGCTGCAACGCCGCGTCGTGCCTGTAGACCCTCAACCAGCTGCCCCCGGCGACGTGCCTCTCGTGTTTGCCGAACCAACACCGCCCTCGCCGGAGATGCCCACTGCGGCGACTCCCGCAGATTCGCCGCGCACGCCGGTTTCCGAATTCCCCGCTCCCGCCAGCCGGGCGCCAGAGGCTGTTTCACGCTCCGTCGAGCCTTCTCCGCCCACGGCTTCTGCCGGCGCCACGACGCCCGGTCCCGATGCTGTCCAGCGAGTTCCAGCGCCGCCCGCTCGCCCGGTCCCGGCCGTCGCCCGGCGCGCGGACGGTTCCGCGGCCTCCACGCCTGCCCCCGCGAGCACGGCGTCCGGGATAGCGCGGGTGCCCGTGAACCGCCCCGCTCCACCCGCGGTCCCCGCCGAAGGCCAGGTGCTCCGGCGGGTCATCGCCCGGCAGGCGGAGGCCGCTGCCGCTCCTGCCGCGACGCCCGTCGCCCGAGCCGTGGCTGCATCCCCGGCAGCAGGACTGGAGCCTGTGCCGCGAACCGCGCCCTCCGCGGCGCGCAGCACCATGACAACTGTGGACACGAGCGGGACTTTCGGCGCCACTGCGGCGCCTTCCATCGCACGCGTCTTCGAACGCGAGACATCACCCTCTCCGGCCGTGCCGGCGAACCGCGTTGTCGCGGCGCGTCCGGCGCCTCCGCCGGTGCCGTCCTTTGCCGCACCACACGCGACGATCGCCCGGAGCGTTGCCTCCCGGCCGGCAGTGTCCTCGCTCCCCGCCGTCGTGTTCGAAACTCCCCTGCGCACGGCCACCGCCGCTCCCGCTCCACTGTTACAGACTGAATCGCGCACAGCCGCACCGGTTCAGCGCGCACCGGACGTCACACCTGACGCCGCTGCCGCGCGTCCGCCAGCCGAGGTGCAGCGCGCCACCGCGCCTGCGGTGCCCGGACCCGGTCCGGTGCTCGCGACATCGCCCGCCGAATCGGCGCAATCCCCGGCCACGACCGCGAGGCCCGCGCCTTCCGCGGATACTCCCTCCACATCCACCCCGCCCCCCGCCGCGCCGCTCACGCCAACGCCAGCTGCGGTGGCGAGTCCAGTGCCGGCGCCGGTCCAGCGCCAGGCGGCGCACCCGGTCCCTGCCGGCCTGCTGGAAACGCTCGCGACCGCCCCGGCTGAGCTGCCGCTGGCGCCCGCGCTCGGCACCGTCGCCCGGACTGCGGAAGCCGTTGCGGCCTCCCTTGCCCCTCGTGACCCACGCGTCCATCTCCCGTCCGGGCCGATGGAGTCTGCGCCCTCCGCACCGGCGACGCCCGGGCTCGCGCGGCTGGTAGAGGGTTCCCCGGCGCCTCTCTCCGCCGGCGCCAGCTCCAGCGCGTCGCCCGCATCCTCCGCCCCACCCGCCGCGCCCGTCGCCCGTGAGTCGTTCTCGCTGCCAGCTCTCGCGACGCCGTTGGTCGTCACAGCCTCGCCGGCCATCGCCCGGATCTTCGACACCTCGGAGTCGGCACGGGCGATGTCGACCTTTGCTCGCGAGTTCACCACCACCACGCCCGCAGCTGTTCCGGCGGCCCCGGCCGCCCAACGAGCCGTCGCGCCCGATGCCGCGCCCGCGACAACACCGATCGTGGCCACTCCGCCCGTCCCGGTTTCGCCGCGCGAGCCGCTTTCGACCCTTTCCGGGACGCAGCGCGCACCCGCTGCGGACGTGCCGCAGGCACCGGCACTTCAGCGCGCGGCCGCAGTCGAGGCACCCCGGGCAGCACCGACGCTCCAGCGCGCCGTGGCCTATTCCGGTGAGCCGCTCGCCGTGCCTTCTCCCCTCACGCTCGATTCGCGCGCGCTGAGCTCGTCTCTCAGTGCAGCCGGCCTCGATGTCCCTCTCCCGCTGGCTGTGACGCCGTCGTCGATGGACGGAGACAGGGGCGTCGATCTCCCGCGCGCCGCGAGCACACCAGCCTCGGTCCAGCGCGGCGTTGGCACTGCCCCGATTGGCAGTGGTCCTGCGCCCGCGCAACCGATCGCTCCTTCGACGGCGCCCTTGATCGCGCGCAGCATAGCGGCACCGTCCGCGACGCCTTCCTCAGTGGTCTCGACTCCGGGCACTGCGCCTGCCCCGGTTGTCCGCGCGGCTGCCCCGGCTCGTACCGTGGCCGCGGAGTCCCGCGCGGCGACGATGCCGCTCTTCGTAGAGGTGCAGCGCAGGGCGGAGCGTGCCGGTCCGCGCATGGCGCCGGCGTTCCAGGTGACCGCTTCGCCTTCGATCGCCAGGGTGTTCGACGCGGCCGCCCCGGCGCGAAGTGCCGCTCCCGGCGCCGCCGTGACGCCCGCGGCGCAGCAGGCTCCCGGCGGATTCCCGGTGCGACCGGTCGCTGCGCTTCCGGATTCAACGATGCCGCTCACCGCGGTCCAGCGTTCGACCCCCGACGGCGTCGAACCCTCTGCCCCTTCCCCGGCGTTCACTTCGCCGGGTGAGCCGGCTGGGCCCGCCGCTACGGTGGCCCCGGTCCAGCGGGCGCTCGAACCCCGAACGTTGCCGGGCGCGGCTGTCGCGAACGACGACATCGTGCCGGCATCGCCCCTGACCCTCTCGTTCGAGGGCTTCGAACCGGCCCGATTCGTGGCCTCGGCGCTGGAACTGCCCCTGCGCGCGCCAGCCTACGAAGAGCCTGCGACCCCGTCGTCGCCGCTCACTCCCTTTGCGAACTCCCCGGCGGTTCCCTCGCGGGCCGAGCCGGCCTCGGCCGCAACCGCCTCGGCCGCTTCTCCCGGACCGGTCCAGCGTGCCTTCGCCAGGGCCACCGTCCGCCCGGCAGCGAGCCCGGCCATCGCGGCCACGCCTGCCGTGGCGCGCGCGATGACGGTCCCGCGTCCGCTTGTGGCTCTGCCGCAGGTCGCTCCCCGATTCGTGGGCCTCTCCACTCCTTCGGCCGCCGCGACAGCCGCGCGCGAAACGCCGGCGTCCCGCATGGTCCAGCGCCAGCTTGCCGCCGCCGGAGCGTCGATGCCAGCGGCCGCCACGACGGCGACCGCTGGTCCGAATGGGCCCTTCACCGGGCGCGATACCGCCTCCATCGCTTCACTTCCCTTCGCTCCTGGACCGACTCTCTCTTTCGATCCGGGTCAGCCCGCGGCCCCTCCGGTGCCGGCGGAATTTGATAGCGGCGCCTTCGCCCGGTCGTTGCTGACCATCGAGACTCCCCTGGCCGCACCCGCCCCGTCATCGCGCGCCATCGATCGCAGCTTCGACGTCTTCACGCCGTCTCCCGCGCGAACGGCCGAACGCTCCGCCGAACGCCTCGCGTCCGCCTTCGTGCGTGAGGACCGCGCTCCCGCCTCAATCTCGCCCGTGCAGCGACCCCTCGTGGTCGCGCGTCAGGTCGATCGCTCAGCCGGGGAAGGCTCAGGAGCACCGGTGGTTTCGTTGCCCCGAGGAACATTGCCATTGCCGTCGCCATGGCAGCGTGAAGCGGGGCAGCCTGCTGCTCTCGCGCCCTCAACCTTCCAACCGGTTGTTTTCCGCGTCGAAACAGAATCGCCTCCCGGAAGCCGGCAGGATTCGGCAGGTTTCCACCTGGTGAGCCGCATGGTGGATGCGACGGATCCCCCGGTAGCACCTTCGTTCAGCCCGGCCGTGGAGCGAGACCCCATCGTGGTTCTTCCCATCGGCACGCCCGGTCCCGCGCCGATGCCGCTGCTTTCTAACGAGGCCACACTCAGGACTCCGCCCGCTTCAACCGGCGTCCAACGGGTCGCCGCTGCCGCGAGCCCGTCGTCTTCCGGGCCGAGCGGAGCGAGTGCTTCGCGTTCCGCCGCCGTTCTGGCGCCTCTGAGCATTGCGCGCCAGGCCGTTGAGCCTTCGGCGCTCCGGGGGAACTCCTCCGCGTCGCTTCCGGTGGCAGCGCCGGTGCCTCAACCACAGCAGCCTGCCGCCGCGGCGATGACGCTCGCTTCACCGCAACTTGCAGTGCAACGTGCCGTGGAACGGGCGATGCCGTCCTCTTCGCTTGCCGGGTCCTCCGGCTCGTCGCCGCCGTTCACAGGGGTCTCCGGCCCCGATCTCCAGCGCGCGATGCCGCCCGGCGTTCAGGCATTCGGCAAGATCACCAACATCAGCCGGGCGCTCGGCGATGCAACCTCATCTCCCGCCGTTAGCGAACCGGCCAACAACGCGCAGCCTTCCGGCGCATCCGAAGGGCCGGCAGTCGCTGAGGTCGCCGAGGAAGTGTGGCGCATCATTCGGCGCCGCCTGCAAGTCGAACGCGAACGCGAACGCGGGTTCAGCTGAACCTGCGCCACCAACCGCACGGAATGTGCGAAGATGCACTCCCTGGGAGCCGAACGACATGCCTGAAACAGCGCAGACTACCGTTGTCAAAGCCGTCATCAAGAACCTCGACGTGCCTGCAAACAGCGTCACGTGCCTGTTCAACCCGACCGAATATTCGTTCAGCAAGTCGGTAACCTGGGAGGCGTCCCGGAACCGCGGTGCGAACGTCCCCACGCTCGAATTCACCGGGGGCGAACCCTTCGTCGTCACGCTCAACCTGCTCTTCGATACCCACGAATCCCGCGAAGACGTCCGCGTCAAATACACCAACAAACTCGCCGCCATGGCGATGGTGACGCCGAGCCGTGTCAACTCCACGACGGGGCAGGGCTCTCCCCCGATCGTCGAATTCCAATGGGGCCGGGTATGGTCGTTTCGCGCCGTGGTGACATCCGTGACCCAGAAGTTCACGCTCTTCCTCGAAGACGGTACGCCGACGCGGGCGACCGTCGATCTGACCTTGAAGCAGGTGGATGACCCCGGCGTTCAGCCCTTCCAGAACCCCACGTCCGGCGGCGCGGCCGGGCATCGCTCCCACCTTGTGCGGCAGGGCGAGACGCTCGACCTGATCGCGAACGAGGAGTACGGCCATCCCCGCCATTGGCGCCATATCGCGGACGTGAACCGTATCGATAACCCATTCCGCCTGACACCGGGCACTATCCTGGCCCTGCCGCCGCTTGCCAATGCCTGAAAACAACTACCTTTCCGAGTTCACGATCAAAATTGCCGGCAGCAACGTCAGCACCGATTTCATGAAGGCGCTGCGCCTCGCGGAAGTGCAGCAAAGCCTGCATCTGCCGGGCATGTTCATGTTCGAACTCAGCGACCCGGACTTCACCTGGGTCGACAATCAGACGCTTCTCAAGATCGGCGCCGAGGTGGAGGTTTCGGCAAAAGCGGTTGGAGCGAATCATAGCTCCACCCCGCCAGTAGTTCTCTTGAAGGGCGAAATCACCGCGTTGGAACCCGTGTTCACCGAAAGCGGTGTCAACTATTTCGTCGTTCGCGGGTATGACAAGTTGCACCGGCTCCACCGCGGTGTGAAGACGCGTACCTTCCTTCAGACGACGGATTCCGACATCTTTTCAACACTGGCCGGCGAAGTCGGCCTTTCCGCGGATGTGCAGAGCACCTCCGTCGTGCATCCGTTCGTGCTCCAGGACAACCAGACGAACTTCGAGTTCATCTGGGATCGAGCGCGCCGCAACGGGTACGTCGTGTATTCCCAGGATGGGAAGCTCAAGTGCCGGTCGGCCCGGACGCCCGCACCCGCAACGGTCGCGCTGGAGTATGGCACGACGTTGCTGTCGTTCCGCCCACGTCTCACATGGGCGGGGCAAGCCGGAACCGTCGTCGTCCGCGGCTGGGACGACAAACAGAAGACCGCGGTTTCCGCCCAGGCGCAGCCCACAGCCTGGCCGAACGCGACCGGAGTCACTGGAGCTCCCGACAGCCCCTTCGGCGCCGCCCAACTCGTCGTTCAGGCGACTGTGAACACCTCTGCCGAGGCCACAGCCGTTGCCAACGCCGTCAAAGCGGAGATTGAAGAGGGAAAGCTCCAGGCCGAAGGGGTTGCGATCGGCCTTGGCACGATCAAGCCCGGTGTGTCGGTCCATCTCACGAAACTGGGCGCCCGGTTCAGCGGCAAGTACCTCGTCACGAACACGCGGCACGTTCTTGAAGACTCCGGCCGGTTCGTGACCGAATTCTCCATCACCGGATACAGCCCGGACACGGCGTTGGACCTCATCCTCGGCGGGCACGCGGGCGGGCGTGGGCGAGAGAACGTGACGCCCAGGCACTACGGAGTCGTCATCGCGATCGTGACGAATGTGAACGACCCCGACGGCCTCGGCCGGGTGAAGGTGAAATACCCGTGGATGGGCGACAGCCCGGCCATCGAGAGCGATTGGGCTCGCCTCGTTTCGCCGATGGCCGGCAGCGGCCGCGGCTTTCAGAACATGCCGGAAGTGAACGACGAAGTGGTCGTCGCGTTCGAGGAAGGCGATATCCACATGCCCTTCGTCATCGGAGCTCTCTGGAACAACAGCGACAAGCCGCCGCTGACCACGAGCAACTTCCACAACCAGGGCAAGGTCATCCAGCGAGTGTGGAAGTCCCGCATCGGCCACACGATTCTCCTGGACGATTCCGATGGCTCGCCCATGATCAAAATCATCGATAAGACTGCCAAGAATTGGGTGATCATCGATTCCAAGACCAACAACGTCGAGGTCCAGGCGGAAGCGGACGTGACGATCACCGCGAAGGGCAACATCAAGGCGACCGCAACCGGCAACATCGAAGCCAAGGCCACCGGTAACGTGAAGGTGGAAGCGACAGGCAACCTCGAGGCGAAGGCAACCGGGACTGGCAAAGTGGAATCGACCGGCCCCATGACGGTAAAGTCTGCCGCGAACCTGACGCTGGAGGGGGCGATGGTCGAAATCAAGGGCTCGGCGATGGTCAAAATCCAGGGCGCCCTGGTTCAGATCAACTGATGGCCGGAGGCGCGTTGTGGCGAACGAACTGATCGGGCGCGGCTGGGGGTTCCCGGTGCGCACCGCGGGCTATGGCGGCATCGAACTCGTCGCCGATGGGCGCGAGATCGACGAGGCCATCACGATCATCCTCGGCACGAGCCCGGGCGAGCGCATGATGCGCCCGCAGTTCGGCTGCCGCATCCACGAACTCGTGTTCCATCCGCTCAACAGCGAGATTATCGGCCTCGCCGAACGCCATGTCCTCGAGGCGCTCGCCCGGTGGGAGCCCCGCATCGATGTCGAATCCGTCAATGTGGAGATCGATCCGAACGCGAACGTGAACGGCCGCCTCAACATCTTTGTGGAGTACACTGTGCGGTCGACGAAGGACGAGCGGACGCTTGTCTATCCGTTCTACGCAATCGCCCGAGACGGGGCATAATGGGCGACGCAGCCTCGGTCCCTGTCTGTTCACCCCGCCTCTCGGAGGGATAATGCCGCTCCCCGATCCTCAGCTCGACGACCGCCGGTTCCAGGACATCGTCGACGAAGCGAAGATGCTTATCCCGCGCTACTGCCCGGAGTGGACAGATCATAACGTCTCCGATCCCGGCGTAACGCTGATTGAACTGTTCGCCTGGATGACGGACCTCACGCTCTACCGCTTGAACCGCGTGCCGGAGAAGAACTACCTCCGTTTCATGGAGCTACTGGGCATTCGCCTGAAGCAGCCCGTCGCCGCCCGTGCCGATATCTCGTTCTGGCTGTCCGCGCCCCAACCCGGCCCCATCACCATCTATCGCGGCACTGAAGTCGCCACCGTGCGAACCGGCGATCAGCAGGCCATCGTTTTCAGCACCGACCACGACCTCGTGCTCCAACCGCCGACGCTGGTCAACTGCCTGTTTTCGCCCGATGCGGTGAACTTCGTGGACAGAACAGCTTCGCTCGATCCCTTTGCCGATCCGTTTGACGCCTTCCAGCGCCGGCCCCTCCCGGGCGACGCACTCTACTTTGGATTCAACGAAGACCTGAGCAATCACATCATCTCGCTCGCCATCGATTGCCAGGTCGAAGGCATCGGCGTCGATCCCCGAAATCCGCCCCTTTCGTGGGAAGTCTGGCGCGGCGATACCCTGGGCTGGAGCCCGGTCCTGGTCGAGACGGACGAGACTGGCGGTCTCAACCGTGCCGGGGCCGTCTCGCTGCACCTGCCGGATAGCATGGCCCGCAGGAGCCTCGCCCGTTCGGATGGGTTCTGGGTCCGCGTGCGCGTGATTCAGCCCGCCCAGGGCCAGCCCACCTATTCCGCTTCGCCCCGCATCCACACCGTTGGCGTCACCACCACTGGCGGCACCGTGGACTCCACCCACGCGACGGTGGTTATCAACGAACTCCTTGGCACCGCCACCGGCGTCCCGGGCGAAGTGCTCGTTCTTCAGAACACGCCCGTGCTCCCGCTCGCCGAATACGAGTATCTCGAGGTGCAGGACGATGCCAGCGGCGAGTGGTTCCGCTGGGACCGCGTGGAGTCGCTCATCGACTCCGGCCCCTCCGACCGGCACTACACGCTCGATCCGGTGACAGGCACGATCACCTTCGGCCCGATCATCCGCCAGCCGGATGGCGCCGAACGCCAATACGGGATGACTCCTCGCCGCGGCGATTCGATGCGCTTCGTGCGGTATCGGTATGGCGGCGGCGTCATCGGGAATGTTGGCGCGAACACGCTAACCGTGCTCAAGTCCTCGATTCCCTACATCGCCGCGGTCACCAACCTCCGGGCCGCGACGGGCGGGCTCGATGCCGAGTCGCTCGAAGCCGCCCGGCTGCGGGCGCCGGCCATGCTTCGCTCCCAGGAGCGAGCCGTGACCCGCGAGGACTTCGAGTTCCTCGCCATGGAGGCTTCGCGTGAAGTCGCCCGCGCTCGCTGCATCCAGGTGCGCGGCGACGGCCGCGGGAGTTCGGTTCCTCCGGGGACCATCGAACTGCTCATCCTGCCGCAGCTGCCCGACGACCTGGTGCGCACCCTCGACACGCTGCAGCCGAGCCCCGAGCTCATCCAGACCGTGCGCGACTTCCTGGACGACCGGCGCATGCTCGGCACACAGCTCGTTGTCGATGGCGCCGCCTACGTTGGCGTCAGCGTCGAAGCGGTGATCGTTGTTTCTCCCGCCGTCAATGCCGAGCGTGTTCGCGACCGGGTAGCGTCGACCCTCACCCGCTATCTCGACCCGCTGCGCGGCGGCTCGTTGGGCGAAGGATGGTCCTTCGGCCGCGATCTCTACCTGTCCGAGGTCCAATCGGTGATCCAGGGCGTCCCGGGCGTGGAGTTCGCCCGCGATGTCACCATCGTCCAGATCGATACCCAGACCGGGCAGGCGCGGGCTGCCGGGCAGCGCATCACCCTCGCGGACGACGTGCTGCTCCTGCCGTATGACCACGTCATCACGGTCGCCGAGAGGAACCGCTGACCATGGCGGAGCCGGAGGACGAGGGGCAGGCAGGCGTGCTCACCGGGGCTCAAGCCGCGGTGGCGGCCGGGATCGCCGATCTGCGAAGCCCGGCCCCGCCGGGAGTGCCGGGCATCGCGGCGCCCTCCGTGCCGGTGCGCGGCGGCGGCGGATTGCCGCCCAATCCCCCGGCGCCTCGACGGGGTGGCTCCTCGGGCGGCTGGCCACCCGCACCTCCCGGCGTCCCTGCCACCCGCAGCACGTACATCGATTACCTGCCGGGTATCTACAAAGAGAGCGACTTCATCGGCCGCTTCCTCCTCATCTTTGAACACATTCTCAGCCCGGTGCACCGCACCGTCGGCAACATTCCCTACATCTTCGACCCCGCCCACGTGCCGGCCAGCCTCATCGAATGGCTTGGCTCATGGGTCGGCCTGGTGCTCGACCCGCGCTGGCCGGAACGCCGCCGCCGCGACCTCATCGCCGCGGCTGTGCCGCTCTACCGCTTCCGGGGCACACGCCGGGGACTGAGCGAGTTCATCCGCCTCTACACCGGCTACGCTCCCGAGATAACGGAGCCGACCGTCCGCGACGTGAGCGCCGACCGTTCGCTTGCTTTCCGCTTCGATGTCGTCCTGCGTGTGGATGACCCTGCCACCGTCGACCGCGAACTCGTGGAGTCCATCATCGAGCTGGAGAAGCCCGCGTTTTCAGCCTTCACGCTCCAGATCGTCGCAAACGCCCGGTAGGTGGAGCGTCGGCTACTTCAGCGCGCCGGCGATCGTGCGCGCGTTGAAGAGCAACATCCCGTCAAGCGTCTCTTGCCCCGAACCCGGCTCGCCCAGTGAGTCACCGAGCAGGTTGTCGATAATCTTCACGCCCGTATCCGCCGCCACCTGGCGTGCGACCTTCGGGTCGGCAGTCTCTTCCGAGAAGATCGCCTTCACACTCTCGCGCCTGATGGTCTGGATCAGGGCAGCGACCTCCTGCGCGGAAGGCTCGCTCTGCGTTGTGGACCCGGGAATCACGACGCCAACGAGTTCGATGCCGTACCGCGCGAAGAAGTACCCGAACGCGTCGTGATCGGTCACGACCTTCCGATTGGGCGCTGGGATGGAGTCGATGAGGGTGCGAATCTCGGCATCGATCGCATCGAGCTTCATCGCGTATGCCTCGAAGCGCTGGCCATAGGTTGAGGCGTTTGCGGGGTCGGCGGCGGCGAGGGCCTTCGCGATGTTGGCGGTCATCGTCTTGACGTTCGCCGGGTCGTGCCAGACATGGGGATCTTCGCTGCCCGCGCCGCTGCCGCTCCGGATGGCGATGCCGCTGGTGACGGTCGTGGCCCGCTGTTCGCCGCCGGCGCTCTTGATCGCATGGTCCAGCCACTCGTCCAGGCCGATCCCGTTGCGGAGGATCACTCGCGCTTCGTCGATGCTTTTCAGTTGCTTCGCCGTCGGTTCGAAATCGTGGGGATCGACGCCGGGGCCGGCGAGCACGGTCAGGGCGATCGAATCGCCGCCGACTTCGCGGGCGACAGCGCCAACCTGGACGGTCGTTGCGACGACCTTCAGCTTGCCGGAGTCGTCGCCACCGTCATCGCCTCCGCACGCTGTGACGACCGGGAGCGCAAGGAGGAGGACGAACAGGACAGCAATCCTGGCGGTGTGGTGCATTTGCTCGCGACCTTATGATACGAAGTCTCAGTAAGGCAGATAATACCGGCTCTCATCCAGGGCCGCAAGCGCTTCCAGCCTGGTGTTGCCGCTGTCGTTACTGCGGGCGAATGGCCGCCTGTGCAGCCTGGCGCTCAGACCAGAGCCGCCCCGTCGTAAGTCCGCCGTCGACCAGCAAGGTGGTGCCCGTGACGAAGCTGGCGGCGTCGCTTGCCAGCCAGAGGGCCGCCTCGGCGATATCGCGCGGACGGCCCGCTCGCTGGATGGGCTGCGACGTGGCGAAACGCGCGGCCATCATCTCCGCCACGGCGTCCGCTTGCTCATCCGGCAGTCCCATGGCTTTGCCGAAGATCGGCGTTGCGATGGCCCCGGGCGCGATCGCGTTGACCCGGATGCCCTGCTCGCCCAGTTCGTTTGCGACGCTCCGCGTGAGGTGCACGACCGCCGCCTTGGCCGCGCTGTAGACGTGAGGGCCGAAGCCAACGCCCAGGCCGGCTATGCTGGCCGTGCTGATGATGCTGCCGCTGCCCTGCGGAGCCATGACTTTCGCGGCGTGCTTCATCCCGATGACGACGCCGCGCAGCAGGATGGCGATGGTGGAGTCGAACCCGGACATGTCCGTCTCAGCGATGGGCCCGCTCACTCCCGGGACGCCGGCGTTGTTGAACATGCAGTCCAGCCGGCCCCAGCGTTCCACCGCCTGCCGGATCGCCCCTTCCACCTCGGCCTCTTGCGTGACGTCCGTCTGGTGGAATGCAGTGACCGTGCCCAGCTCTTCAACCAGCTTGCGCGCCCGCGCTTCCTGGATGTCGGCGATCACGACCCGGGCGCCTTCTTCCACGAAGCGCCGCACGGTTCCCTCTCCGATGCCGCTCGCTCCGCCGGTGATGACCGCCACCTTGCCTTCAAGTTGTCCCATTCTCGTCCCCTTTGCCTGCGCGCCTCAGTCTATGGGTCATCCTTTGGGAGGCAAATCGGCGATCGCCGAGCGCAGAGCCTCCTCGAACGCAGCGGCACTCCGGATTGGGGCTCGAGCCACTTCGCGCCCTCCCACAGCCACGACGGGAATTTCGAGGACGTAGCGTTTGAGGAGATCGTCGTCCGTTTCGATATTCACGCGGCTGAGTGTGAACCGCAGCTTCGGCGCGAGCCGGGCCAGCAGTTCGGCCGCCTGTTGGCACAACCCGCACCCATCCCGTTCGTAGAGAACGACGTCCGGGAGCGCGCCAGGTGGGGTCGTGCCCCCGCCGGTCACGCGTGGGCGCGTTGCGAGGGCTTGGCTGTGTCGTCGTCTCCCTCGCTATCGCCCCAGACGCGCTCGGCGTATTCCGGGGTGATCGGGCCGGGCCACTTCGCGAGGATGCCGGCGATGATCAGTCCGAGGCCGACAAGCGCGCCGCTGACTAACTGCGGCACCGGGATGTCAAAGAACACCTGCTCATTCGTGCGTGTGTACGAAAGGAAGAACCGCATGCCGGCGTAGGCCACGATGTAGGTCGCGAAGCCCAGGCCGGGTACTCTCAGGTAGCGGCGCCCGAGAAACACCAGCCCGGCGCAGATGATGAGGTCGCCCAGCAGTTCGTAGCCGCCGGCCGTAGGGTGCACCGCCACGCCGAGCTCCCCAAGCGTGTTCGGGTGCACGTAGCGAACGGCCCAGGGCAGGTCCGTCGCGTCGGTCCAGTGTTCGCCGTTGATGAGATCCCCAACGCGCCCGAGCGCCTGCCCGAGCACCATCCCGGGAGCGGCCGCGTCGAGTGTGATGGCGATCGGCCACTTGTGGAAGAGCGCGTAGATGAGCCCTCCCACCACGCCGCCGATGAGGCCGCCATAGAGGGTGATGCCGCCTTCAGTGATCCCGAACACGATGCCGTCGAGGTCGTGCTGGAAGCGGTCCCAGTGCTCGATCACGTAGAACAGGCGGGCCCCAACGATGGCGCTGGGCACGCCCACCAGCGCGATCTCCTGCGCGATCTCTGGCGGGATCCCGTCCTTCTTCGCCAGCCAAACGGACAGCGAGACACCGGCGATGATGCCAATCGCCGTGAACAGCCCGTGCCACGTCAGGGTAAACGGACCAAGCGTGCCGATCGTTGGATCAATGTCGATGTCGATGGCGAGGAAAACCGCGAACAGCGATGGCAGCATAGTGCGTTCATGGTACGGCGGAGCCTGCGAACGGCAAACACGGGCGGTCAGGATTGCGTTGTGACCCCTGCCGGTCCATCCTGCGGGAACTGCCCATCCAGGTTTGCCCGCCATGACTGAATCCCCCGAACGAGTCTCCTGGTTCCCCGTTGCCGAACGCTCGACGCTTTCCCCGGAGACGCAGGCGCTCTTCACCCAGCTCGACGAGCGTTTCGGGTTCGTTCCCAATGTCTTCATCGCGTTCGCCTGGCGCGAGGACCGCTTCAACCTCTGGCGGGCGCACTTCGAACACCTGATGCAGCCCAGCCCCGGCCTCTCCCGCGCCGAACGGGAGATGATCTCGGTGGCCGTGTCCGCCTACAACCGTTGCCTCTATTGCATGACCGCGCACGGGTTTGCCGTGCGGGCACTGCTCAAGGACCCCGTGAAGGGCGACCGCGTCACCATCGACTATCGCCGCGCGGGACTCGAACCGCGGCAGGTCGCCATGCTCGACTACGCCGTGAAGCTCACACGTGAGCCATCGTCCTGCCACGAAGATGATCTGGCCGCCCTGCGCACCTTCGGATTCGCGGACGAGGACCTCTGGGACATCGTGGAGGTGGCGGCCATGTTCAACTTCACGAACAGGCTTGTCTCTGCCGCCGGCATCATGCCCAATCGCGAGTACCAGGCGATGGCCCGCTAACCGGCCCGGCGCGTCCTGCCGTCAGGAGCGTGGACTCGCGACATGGCCGCGAGCGAAGCCCGCTGAAACGCCGCTCGCTCGAGGTAGATGTGCTCGCCGCACAGGCTGCAAAACTCGCGGTCCGCGCGCGCGTTCGCCGTGCCTTCATACACAGGTTGACGCTCTTCCGGGGGGTGTGAACAGGCCATGCCGCGATGCTGACAGCCGTTGTCGCGAACTCCAATCGCGGGGCGGCACTCAGTGGCTGGGAGGGAACAGCGGGTCGTCGTCGCGGGGTGGAAAGCCGCCGCCGGGTGGCTGGTCGCCGAACTGTTCGATCAGCCGCTTGGCGATCTCGTCGAGTTGCTCTTTGGTGATGCCCATCTTCTCCATGGTCTGGCGCATGAGGCGTTGAACCTCCTCCAGATCCTCGCGGATGAGCGCCTCGGCGAGCTCCAGCTGCGTCTCGATGGCGAGGAAGCGTTCGCGCCGGTCCGCTTCGCTCTCGGTCGCCAGGATCGTCGACATGAGCCGCGTGAAGAGCTGCGTTGTGCGAGCGATGCGGATGCGGTCGTCGTGGCCCGGCGGAAACTCGCCGGTGACCGCGACTTCCAGCCCGGTGCGCTTGTCGGATGCGACGTACTGTTCAGGCATGCGTTCAGGATAGCGCAGGATGGCTGACGGCGCGGTTCGGGGGGTCCGCGTCAGTCGTTGGATGCCGCTGAACGTCGCTCACCGGCTAAGGCGTGCATCCACTTGAGCCGTGCTCAAGACCTCGCCGCGCCCCGAGGATTCTGCAGCTCGCTGCGACGCAGCCCGATCATCGTCCGAGTATTCTTCGTCGTCGACGGGAGCGTACTTCAACGCCCAGGCCCACGGATCATCACGAAGTTCCGTGATGTTTCGCAGCGCCGGTTCGACCATCCCTTCGGGAAGCGAATCGATAAGCGCGTGCAGTGCTTCTCTCGTCGTCATGACTTCGGTATACCCAACCTGCCGACGCTCTCCGCTAGACGTCGAGGTTCTTCACTTCGGCCGCGTGCGTCTGGATGAAACGGCGGCGGTAGCTCACTTCGTCGCCCATGAGTTCGGAGAAGACACTGTCGGCGTCGGCCGCGTCGTGCACGCTCACCTGCAGCATCGTCCGGTTGTCGGGCCGCATCGTCGTCTCCCAGAGCTCGTCGGCGTTCATTTCGCCAAGGCCCTTGAAGCGCTGCACGTTCACGTTCCGCTTCCCCTTTACGAACGACTCCAGCTCCGCATCGCTGTGGAAGTACCCTACCTGGCGGCCGCTGGAGGCCTTGTACAGCGGTGGCTGTGCCATGTAAAGGTAGCCCCCGTTAATCAGCTCCGCCATGTTGCGGTAGAAGAACGTCAGCAGCAGCGTGCGAATGTGGGCGCCGTCCACGTCC
>CAYYSD010000013.1:30064-36491 GCA_964474285.1 uncultured Anaerolineaceae bacterium | reverse complement strand
CGGCGCGGGCCGCGGCACGACGAACTTGCTCCACGCCACGCTCGGCACCGGCATCGGGGGCGGCCTCGTCATCAACGGACAGCTCTATCGCGGCACAAAGGGCCTCGCCGGAGAAATCGGCCACATGGTCATCGACCCTTCCGGCCCACGCTGCGCTTGCGGTTCGCGCGGATGCCTGGAGGCGATGGTGAGCGGCGTCGCGTTCGCCGAACGGGCGCGCATCCTGGTTGAGAGCGGCCGGTCGCGCGTGCTCCAGGAGATTGCGAACTATGGCGTGCCAAGCGCGGAACAGCTCTACGACGCGGCCACGCGTGGTTGCCAGGCTTCGGAAGCGGAGATCCGGCACGGCGGCCATCTGCTCGGCATCGCGCTCGGCGGGCTCGCCAACGTCCTGAACCCGGACGCGATCACGCTCAGCGGCGGTCTGCTGGCGATGGGCGACATGTTGTTGGACCCCCTGCGGAAGGCGATGTACTCCATTGCCTATGGGCCGGCGTCCGGCACGCTTGTTCGGCTGAGCACGCTGGGCGACGACGCGGGCCTGCTCGGCGCGGCCGCCGTCGCCTTCGAACGGCTGGGGGAGCAGCGAGCTTCCTAGGCGAAAATCCGGCCGACGGGCAGTGCGAACCCGGGAACGCTGAAGCCGGCCTCGTCGCTGGTGAGCGTTTCGTCCCGGCCATAGATGCGGGCCGTACCATCGGGACGGTGGACGGTCACCGACTCGGTCTTCTTCCGGACGATCCAGACGCGCTGAACGCCGGCAGCCAGGTAGGCGGCGAGCTTCTCGGACACTTCCTCATCCCGGTCGTCCGGGGAAATGACTTCAACCGCCAGCGTTGGCGGGCAAGGGACGAAGCCCTCGTCGGGGATGCCCCCTTCGGGCGCCATTTCGTTCGACAGGAAGGCGACATCGGGAGCCCGGACGGAATCCGGGTCCCGGCGGATGAGAAAGCCAGTTTCGACCGAGAGCCGCCCGATTGGCCGATCCTGGAGAAAAAGCTTGAGGGCGAACACGATATTTGTGACACGTTCGCCGTGCCCGTGGCTCACCGGCATATTCGTTACCACCCTCCCGGCGACGAGCTCCATCTTTCCGCCCTCGAGGGGGTCCGGGAGTTCGAAGAACTCTTCGGCGGTCAGTAACTGTTCGAGAACCGGCGCTGTCATGGGACAAGCATAACGTATCGAATCGACACGCTACCGCCCTTTGAACACCGGCGGGCGCTTCTCGAGGAAGGCGGCCCGTGCCTCCCGGCCGTCCTCGCTCGAAAACGCCTTGCGGATGTTGGCGAGCTCGTAGCGCATCTGGGACTCGACATCGATGTCGCGCGTCCCGGCGGCGACGCCGCGCTTCGAAAGCCGCCCGGTGATGGGGGAGAGGTTCGTGAGCGACTGGCAGTAGTCGTGGAAGCGCGCGGCGAAGGCATCGTCGTCCACTACCTCACCGACAAGCCCGAGCTTGAGCGCCTCATCGCCCTGGACGGTGCGGTTCTCGAGGAGGAAGCGGAGCGCCTGCTCGTAGTTCATCGCCTGGGCCAGCGTCCACGTCAGACCGCCATCCGGCGAGCCGCCGATGCGCGGATAGCCGGCCATGAGCCGCGCATTGCGGGCCATGAGGCGGATGTCGCAGGACATGGCGAGCGACAGGCCCGCGCCAACCGCTACGCCGTTGATCCCGGCGACGATTGGCTTGTCGCAGCTGTAGCGCATCAACGGGAAGCGGCTCACCCAGCTGAACTCGTCCAGGTAGCTCTCCATCGGGGTGAGGCGGCTGGCGCTCACCTCAGGGGCCGGGCCGGAGAGGTCAAGCCCCGAACAGAAGGCGTCGGCAACGCCGGTGATGCCGATGATCCAGACGTTGTCCTCGCGGGAGGCGTCCTCGACCGCGTAGACGATGCCCCAGGCGAGCTCGTCGTTGAGGGCGTTCTTCTTCTCGGGGCGGTTCATGATGATGGTGCGAACGTGGCCTTCATCGCGGACGCTGATGACATCGGACATAGTCTGGTATCTCCAAGATACGAAGTGAACGGAGTATACAGCAGGCACCACACCCAGCGGTTCGTTTGCCCGATAGCATCCCGGCCCCGCATACTGGTGCTTCGCGCCCGTGAAGGGGCGCGTTCCCGGCCCGCCGGGTGAAGCGAAGGGGAACAGCACCCAGGAGCCATCAACCGATAGCCTTCGCATGCGCAGATCCCTTCTACGTGGAGGCGTGCCAACGAGCGCGCCGTTACAACACACAGGAGACCCTAGTGGCAAAGAAAGTCCGCGCAGTGGTGACACTGCAACTGCCCGCCGGGAAAGCGAACCCGGCCCCGCCTGTTGGTCCCGCATTGGGCCAGCACGGCGTGAACATCATGGAGTTCTGCAAGGACTACAACGCCCGCACGGCCAACATGGCCGGGCAGATTATTCCTGCGCAGCTCACCATCTTCGAAGACCGCTCGTTCACCTTCGTCCTCAAGACGCCGCCCGCCGCCGACATGCTCCGCAAGGCCGCGGGCGTGGATAAGGGCAGCGGCAACCCTCGGATGAACAAGGTGGGCAAGGTGAGCGTCGCCGACCTCCGGAAGATCGCGGAGACGAAGATGCCCGACCTCAACGCAAACACCATCGATGAAGCGATGCTCATCATCGAAGGCACCGCCCGCAGCATGGGCATCGAGGTCGAATAGCTATGCCGAAAAAGGGAAAGCGCTACCTGGAAGCCGCCGCAAAGGTCGACAAGGCAAAGTTCTACGCCGTCGATGAAGCCATCTCGTTGGCGAAGGAAGTCCACCCGGCGAAGTTCGACGAGACCGTGGAGATCCACATCAAGACGGGCCTCGACCCCCGGCACGCCGAACAGCAGATTCGCGGCAGCACTGTTTTGCCGCATGGCCTGGGCAAAGTGCTCAGGGTGCTCGTCTTCACCGAAGGCGAAGCCGTCCGATGGGCGACGGATGCCGGCGCCGACTTCGTTGGCAGCGATGACCTCATCACGCGCATCTCCGGCGGCTGGACGGACTTCGATGTCGCCATCGCCACGCGTGAAATGATGGGCAAGGTGGGCCGCCTCGGCCGCATCCTCGGTCCGCGCGGCCTCATGCCGAACCCGCGTTCCGGGACGGTCGTGAACGCCGAAGACATTGCCCGTTCCGTGACGGAAGCGAAGCAGGGCCGCGTGGAATTCCGCCTGGACCGCCTGGCGAACATCCATGCGCCGCTCGGCAAGGTGAGCTTCGAGGACGACAAGCTGCGCGACAACATGGCTGCGCTGATCGAGGCGCTCAATGCCGCGAAGCCGCGCGAAGCCAAGGGCCAGTACATCCGCTCGGCCACGCTGACCACGACGATGGGCCCCGGCATCCACCTGGACCTCGCCCAGACACTCGCGATGAAGCTGGCGTAGCACCGAGGCGCTGACGCGACATTCAAAGGGCCGTCCAACAATGGACGGCCCTTTCTCTTTCATGCGCCGGCGGCTCGTTCGTGACGTGACCGATCAGGGAACGATGGTGACGCCGAGGATGGTTTCCGAGCTAAGGATGTTCGCGTGGCGGCCGTGATAGGCGCCGGACGTGGGCGCGACTTCGCGATAGTCCCGGCCCACAGCGACGGTGACGTAGTCGGCCCCGGCGCGGCGGCCGTGGCACGGATCGAGGGGCAGGGCGGTGGCGTGTTCGCCGGGTCCCGGGAGAAGCACCTCCACCCACGCATGCGTTGAGCCTTCGCCGATGAGGTGGCCGGAGACGTAGCGCGCGGGAATCCCGACCGCCCGGCAGAGCGCGAGCATGACATGTGCATGGTCCTGGCAGACCCCCGCGCCGATGGCGAACGCCTCCGCGGCAGTGGTGCCAATCGAGGTCGCGCCTTTACGGTAGGGCAGGGATCGGTTCACCAGTTCGCTCAGACGTTCGGCCGCTTCCAGCCCGGGCGAAAGCGCACCGACCGTGTCGCGGGCCGCGCTCGTGAGGGCGTCGTCAGCCTCGGTGAGGGGCGTGGGCGCCAGGTACCGTGGGTCGCGCAGTGCTGCCTCGGGCAGCGTCGCATGTGAGCGGCCCGAGCGTTCGATGACGGCCAGCACGTGGAACTCCACCGCCTCTTCGACGACCGGGACGGACACATCAGCGATCGAATTGCCGAACGCGTCTCTCAGCCGGGCCACCGCGCCGTCGGCGCCGCGCACGGAGATGCGGCCGGAAGCGAGCTGCTGCGAGCCGTGCCGTTCAGGGGGCAACACCATCAGGCGCTGTTCGAGCCTGGTGACCGGGCCTTCGTAGCGGTACCGGAAGGTCTGGTTGAGGACAAAGCGGAGGCGCGCGGCGGACTCCAGGTCCAGCGCGGCGGGATCGAGCGCCAGTTCACGGGCGCTCAGCCACTCTTCCTGGCGCGACGTGTCAGTCACGCGAGGGCTCCCGGGTTCGTGCCGGGGGGAACTTCATCGGCCCAGACGAGGAAGGTCCGCATCGCGGCATCACCATAACTCGTGAGCATCGCGCAATCGAGGGCATCGCGGCCGCGGCCGACGAGAATGCGCCCGGGCCTGGGCACGTTGTTCCTGGGATCGAAGGTGTACCAGCGACCGCCCAGCCAGACTTCCATCCATGCGGCGAAGTCCATCGGCGTCCCGTCGGGTTCGATATCGATCTCGGGCATGTAGCCGAAGGCGTAGCGCGCCGGGATGTTGAGGGCGCGGCAGAAGGTGATCGCAAGTTGCGCGAAGTCCCGGCAGACCCCGGTTCGGGTGCGGTACACATCAACTGCGGAGGTGAGCGGCGAACTGGCGCCCGCCGTGAACGTGATGTTGTGGTGGACGAAGTCGCAGATCGCCTGGACGCGCCCCCAACCGGGTGCGAGACCGCCGAACAGCCGCCAGGCCTCGTTCCCAAGTTCGTCCGAAAGACAGTAGCGGCTCGGCAGGGTGTAGACGAGGACATCGTCAGGGAGGCTTGACGGCGCCGCCTCCGCGGCCGAGAAGTCCTCATCGTCGTGGCCCGGGGGCACTTCCACAATCGCGTCGTAGGCGAGGGAGAAGGGGCCTGCCGGCAGGTCGACGCGCTGACAGAGGTTGCCGTAGAGGTCCCGGTAGCCGCGCCGGCGGGCGTCAGGCGACAACGTCCAGTGCTCCTGGAGGATGGATCCCCGGTCGGTGCGGCATGGTTCCACCTGGAAGACGCAATGCGTGGGAGCGGCAGACGCGAAGCCGAACTCGCAGCCTACACGGACCCTGAGAGGCGCTGTCATCGTTCGAGTATGGCAGGTCCGTGTTTCGACGGTGTGTGCTGATGCAGGCAAGGGGCCAGCTCCGGAAATTGCGTGGTGGCACGGTTGAACCTCCCGGGCGGTAGACTGAGCCCGACCACATACTCGCGAGGTTCAGCGCCATGAAGGTTGTTCGCACTTCCGAAGTCCCGATCGAGCCCGCCACGGGGGCACTGTTCACGCCCGGCGTCACCCGCCAGGGAGTCTTCGCCCCGGGTGACAGCAACAACTACAACTTCGGCATCGTGCACTTCAGCGCGGGGTCGCGGAACAAGTTCCACATCCACAGCGGCGACCAGATCCTGATCATCACCGCCGGTACGGGAGTGGTGGCCACGGACAACGAGGAGCGAAGCGTCTCCGAGGGAGACGTCATCCTCATCCCCGCGGGCGAAAACCACTGGCACGGCGCCCCGGGCGCAACGGCGATGTCCCACATCACGGTAACGGTGAAGGATTCAAAGACGACCCAGACGGAGCCGTAGACGCCTCGACGCCCCACGGACCGAATCCGGGCGGCGAACGGGAGTGAGCCGTGCGGTGGTGCCGGGCGTGGGTCGTGCCACGGACCGGGTCCGCTCACTCCGTTCGTGGCTCGTTGGGTCATCGTGGCCACCCGAAGGGCTATCCCCTGCGCGCTCCGATCTTGCTCCCCCGAATGTAGTGCTCGGGGTTGTCACCGTGTGGGGACGAACGCGAGAGACATTTCCCGTGGAATGGGCAGGTATTTCCCCCATGGAGTGACCTGCCATGCAGCTCGCGCGCACCGCTACCCTTGCCCTCACCCTGGCGGCCCTGGTGGGGCTGATGGCGCTGCGTTCGCCGGGAGGCATCGACACCGCCCACGCCGCCGACCTCCAGTTCACCACCGTCCCCGGCGCCACGGGCCAGACCTGGGCGGGAACCCCGATGCCGCTCGGCGGCGACGGCGGCTCCCTGCCCGCGGGTGTCAGCGCGGTCTTCCACTGGTCCAACGACACCCAGGGCTTCGACTTCTGGTTCCGCGGCTTCCCCGCGAACTTCAACACCCTCGCCAGTCTCCAGACGCACGGCTACTACTTCTTCCAGTCCGCTACTCCGACGGCCGTGACCATGCCTGGCAGCAGCGGCTACCAGCTCCCGGCCCCTGAACCGTCCTTCTCCACCGTCTCCGGCGCCACGGGCAAGCTCTGGACCGGTGGCG
>CAYYSD010000013.1:0-30054 GCA_964474285.1 uncultured Anaerolineaceae bacterium | reverse complement strand
TTTCGACCTGCTCGAGCGGGCGATGGCGACACACGGCCGCGACGCGGCCTGCGTGATGCTTCGACCCGCTCCAGGCCGCCGACCCCCCCTTCTCCACCGTCCCCGGCGCCACGGGCAAGCTCTGGACCGGTGGCGCCATAGCCAACCCGGCCGACCTCCCCGCAGGCGTGAGCGCCGTCTTCCGCTGGAACAACGAGGCCCAGGGCTTCAACTTCTGGTTCCGCGGCTTCCCCGACGCCTTCAACACCCTCACCGGCGGCATCACCGCGCCCGGCTACTACTTCTTCCAGTCCCCCTCCGGCACCCTCATCCAGGTGCCCGGCGGAACGACTCCGCCTCCCCCGCCGCTCGACGAGTTTGCCTACGTCCTCATCGACAATGCCCTCGCCACCAACACCCTGCCCATCATCCCGGGGACGACCGCCCAGGAGTCGGCCATCGTCTACCGCGTCTACGCCGACTTCTCCGACCCGCGCCTCCCTGCCCAGTTCAACGGCCGCCAGTCGCCCCACATGGATGGCGTCGAGGAGGCCTCAGAGCTCTACCCCACGCTTTCACCGGCGGCCCAGGCCCTCGTGCTGCCGTTCACCTCGGTACCGATGGCCCCGGGCAGCTGGGTCGAGCTCTCGGCCGGCCAGTCCGCATCGCTCCAGGGCGGTTCCCCGCGGGCGCCCATCGCCTGGCAATTCATCGAGTCGCCCAGGATCCGGGTCTGGTGGCACCATTCCCAGGACGAGGCCCGCGCTCAGCAGATCTTCAACGCCATGGAGACCAAGATCTGGCCCGACCTCGTCGGCCTCATGGGCGAGGAATACGCGCCGCCGAGCGACGCCGGCGTTGGCGTGGCCAACGGTGGTGACGGTCGTTACGACATCTACCTGGCCAGGATTCCGCCTCCAACGAACCCCAAGGACTTCGGCAAGCTTGCCTTCGTCTCCGCCTACCCGGGCAAGTGCAAAGAGACGCCCTCCTACATGGTCGTCAACACCAACGTGCCGGGCGGGCCCACCCTCAACGGGACGGTCGCGCACGAATTCATGCACTCGCTCCAGTTCGCCCACGGCCGTGGCGCCGACTGCCTCGACTACCGCTGGATGATGGAAGCGACCGCCACCTGGGCCGAAGACTTTGTCTACCCGAACCTCCAGACGGAGCAGGTCTACGCCGAAGACTTCCTGAACAACAACGAGAAGGACATCCCGCTCGAGAAGTTCGCGATCTGGGATTATCACCCCTACGGCGCCTACCTTTTCTTTTTCTACCTTTCGAATATGAAGGGCGACCAGGTCATCCCCGCCATCTGGAACGCGGCCGAATACCAGAACAGCCTCGATGCGGTTGCCCAGGCTGTGGGAGGAGGAGCGGCCTTCAAGGACGCGTTCCACGATTTCGCGCTTCGCAACTGGAACCGGCCGCCGGTCACCGAATACCAGCAGTGGGACGGGATGATCGACCGCGCCCCCTGGACGGACATCGACGTGCACCTGGGCGAAGCCACTGCCGCGACGAAGGTCGGCCACCTCTCCGCAAAGCACTACCACTTCAACTTCTACGACAACGCCGTCAAGTCGGTCGAGATCACGAACCCCGTCGCCTACTTCAATGACCCTTCGATCAAGGTGCAGGCAATGGTCCGCATGTACGGCGGCGACTGGAAGGCGATCGAGGATTGGACGGACGTCGTCACGGCGAAGTACTGCCGCGAAAAGCCGGAGGAGAAGATCGAAGAGCTGGCCATCATCATCAGCAACGCGGAGTTCGAAAACCGCAGCCACGTGTTCGATGCCGGCAACTTCATTGTGAAGGGCAAGACGATCGGCTGCTCCGGCTGGATTGGCACCATCTCCAGCACGTGGACTCAGCAAACGTCCTGGACGAACGCGACGGAGACGTCCGAGGTCACCCTTCGCTGGGAGCACGATCCGGCCCTCTCCCAGCGCTACTACAAGGCAACTTCGGGCAGCGTGACCTGGCACCATTCCGGAACCGACGCCCTCAGCACGTTGAACCCCTGCTCCGGTTCCCGTTCGGGGAGCTACCAGATCGTCTGGCCCAACCCGGGCGGTAACGAAGGCCTCGGCCAGCTCGACATCTTCGAATGGGGCGACAAAGTTCGCTACACCGGCGTGGGTACAGGCGGTCTCGGCGAGAAGGTGCCCTACACCTGCCCAAAGGGTGGCGGCTACGAAAAGCCGCTGAGTGGCGCCGGAGCGTTCTGGTTCTCGACAGACCCCTTCCAGGAGTTCTTCGTCTCAGACGATGGAAACACGATCCAGGGGACGTGGACCCAGACCTATCCGCAGGCCGGCATCACCCAGACGTGGAGCTGGCACTTCACGAAGGAGTGAGCCAGCCCGAGTGCTGCCTCTTCCCCGACCCCTCCGCGTTTGCCGCGCGGAGGGGTTCGCGCCTGCGCCGCATGGCCGTTCCTTCGTTCGGCGACACCGTGTGTCGCATGCCCAACGTCGGGGAGTTCCCCGGCATCCGCAACGGGATGCGCGATGGTATCGTGGCCGCCATGCCGGTGTTGTATGCCGACGAGAGCCACTATGTGCTCGCGACCGACGTGCGCGAAGCCGCCCACGCGCGCCGCATTCCCGGCCTTCGCTGGAGCAGCGACCGCAACGCCTGGCTGTTCACGCAGAGCACTGCGGGCCTCGCGCTCGTGCGCGCCCTGGACCGCGTCTTCGGTGCGCAGGGCTGGCTCGCCGGCGATGAGTTCGTGCAGACGGAGGCAGCGGCCGCGCGTGAGCGCGTGTTCGCGCAGGCCCAGAATCCGGCCCATATCACCCGGGACGGGCCGCAGCTCGCGGTGGAATGCACTTTCACGGACAAGGATCTCCTCCGCCTGGTGCCCGGCTACCGCTGGTCGCCGCGAGACAAACGCTGGTTCGTTCCGGCCATGCCGCTCGCGCTCGAAATCCTCCAGGACGCCTTTGGGCCGCTGCTGCACGTCGATGACGAAGCTGCGGACTACCTCGCACTAAAACGGATCGATGAACAGCAGGAGATCGAACGGACGCTGCACCTGCCGGTGACACCATTGGCCGCGCCGCAAGAGCGCCCGCTCGTGGAACGGCCGGCGGTATCGCAAGCCCCGGCCATCGACGCCTCGATCGAAGACAAAGTCGACCGGCTGCTCCAGAGCGTGGAGCGTCTCGAACAGATGATGGCGCTACTGACCTCCGGGGCGTCGGTGCTGCCCAGCCCCGCACCTCCACCGCAGCCTCAGCATCGGCCGGGCGATGAGGTTTCGCCGGAAGCCGTGCGGGAACCGGAACCTTCCGCCCGTGAATCCCGGTTCGAAGAGATGCTCGCCCTCGCGGAACGGGACGCCGCCCTCGCGCTCGAGACCGCGCAGGTCAGGCTGCAGGTCGCCGAGACCGAGGACACAGCCACCCTTCACGCGATTGCCGGCGTGGCCGCGCTCGCCAGCGGAGGCTTCGAAATCGCCTTCCGCCACCTCAACACCGCCATGAATTCCCCGCTCGTCGAACCTTTCGCCGAGTCTGCGGCGCGCGCCTACAAGCGCACGGTTCTCGAACTGGTGAACAACGAATGTGGGCCCACGGCGCCCATCCGTGACCTCGAAGGATTCCAGGAGCGGCTGCTCGAGGAGCTTCGCGGCAATTCCGGCTTCGACCGCGACGCCATCAGCTCCGAAGCTTCCCGGACCCACCTCGAGCTCTTTGTCACCGACCGCTTCCTCGGACGCGCGGAACCGCTTCTCCGGGACTACTGCCGCGTCCTTCACCTGGTCTCGACGGTCCGCGGCGGGGCGTCGCCGCTCGTGCGCATCGCAAACGTCGTGCGCGAAGAGGGACTGGCGCCCGAAGCGTTCGCCCTGGGTGCCATGCTCTATGCGAACGCCCTCCAATCAGCGGGCGCCGCCGAGGTGGAATCGATCGACAGCTGGGAATGGCGCTGGCCCGAAGCCGCCGACACGTCCACCGCGGGCGATGGCGCGAACCTGGTCACGCGCGCGCTGGAAGTCTTCCCCGCGCTTGAAGGCAAACTCACGCTCTGGGGCGCGGTGGCCATTCTCGCCTGCATCGCGCCTTTGCCCGCCCACGTCGCCACGCTCAAGCAGCGGCGCGCCCTTCTCGACTACCTCCCGCGGACGGGTTCGTGGCGGCGCTACGGTGAGTTCCTCGCCGTCTTTGCCCTCGCTCCAGAAGGCGAACGCATCAACGCCGCGCACTTCCCGGGATACATCGAAATGCTGGCGAAGTCGCGGCTGGAAAATTCGGCCGCGCATCTGGAATTAGTGCTCTACAACGGCGATCCCACCCTCTCGCGTGCCATCGCCGACGACGCGTATCTCTCGGCGGTGAGGCGCGGAGTCACTGACCCCGTTTCGCAGGTGCTCGACCTCCTCGATCTCCTGGATGGCGGCTCGCACCCGGACAACCTCCTGAACGACCTCGCGGACATGGTCGAAGACGAGCGCTCGTTCCCCGGCGCAAAGATGTTTGCCCGCGATCAGAGAGAGTTGATCTACCGCCGCGCGCTCAACGCCGCCCTGCGCCTCGGCCATGATGAAGATGCGCGGAAGGCCTTCCAGCGGCTCGTCCGCCACCTCTGGGACGAGGCCTCCACCGAAAAGCTGCGTGCGCTCTGTGGGGAAACGCTCACCGGCTACCGGCCGTTGCGCGCCCGCGCTGTGGTGCTGCTCGCCGAAATCCTCCTGGACGAAGGTTCGCCGATGACTGAGGTGGCCGAGATGATCGGCCGCTCGGACATCGCACAGCTTGCCGAGAACAGGGAAGTCGTCGCGGACTTGCTCACCCTCGGCGATATCTATCCCGAACACCGGGCCGAAATCCGTGCGCTGATCCCGGAGGCGGCGGCGCAGGAGGAGCCCCCGGCCCCTTCGTTCCCCGGCCGGCACGTCGTCCTCGTGGGCGGACATCAGCGCATGAAGGGCCACGGGTTGCCATTGCTGCAAGGCTGGTCGCTCGACGTGGACTGGCTCGACGCCACGGAGGCGAAGAACGGCGAGCAGTTACCGGCGCTCTGCCGGGGCGCCTGCGACCTCGTCGTCATCAACACGGCCTACATCGGCCACGCGGCAAGTGGCCGGGCAAAGGAAGTGGCTGAATCCGCCGGCAAACCGGTGCTGATGAACAACACCACGGGCGTGGGCTCCACGTTGCTGGGCATCCTGGAACGCCTTTCGGAGCTTTCGTCGGCCGAGGCCCCCGCGCCGCGCAGGGATTCGAAGGTCTCGACTCTCCGCCGCACTGTTCGCCGCTAAGCCGGGCTCACGGGTGTCGATGCGCCGTGGGCGGGGCTGCCCTACACTTATGGCCACCACTGGCGCCGCCCCGATCGGGCAGTCGCGCCCCGGAGTTCGTCGATGTCCCAACCCCGGACTACCTCCCAGAAGATCTGGGATAACCACCTTGTCCGCCGTGCTGAAGGCAAGCCGGACCTGCTCTACATAGACCTCCACCTCGTGCACGAAGTGACCTCGCCGCAGGCCTTCGAAAGCCTCCGCCTGGCGGGGCGCAAAGTGCGCCGGCCCGACCTCACGCTTGCCACCGTGGATCACAACGTCCCGACCATCGACCGCGACAAGCCCTGGACCGACCCACTCAGCGTCCAGCAGGTGGAGACGCTGCGGAAGAACGTCGAGGACTTTGGAGTGCCGTACTACGGCGTCGGCGATATTCGCCAGGGCATTGTCCATGTCATCGGTCCCGAGCAGGGATACACGCAGCCGGGCATGACCATCGTTTGCGGCGATAGCCACACCTCCACGCACGGCGCACTGGGCGCGCTCGCCTTCGGCATCGGCACGAGCGAAGTCGAGCACGTCCTGGCCACCCAGACGCTCCCGCAGGCCACGCCGAAGACCATGGCGGTCGAAGTCAACGGCGAACTTCACCCCGGCGTGACGGCGAAGGACGTGATCCTCGCGATCATCCGCAAGATTGGCGTCGCCGGCGGCGTGGGCCACGTCATCGAATACCGCGGCGAAGTCATCCGAAACCTTTCGATGGCCGGCCGAATGACCGTCTGCAACATGTCGATAGAAGGCGGCGCGCGGGCGGGGCTTGTGGCGCCGGACGACACCACCTTCGAATATGTCGAGGGCAAGCCCCACGCGCCCAAAGGCGCCGACTGGGAACGCGCTCTCGACGCCTGGCGCGCCCTCCCAACGGACGAAGGCGCTACCTTCGATGCCACCGTGACATTGGACGGCGGCGAGATTGAGCCCTGCGTGACATGGGGCACAACCCCCGCGCAAAGCGTCCCTGTCACCGGGCGAGTCCCGGAACCGTCCGAGGCGGCGAATGAAGGCGCCCGTGAACTGGCCGAACGTTCCCTGGCCTACATGGGCCTGAAGGCCGGCACCGCCATCGAGGACATCGCGATCGACAAGGTGTTCCTGGGCTCGTGCACGAACTCGCGCATCGAAGACCTTCGCGCCGCCGCCGAGGTCATCCGTGGCAGGCAGGTGGCGAAGAGCGTGAAGGCGATGGTCGTCCCCGGCTCCGGGCTGGTGAAGCTCCAGGCCGAACAGGAAGGCCTGGACGAGATCTTCAAGGCCGCGGGCTTCGAATGGCGCGATGCGGGCTGCTCGATGTGCCTGGGCATGAACCCGGACATCCTCCTGCCCGGTGAACGCTGCGCGAGCACGAGCAACCGCAACTTCGAAGGGCGCCAGGGCCGCGGGGGACGCACACACCTGGTGAGCCCACAGATGGCTGCGGCCGCTGCCATTGCCGGCCACTTCGTCGACATCCGGGCGTGGAAATAACCCGCCCACTCCACTGAACGCTGAACGCGGGGAAACGATCCTCCTGCGTCCGCGTAACCCGCCAGGGAGGCAGACAGCATGGAAAAGTTCGAGACCGTCACCGGCAAGGCCATCCCGCTCAACCGGGCGGACGTGGATACGGACCAGATCATCCCGGCGCAATACCTGAAGCGCATCGAGCGCACCGGCTTCGGCCCGTTCGCCTTCGAACAGTGGCGCAAGGACCCGGACTTCGTCGTGAACAACCCGGCTTATGAGGGCGCGCCCATCCTCATCGCGGGGCCGAACTTCGGTTGCGGCTCATCGCGCGAACACGCGCCCTGGGCCCTGGAAGGCCTGGGTCTGCGCGCGCTGATTGCGCCATCGTTTGCGGACATCTTCCGGAACAACTGTGCCAAGATCGGCCTGCTTACCGTGACGCTGCCCCAGAAGGACATCGACTTCCTGATGGCCCGCCACGAAGAGCTCCCCGGCGCCGAACTGGTGGTGGATCTGAAGACGCAGACAGTTTCGACGAAGGATGGCTCGTTCGTCCGCCAGTTCGATATCAGCCCGTTCGTCAAGAACAACCTCCTCAATGGGCTCGACGACATCGGCCTCACGCTGCTGGAGGAGGACACGATCACAGCCTTCGAAGGCAAACGCGACAACGACCTCTACCCGGTTACCTCGGGGTAGGCGAAAGGCGGCCTCTCGATGGCAACGGTTCATGCGGACTTCCAGGAGCGGAAGCGAATCGTGTTCGAAGCGCGGGGCCGCGCGCAAGTGAACGTGCGCACCTCCGGCGAGGACGGCCTCATCGGCTACAGCTCGACGGAACTGCTGCTGATCTCCCTGGGCAACTGCATGCTCGGGACGTTGATGGGCCACGAGCTGCTCGAGAATGCCGCGGTGAACAGGGTGCACGCCACGCTCGAATCCGAGATGGCGGACGAGCCACGCCGCGTGGCGAAGATCGACGTCGTCATCGACCTCGACGTCGCGGACCCGTCGCTCCTCGCCCAGCACGCGACGCTGCTGGCAGCCTCGTGCGGCTGCCCCATGTGCAACACCATCGGCCCTACCGCGCGCATCTCCGTCGACCTGCGCATGACATGCAACGGACAGGCTGCGGGGAAGTAGAAGGATCGGGCGGCATCCCTCACTGGCGAACGAGCCGGGGGCGAGGCACGCTTACGCTGTGAACCAACCGACAACGACACCATTTCCAGCCGTCCCGCTGGAAGTGCGCAACACTGTCCGGCCGCAACCGTTGCCGCCGTGCCCCTATCTATTTCCCGACGCGCGCAAGGCGCCCGCTCATGGGTTGCTGGCTTCCGGGGGCGACTTCCGGCCGGAGACGATCATCGCCGCCTACCGCGCCGGAGCGTTTCCCTGGCCGCAATCCCGCGAGGAGTTCCTCTGGTTCTCGCCCCACCCCAGGGCCGTCATCCCGCTCGATGGGCTCCACGTTTCGCGGAGGCTGGCCCGCACCATCCGGCAGGGCCGCTTCCGCGTCACGGTCGACGCTGCTTTCGACCGTGTGATCGCCGCCTGCTCGGTGCGCCGCGAAGAGGGAACGTGGATCACGCCGAGGCTTCGTCGCGGCTACAACGAACTCCACGTCCTCGGCTATGCGCACAGCTTCGAAACCTGGACGGACGAGGGCGAGCTCGCAGGCGGGATCTACGGCATAGGGCTTGGCGCGATGTTCGGCGCAGAGTCCATGTTCCATCGCGTCACCGACGCCTCGAAGGTGGCGATGGCGGGCATGGTGCAGCACCTGAATCACATCGGCGTGGAGTTGCTCGATGTCCAGGTGCTGAACGCGCACACGGAATCGATGGGCGCTCGCGAGATCTCGCGGGATGAGTACCTGTGGCGGCTGGGCGGAGCGCTCCAGCGAACCGCCGATTGGGTCGCTGCGGCGTCAGTCGTTCGGCAAAACGGCGAATAGCGCCGAACTGTCGATAACGAGCCCGGGAGCCGCGGCGATTCTGAGCCGGGTGGCTTCGAGGACGCCGTCACGGTCACCTTCGAGAACTTCGACCGTGCGGGAAACCGGGTCGATGAGCCAGCAGACCTCGACGCCATGTTCGCGAAACCAGCGGCACTTTCGGCGCTGGGAAGCCATCGTCTCTTCCGGAGAACGAACCTCAACGGCGAGGCCTGGCGCAGCGAGGAATCCGCGATCGCGCCGGGGCCGGCCAGGAGCGAAGTAGGAATAGTCCGGGAGCCGGAAGCTGGGGATGCCGTTGATCCAGAACGCCGATCGACCCTCGGGTCCGGAGAACCCGCCGTGCCCGCGCCGGTAGCTCCCGATGAGGAACGCCAATTCCTGGATCAGCGTCATGTGGTTCTCGTCGGGTATCGCCTTCTCGATGACCTCCCCTTCGACGTATTCGAGGTAGGGCGGCTCCTCAGGCAGTGCCAGGTACTCGTCGACAGTCAGCCGCTGCTTCGTGACCATGACAAAAGTCTACGCCATCGGCAGGCGCTACCACGCGCCGAAGGTGGGGCGGCGGCCCGCCCGGTACTCTTCCAGCCGGCGGCGGCTGCCCGGCGCCACATCGTTCGGGAGGCTATCCAGCGGGAAGAAGCGCCACTCGGCGATCTCGTGGTTGGGCTGCATGGCCGGGACCTGGAAGTCGCGGCAGAGGAAGACGGTGATGTGGTCCGTCTTGCCCTCGCCGAGGTTCGTGAACACGCCGAACAGCTCGACGGCGCCAGTACTGGCGCCGGTCTCTTCGTGCGCCTCCCGCCGGGCCGCCGCCTCGATGGATTCACCCCGGTTGACCCCTCCACCGGGCATGTACCAGCCCGATCTGTACGTGTGGCGCACGAGCAGCACCTGGTCATCGCGCACGAGCATCATGCGCACGCCAACAGTTGTCGTGCGAAAGAGACGGTGCCGGCGGCGCTGGACCGCCCATGCCGCGCTCATGCAGGCTCGCCGGAGACCGTCCCGCGGGATCATGTCGCCGCCCTCGCCGGTGAACCCGGGCAGCGTTCGACCAGCGCGCACTCGCCGCAGCGCGGCCGATTCTTGAGGCAAAGGTGCTTACAGTGCATCACGATGAGGGCATGGTACCGGGCGTGCACGTCGCGTTCCGTGTGAGGATGGGCGGCCTGGGGCATGTGACGGCCGAACCACTCTCGCCAGGTGCCGTAACGGTCGGTGTGCACCGGCCCGGCGCCGAGGCGCGTGAACAGACGGCGCGTATAGGCGTCGATTACGACGGAGGGCTGTCGCGCCGCGTAGACGACGATGGCATCCGCGGTCTCTTCGCCGATGCCCCACGTCGCGAGGAGAACTTCGCGCAGCTCCGCGGACGGCAGCGCAAGGAGCGCATCGAGGCCGCCGTGTCGACGAGTGAGATCCAGGAACGTGCGCAGCTTTTTCGCCTTCTGGCGATACTGTCCGCTGGGCCGGACGAGAGCCTCGAGCTCTTCGTCGTTCAGGCAGGTCATGGCGTCGGGACTGAGCACTTCGGCCGCGCGCAGCTGATCGAGTGCGCGTTCCACGTTCGACCAGGCGGTGTTTTGCACCAGGATGGCCCCGACGATGACCTCGAAGGGATCGCCATCCGGCCACCAATGCCAGCCGCGCCACGCGTGCATCTCGTCAAGCGCTGCATAGACGTGCACCACCAGTTCGCGGTCCCGGTCGAAGTTCTCCGTCATGGCTCAGCGCCAGCAACCAGGGGGAGCACGGAGGGTTCCTCGCCGCGGGTGCGTTCGATGCGCCACGTGCGGCCGGCCACAGCCACGATGATGACGGCGCCGCCGAGAACGGCCCACCATCCCGGCTTCTCGCCCAGCACAATGAGCACCCAGAGCGGGTTGAGCACGGGCTCGAGCATGCCGATGAGCGAGGCTTCCAGCGCGCCCACGTGGGCGATGCCGAAGGTGAACGCGGCGTAGGCCAGCCCGATCTGGACGACCCCGAGAAACGCGAGCGCGGCCAGGTCACCGGGTGAAGGCGTGAACAGGCTCGTATCCGCCCGGGCCAGGTTCACTGCAAGGAGACCGGCGACGAGCACAGCGTTGCCCACCAGCATCGCCCTGGCGCGGGTCCCCGGTTCGCACTTCGGACTGCGCAAGAACAAGAACATGGCCGCGAGTGTGACTCCGGACGCGAGCGCCAACAGGTTGCCGGCGACCGCATCGCCATCCAGTTTGCCCACGAAGAAGAGGCCCATCCCCGCGAAGGCGACGGCCACGGTGGCAACGTCGAGCCGGGTCGTGCGCTCCTTCAGGATGAGCGCGCCGAAGATCAGGAGATAGAGCGGCGCCGTGTATTGGAGGAAGATCGCGCTGGCCGCTGTGGTCAGCCGTGTCGCGGCGACGAACATCAGCAGCGTGGCGGCGTAGGTAAGGGCGATGCCCCACGTCGTGGCGTCGATGCGTTGCGGAGCGGGCATCCGGGGCCGCATCACGACTGCCACCGTGGCCAGGGCGAAGAGCGAACGCCACATCGTGATGGCGAGGGCATCGAGTGAGACCCACTTGATGAACAGGCCGCCTGTGCTCCAGAGCACGGCAGCGGCAAGCACGGCGATGAGGCCCTGGCGGTGGAGCGGCATGGCTGCGAACGCCGCCTGAGCGCCGCGGCCATCGGGCTGCGCTGCGGTCATTCGCGAGCAGGAGCCTGGGCGGGCGAATCGTCGGGGAACTTGCGTTCGAGCCAAAACAGCGCGACCGCGACCGCGAATCCGCCGCCCGCGGAGATCACCACGCCGAGGATGACGGCATCCGAATTGAAGCGGATGAACAGGTAGACGATGAACGTGAGGACGAAGCCGATGAGAAAGTAGGTCAGCTGCCGCCGCAAGAACCGTCGCATTGCCGTGTCACCTCACCGCGCGATGCCCGCAGTATTCGATACGGGGTCGGGCGGTGTAAAGCCGCCCGGCCGCGGGCTTCAGGGGGTCACGATGGTCCATTGGACCGAGGTTGAACCGTTCACTGCGATCCAGTAAGCCTGCCCGCGGCGCAATGTCGTCAGGTTGTTGGCGCCGGGGACGCCCGCACCGTTGGGGAAGTAGGCGCGCCAGCCGAGCGCCACTGTTTCAAAGGTGAACACCGCGGTGACGCGGTTCACGATGCTGCCCGTGGACGGGTTGTCGGGAGTTTCACGGCCCTCGAGAGCCTCGCCGACGCTCATGTTATCCGTCCCGCCCCACGTCACCAGGCTCCAGCGGACCGAGAGCGAGTAGGTCTCGATCGAGGCCGACTGCGTGTACGTGAACCGTGCCGATGCGTTGGCCGGGCTTGTGCCCAGGTTCGTCGTGACCTGCACATCCACGGTCGTTCCTGCCACCCCCGGGGGCGCCACAACGACGACGCGCGTGGTGTCGTTGGAGGAGGGCTTGAGCACGACCTGGCCGCCGAACGTGACCGCAATGGTGCCGCCCAGGTATTCACCGTTGATGACAACGACCGTCCCTCCGCTCGCCGGGCCGGACGTGGGCGAAATGCTCGTAACCGTCGGAAGGCCGGCTGTGTAGGTATAGGTCCCCCCGGCTGAAACGGCGCTCGTCCCGAGCGGTGAGGTTACCTGGACACTCACCGGGCCGGGAATGGCGCGCGCGGGCGCCACGACGGTGACCTGGTTCGCGGTTGCCGTGACCACGGCGGCGCTCTGCCCGCCGAAGCTCACAAGCGTCGCTCCCGCGAGGTTCAGGCCATTGATAACGACGGTGTTCCCCCCGGCGAGCGGACCGGCGGATGGGCTCACGCCCGTCACCTGCGGAACGCCCGAGTCGTTGTCCGCGATGATCACGGACGCAAAGGACTGGCTCCCGAGAACGACGCCTCCCGTCGGCACGCTCAGGTTCACCATGAACGTCTCGGGAGCTTCGATGATGGCGTCATCGATGAGCGGGACAGTAAACGTCTTGGATGTTTCGCCCGGGAGGAAGGTGAGCGTTCCGCTGGCGGAGGTGTAGTCGCTACCTGCCACGGCCGTGCTGTTGGAAGTGGAGTAGTTCACCGCGATGGCTGAGTTATTGACGCCCGGGAGCCGGCGAACGCTGATGGCCACCGACACAGCGCCTTCGGAGGCCTGGTACTCGGGCAGCGCGAACTCCACCACGCCATCACCGGGAATGTCGTCGTCGATGATGCTGACGGTAGTGGTTGTGACGGTCCCGAGGGTCGCCCCGCCGCCGGGCGCAAAGAGCGCGACGGTGAACCACTCGGTGCCTTCAGGGAACGCGTCCGGGTAGGTCTGGATCGAAATCGTGCGCACGGAAGCGTCACCGGCGGGCCAACTGAGCAGTGAACTCTGCTGGACGAAGTCGGCGGTCGTCGCGCTGCCGACGGTCATCGCGTAGTTCACCGTCACCGCGCCCGCCGTGGATCCGGTCCGCGTCACCGTCACCCCACCGGTGGCGCCTTCCACGATGGAGAACGGCCCCAATCCGAACGCGATGACGCCGCCTGCCGTCACCGTGGTTTCGTCATCGACGATGGTGAGGACGGACGTGTTCTGTGCCCCGAGGCTCGTGCCGGCGGTAGGGTTGGTGAGCACCAGGCCGATGCTTTCGGGCGCTTCAACCAGTGTGTCATTCAGGATCGTGACCGGGAACGACAATGACGTCTGGCCGGAATTGAATTGGAGCGTCCCGTCCGTGGCCAGGTAGTCGCTGCCCGGGGTCGCGGAACCGAGCGTCGTCGCGTAGTTCACGGTGGCGAAGCCCGCGGTCCCGCCGCTCCGGAGGACGGTGATATAGGCGGTGTTCGAACCTTCGGACGCGGAGAATGTCGCCTGCGCGAACTCGAACACGCCGGCCGAGCTCTGGGACCCGTACGTGTAGTCGTCGGCCAGCGTGTTCTGGCTGGGCCCGCCGAGCGGGGTCGTCACGATCACGTCCACCACCCCGGTGCCCGGCGGGGCGGTCACCTGGAGCGTGGTCGAACCGAGGATGAAGACGTTGACGACGCCGACCGAACCGAACTTCACGGATGTGCCCGGGTTCACGAAGTTTTCGCCGTGAATGGTCACGAGGTTGCCGCCGCTCACGGGGCCGAAGGAAGGCGAAAGACTGAGCACGCGCGGTGAATCGACGGCGTGGACGGTTGCGAAAGGCTGACTGGTGGTCGTGAGCGCGAGCAACACCATCGTCGCGATCGCAACCCAGACGCGGGCTCCCGGCCGCATTCGCCGCTGGTTCTGCACAACGTCCCCCTGCCAGTGCGACGCATGGCGCCGCACCCGGAAGCACTCTACTATCGGTTGCGCTCACGAACCATAATTCGCTGAGGAACGTGAATTCGAAGCTCGTTCAGCCCCAGGACATCTCAGGCACTTCGATCTTCGCGGGGTCCGAACCGGGGATGCGCTTCTTCCACTACACGGCTTCGTCGAGGGGGGCGGCCTCCACCCGGTAGAACCCTCTGATGGCATCGGCCACATCGCAGAACGGCCCCGGAGTGACCGAATGCGTGTTGTCCGCGTGACGATGCACCGTGACCGCTGACTCTCGCGGAGCCAGCCCGGCGCCGCCCAGGTACTTGTTCTGCGCGCGCAGCTCCTCGCCCGGCGCGCGGCGCTGTTCCATGACTGCCGCGTTCTGGCGGCGTTTCGCGCCAGCCTTCCGTGCCAACGATCATGAGCATGTACTTCATCGCGGAGCCCCTCGTTCGTTGTGCGCGGGAACGCCGTTGCTAAAACGTCGCGGAACCCGTGAAAGGTTCCCGGCCCCGAATCCACGTGGCCACGACGGGTTCACCGGTGCGAAGCAAGCGGACAGCCGAATAGAAGTCCCGCGAATTCGCCATCGGGACGCCTCCAACTGTGAGGACGATGTCGCCTTCTGCAAGGCCGACACGCTTGCCATAGCTGTCGTCGCGGACGGCTGTGACCACCGGGCCTTCGAGCGAGTCCCGCACTTCGATACCGGGCGAACCCCACCGGGCGATGTGCCGCTTCCCGCGCTGACGGGTGCGCACATAGAGGGCGAAGTCGGCAACGATGTGCGTCCAGCCGATGGTGATCGCCTCGATGTTCCGTTCAATCCACGCCGGGAAGCCTGACTGGACGATCGTGATGCGGGTGCCGGTGCCCGCGTCCTCCATGACCACGACGATCTCGGTGTCCTTGCACGGCTCGACGGCCTTGGTCACCCGCAGGAGCCTGCCCGGGTCGACTTCAACCTGGTTGCCCGGGGCTTCAAATCCGGGCAACCACCACTGCAACGTCCCGGCCTCATCTGCCTTCGGGCCATCACCGGCGAGGTTGGCCCACGCTTCTTCGCGGGGGATATCGAGGGTGAAGGTCACTTCGAACTTGCGGCCGGTCACGTCTGTTCCTCCGGGGTGGGATAGGTGGCCATCAGCACACGAAACGGCGTGCCGTCGCGGCTGCCGTACTTCGTGAGCAACGGTTTCAGTGCCGCGAGGTACTCCTCCATGAAGGCGGCTCGTGCCGCTTCGTCCGCGAACTTCACGTCGGCGGCTACTGAAGCGCTGGGGACCTCTTCGCCCGCGAAGGCAGCGCGTTCGAGCAGAGAGCTTGCGTCGCGTTGGAGCTGTTCTCCGGCGGACACAAGGCGCTCCAGCGCAACCTGGTCGCGCAGCGCTGCCCGTTGGCGCTCGTGCACCCATCCGAGCCGAGGCGAAACCACGAACGATCGCGCCACCGGTTCGAAGAGCTGCTCCACGAACACGCCTTTGCGACGTTCCCCCGCGGAGGTCACAAGCCCGGCGCGCTCCAGCTCCTTGAGGTGGTAGTTCACGTTCTGGCGCGTCTGCCCGATTGCCCGCGCGATCTCGGCGCCGGAGCTGGGCGTCCGCAGGGCCGCCAGGATGCCGAGCCGCACGGGGTGCGCCAACACGTGCACGGTCTCGGGGTTGTCAAGAAGAGCGGTCATCGGAGGCATGGTGGAATACTAGACAGGAAACGCTGTCCTGACAAGAGAGACTGTCTTAGTTTCAAGAAGCGTGCCCGGACGAGATCAACAGCGATCCCGGCGCCACCTTGGGCTCGCCCAAAGGGTTCAGGCGTCCTTCGCACCCGTACCGCACCCCAGGGTCTCTGGCGTAAGCTGCACGGCGAACTGGAGGCGTGTGATGACCGTGATCTCCCTCGACGATGTCGATACCAGTGAGGCCGAAGCGTTCGACTGGCCGAAGCTCGTTGACGACCTGAACGGCCTGCTGCGGCTCAAAACGACGCCCATCGGCATGAAGATGTTCGCCACCGCCGCGGAGATGGAGGCCATCCCCCGAATCCGCCGCCCCTCCTCGATTCACACCACCGACCAGGTGGTCGCGCAGGCGGCACGGCTCGGCTGGACTGTCGGCATCACCAACGACGACCTCGTCGGCGCGCAGTGCGGGGCCGTCATCGGCCTGCACCCGCGGGACGAGAAGTGGCTTTCGGGCAACAACATGGCCGGCGTCTGGTTCGAGACCCTTGAGGATTCGGCCGCACACCAGGCGGCCATGGATACCGTCCCTTTCGGCAGGTACGAAGCGATGGCCGTCTCCCCCCTTGCGAGCGGCCGCCTCGATCCGCCGGATATCTGCCTGATCTACGCCACGCCCGGACAGATGATCATCCTCATCAACGGCCTCCAGTGGTCCGGCTACAAGAAGTTCGACTGGAGTGTCGTCGGCGAATCCGCCTGCGCGGACAGCTGGGGAAGGGCACTCGCCACGGGCGAACCGAGTCTTGCCATCCCGTGCTTCGCTGAGCGGCGCTACGGCGGGGTACTCGACGACGAGATGCTGATGGCGATGCCCCCGAAGTTCCTGCCGAAGGCGATCGCCGGCATGGCCAGGCTTTCCGCAAACGGCCTGCGCTACCCCATTCCGCAATACGGCATCCAATCCGATGCGCGCGCCGGCCTTGCAGTGAGCTACCCCGGCAGGCAACGATAGCCGCCTCGCCCGCCAGCGGCGTCGAAGGAGACTGAAACGGCATGCACAGCTTTTCGATTCACCGTGGATTCCTGCTGTTTTCGTGCGCGGGCCTGGGAAGCCTGGCCATCCTCTCCCTGGCATGCGGCGGCGGCTCCACCGTCGAAGCCGACGATTGGGTCGATGAGTTCTGCGAAGCGGCAGAGGACTTCGAGGACGCCGGAGACGACGCCAGCGAGAGCATGTTCAAGATAGACATGAACAGGAAGGGTGCCCGCAAGGACGTCGTGGACGTCATCGAAGACATGCAGAAGGAACTCGGCACGTTCAAGAAGGCGGCGCTCAAGATCGGCACGCCGAAGCTTGATAGCGGGAAGGACGTGAAAAAGGCGGTCGAGGAGGAGTTCGAGGCCCAGGAGGAGGGCTACAAGAAGCTCATTTCCGCCGTGAAGAAGCTCGACGAAGGCGACGGCTTCGAAGAGGACCTGTTCGAGGCCTTCGCGGACAGCCTCCCTGAGCCCGGCTTCCGCGACGCATTGGAGCGGTTGGCCAGCCGCAAGGCGACCGGCGACGCCCGGGAGATCATCGACGGGATCGAGTCGGATTCGGGCTGCGCGTCCGCTGCATTCTAGCCCGATTCGCAGCCACCAGACGTAACGGGGGCGTGGCATCTTCGCAATCTTTTGACTGTCTGTTTACACAGATGCGCCTTTGCGTTTGCGAACGGCTGGTCGAATGCGGCCATGCAGGTATACCAGACAACTTCCGTGCGATGGTCGCGTCTTGCTCTGGCCGCCATCGTCCTCGGCGCTGCGCTCGCGTTCGCCACAACCCAGGCGAGAGGCGGCATGTTTGCCGGCAGCGGAGACCTCCCGCAGGTTTCGCTGGTGGTCCCGCAGGTGACGCCGGCGGCGCCCGCGGCCGAAACCGCGAAGGGTGGCTCCGCCGCGCCGGACGCCTCCGCTGCCCCCTGGCAGCCCTCCGTCTTCCACCGCGGGCCGGGTGCGCTCCTCACCCACACCGCCGTGGCCGGGGAGGAACCGGCTGACCCGCTCCTTCGCAACGCGAAGCCCGAATCCCCGTTTCGCTGGCAGGCCGTGCGCACGGCAGCCCAGCCAAAGCTGCTCACGCTCGAAGAGCTCGATGCCGCTGCCGCGAAGGCTGGCTGGCCGCGCATCGAAGGCTGGTGGCCGGAAATGCGCCGGATCATCACCGAGTTCGAATGTCCGTCGCTCTCGACACACTGCTTCAACGGCGCCGACCCTAACGGGGGAAGCTACGGCCTCTCGCAGCTCAACGGCGTCCACCACTTCCAGCAGTGCAGCGAGGATTTCCACCAGCGCTACGACCCCGTCGTGAACCTGCGCACGGCCCTCTGCCTGCGGGCAGCCCGCGGCCGCTTTGGCGGCGAAGGCGGGTGGGCCGGCGCTGACGAGCTCGGCATCTACTAAAGGCGGCGCTGCTCGCCCGTTGATGGCAGGACGCCGAAATGCATCCCACCGGCCCACCGGCCGCGTATTCGCAGAGAGCGGCCGGCGCTGGCATGGCGCCTATCTCGTGACGGGCGGTGCCTGATGACACGTTGCGAATCGAAGCGCCGCGGGGCTAGACAGCCATTTGCGCCGGCCGCGGCAACCGTCCTTCTCCTGCTCCTGGCGGTCGCTGGCTCGCCCTCGAAGTCGTTCGCGGCCACACACGTGGTCACGGCGGAAGGGTCGCTCCAGTTCGTCCCCGACATCGTGAACATCGCGCCCGGCGACATCGTCCAGTTCAATAACGGTGCTGGATTCCACATCGTCGAATTCGAAGATGACCCGCCGGGGAACATCGGCATCGTGCCCACGGCAACCAATCCGATTGGTACCGCCGGCACCCACTACTATTTCTGTACGGTCCACGCACCAGGGTTCGACAACGCGGCGCCTGCGACGTACGAGGCCGCGATCCTTGCGAATTCGGCCATGGTCGGCAAGGTTGTCGTGACGGGCGCGGTCGCGCTGGTGGTAACCACGACGGCGGACTCGGGCGCCGGGAGCCTGCGCGAGGCCATTACCACGGCCAACGCCAGCCCGGACCAGGACACCATCACCTTCAACATTCCCCCGAACGACGGCACGGTGAAGACCATCACCCCGTTGACCGCCCTCCCTGCCCTCACTCAGGGCGTGCTCATCGACGGCTACTCCCAGCCAGGATCGTCCCGGAACACCCTGGATGTCGGCAGCGACGCCGTCCTGCTTATCGAGTTGAACGGTGAGCTCCTGCCGGGTGGTGGACCGTGCATCGATCGCACGGGCCTTCGCGCCTCGGGCGGCGACGGCGTCACGATTTCAGGCCTTGTGATCAACCGGTTCTCGTGTGCCGGCGTCTGGTTCTCCGGGGGTACCGAGCATTCCGTCGACGGGAGCTTTATCGGGGTTGATCCCACCGGCACTGTCGCCCGGCCAAACGGCGAAGCTGGCGTGTCGATCAATGGCGCCAACCATAGCAACATCGGCGGCGCCCTCCCCGGCGACCGGAACGTGATCTCGGGCAACCCCACCTCCGGCGTGAACATGGAGACGTCCGCATCGCTGGCAAGCACCGTCACCAACAACTACATCGGCACAAATGCGGCCGGAACGGCGGCCATCCCGAACGGTTACGGCATCTTGAGTCAGCATGCCCTCGGTAACGTCATCCGCGACAACCTGATCTCGGGAAACTCCGTGGCGGGAGTCCGTTTCCGCAACGGCGCGAACGGCGACCTCGTCGTTGGGAACAGGATTGGCACCGACGCCTCAGGCACGGCCGCGATCTCGAATACGATCGGCATCCAGGTGAACGAAGATGCGGGCAATGTGACCATTGGCGGCGGAGACCCGGCCGACAGAAACGTGATCTCTGGGAACACGACCGCAGGCATTCAGCTGGCGGCTGTGGCAGGGTCCCCGGCGGTCCAGGTCCGCGGATCGTGGATAGGCCTTGACGCCACCGGGGCCGCGGCCCTGCCCAACGGGACCGGGATAGCCCTCGTCGACGCCGCCGGCGGGCACGACATCGGGCCCGGCAACGTCATCTCCGGCAACGGCATGGGAATCAATGTGCAACGTTCGGCTGCCGCTCCACCAGACAGCATCCACGGCAACTACGTCGGTACCAACGCCACCGGCACGAGCGCAGCCGGTAACACCGCAGAGGGGATCGTTGTGTTCGAACCGGTGCACATCACTGGTAACGTCGTCTCCGGCAACTTCAACGGCATCGTCCTCCGCGCCGGGTCCGAAGGTTCAAGCGTCCGCGGAAACGTCGTCGGTCTCGATCCGACGGCAACGTTCGAGATTCCGAACAAGGACATCGGGATCTGGGATCGGGAGAACGGCGGCAACGTGATCGGGGGAACCAACCCGGGCGATGGCAACATCGTCGCCGGAAACGACGGGCCCGGTATCTGGGTCACCGGGAACAACACCGCGACCCAGGTCTACGGCAACCTCGTCGGGACCAATGCCGGCGGCGCATCTCTGCCGAACAGTACCGGTGTCGGCGTTGCTTCCGCTGGAGCGATCGTCGGGGGGATCTTCTCCGGTCAGGCGAACGTCATCGCCTTCAACGGCACCGGCGTGCGAATACGAACGCCGCATGTGGGCACCGTGGTCCGCGGCAACTCGATTTACTCCAACGGCTTCATTGCGATTGACCTCATCAACGCGGCCGATCTTCCCGGAGCGACGCCCAACGATCCCGGCGACGTCGATACCGGAGGCAACGGGCTTCAGAACTATCCGACGCTGAACTCGACTTCGATGACGCCTTCCGGCGAGCTTCACGTCGATTGGTCCATCAACACAAAGGGCAACACCGCCACGACCATCGACTTCTACGCGAGCCCGGTCTGCGGCGGCGCCGGGGGCGGCCAGGGCCGCACGTGGCTCGGCTCGGTGGACATGGTCACCGACGGCCTGGGGGACGCCGGCGGTGTCGCGCAGATCCCCGGGGCCGCCGCCCACGCGGGGACCTACCTGTCGATGACCGCCACGACTGTGGAGGGCACGTCCGAGTTCTCGCCCTGCGCGGGCATCGCCTCCACGTGTCCGGGCGCCCCGGTGATTCAACTGGCCGCGGGTGCGACCGGCGAGATCTGGTGCGGGGCATCGTTCACCCCGGCGGATGCCAGCCCCGAACTGCCCGCCCAGGTCACCGCCATGTTCGAATGGGACAACGCGGCGCAGGTCTTCGATTTCTGGTTCCGCGGTTTCCCGGCCGGTTTCAACACGCTCGAACAGGTCACGGCCCTCCACCACTATTTCTTCCAGGCGAGCGGCTCCGCGCAAATCCAGAACAGCTCGCCGGCTGCGCCCTCGTTGCCGGGAGCGGGCACCGCGCTGGTGCCGGCCAGCTTCACGGCCACACCGGCGGGTGCCTATGGGCAGCTCTGGTTTGGCACGGCTCATCCAGTGGGCTCGTTGGGCGCCTATCTGCCCGCCGGGGTCACCGCGCTATTCAACTGGGACAACGGCGGGCAGCAGTTCCGGTTCTGGTTCCGCGGCTTCCCGGACGCCTTCCAGACGCTGACCGCCGGTCTGCAACGGGGTAAGTACTACTTCTTCCAGGGCACCGGCGGAGTCCTGGTCCCGGTGAACTGAGCCGGGCAGGATTCACACCCCTGCGACGGTGAGGCCCAGCGCCTGCGCAGCCAGGCCCTGCTGCCGGTCATGCGTTGCGAAGACGAGCTCGGGTTCCAGCCTGTCCCGGATCAGCATCGCGGTCGCCAGATGAATAGCGTCCAGCGTTTTGACGACAGTGGGCATCGGGCCACCCGCAGACCTGAGTACGCGGTCGGAAATGCCCAGCACGTGAAGCTGCCCGAGGAACGAAATCAACTGGTTGGGAAGCCGCGAGAACTCCTCTTCGGTGAGTGTCCCCTGAACCCGCAGACGGTCAATACTTCGCATCGCCTCGACCTGGAGCAGTGCGCTGGTGTACAGGTTCTCCGCGGACTGAACGACAGGGAGACGCGGTGAGTCCCCGAGCAACAATCCGAGGCCGACGCTTGAGTCGACGTAGACAGCGGTCATCGCTGATCCCGGCTATCCCGCAGGAGCGCGACAACATCCACCGGGACGTTCAGGCGTGCTACGTAGAACTCCTCGAAGTTCGTGCGCGGTGCCGTCGGCTCTCGAATGTCCAGGCCCTCAAGTGCATCCGACGAGGGCTCCAGCCTCGCGATGGGCGTGTTGCGGTCGCATACTTCGATCGTCTCGCCCGCCCTCACGGCGGCGAGATAAGCGCTCAGGTGCGCCTTCAGGTCGGCGATCTTCACCTGCCTCATGCTTCGAGTTGACTACATCAGGTCACGTTTGTCGAGCTCTTACCGCGTCAGGCGCGCCCAGAGCGGCCTGCGGCCCACCCCGAGCGCGCTGAACAGCGGAGGCGGCACGGGCCGTTCGGGCGCGATCTCGCGATAGCGGTCCAGCAGCAGCTCGATGGCAATGCGAGTCTCCATCCGCGCCAGGCTCGCGCCGAGACAATAGTGCAGCCCCCAGCCAAAACCGAGGTGTGGATTCGGCGTGCGCTCCAGGTCGATCGTCCCCGGGTCCGTGAACACGCTCTCGTCGTGGTTCGCGGCCACGACGCAGAGGTAGAGATTCTGGCCAGCCATGATTCGCTGTCCGCCGCGGTTGTGGTCGACCTTCGCCTTGCGGACGAGCGCTCGCGCCGGGCCGACCGAGCGCATGAACTCGTCGACTGCTGTCTCGCCCTCGTCGGGGTTCGCGCGCAGCCATGCCACCAGGTCAGGTCGCTCGAGCATCGTCGCCAAGGTGTTCATCAGCAGGGTTGTGGTCGTTTCGTGCCCGCCGAAAAGGATGAGCGTGCAGGCCCCGATGAGCTCCATGTCACTGAGCCCATCCTCCTTGCGATGCACGATTGTGGAGAGGAGCGTGTCCGAGGGCTCACGCCGGACCGTTTCGATGTGGGCGCGGAAGAACGCCGCGAACTCGTCCGCGGCGTCGAGCACGCGGCCCTCGGGTGTCTTTCCTGGCGTGGTCGAAAAGACCAGCTCGCTCAGGTCGTCGGACCACTTCTGAAAGCGGTCGCGCTCGGCGGGGTCGACTCCGAGGACCGCCGCGATGACCATCGCCGGTACCGGGCGGGCGTATGCGCGGCTCAGGTCGACAATCTCGCCGTCGAACGCGTCGAGCGCCTGGGTGATGAACGCGCGCACGTCACCTTCGAGCTGGGAAATCGCCCGTGGCGTGAACGCGGCTTTGACTGGCTCACGCAGGCGTGTGTGAGCCGGTGGGTCACGGAAGTTCATCCAGCCGCTGAGCAGGTCGACGACGCGCTGAAAGGCTGCCGGCCGTTGTTCGGCCACCCGTTGGAGCGGGCCGATCCGGTCCGCGGAGAGCAGTTCGCTGTCTCGAAGCCCCGCTTCGACCTCCGCGTGCGAAATGACAGCCCACCCGCGCTGCGCGTCGCTCCACTGCACCGGCCCGTTTCGGCGCGCCTCGGCGTAGTAGCCGGCGGGGTTATCCATCGATTCCTGGGAGGCCAGGTCCAGCTTCATCGCCGCAGACTACACCGTTCGGCAGCGGGGTGTCAGGAGCGACGCCGCCTGTCGCGGCGGCGCGTACCATGCCCTTATGGACCGCGGTTGTCGCTGGCGCCTGGTCGTGGTTGTTGGGTGCGTCTCCATCGGCGGTGCCGCGTTCGCCTGCACTCCGCGGACCGCAGTCGTCGAGGTCACACCGGCGTCCGTCCCGCCAGCCTCGGTCGTGTCGCCCACGCCGGCTGCGGCAGCGAGCGGCAGGACTACCTGCGTCGTCAGCCGCGTCCACGATGGAGACACCATCGAGGTCGCAGGGTGTGTGGATGCCGGACCGGTGCGGCTCCTGCTCCTGGACAGCCCCGAACTCGGTGGTGCGACGTGTTTCGCCCGCGAGGCGGCAACATTCGTCCGGGAGCGTCTCGCCGGTCGGGAGGTGCAGTTGGAGGCAGACGCGGAAGACCTGGACCGTTACGGCCGCCGCCTGCGATACGTCTGGCTGAATGGCGTGCTGTTCAACGAGGAAATCGCCCGAGGTGGATACGCCCGGCTCCTCGTCTACGGCAATCCGAAGTACACGGCTCGCATTGCGGCCGCTGTCGAAGAAGCGCGGGCCGCGTCGCGCGGCCTCTGGGGAGCCTGTGGGACCGGCAGCTGCACCGGCGATGTTCGCATCACGGCTCTCGACAAGCGCGCCGAGTTCGTGCGCCTCGAGGGTGCGGGCGATCTGACCGGGTGGGTGTTGGTCAGCGCCCGGGGTGCCGCAACCCAGCACTACGGCTTCGCCAACGGCTTCCTCCTCGCGGGCTCGGTCGAAGTGGTGTCGGGGGTCGCGGCCTTCCCGGCCACGCCGTCCCGGCTCTGGTGGACCAGCGACACCGTCTGGAGCAACTCCGATGATGACAACGCGCTCCTCTACGACGACGGTGGCCAGCTGGTCTGCGAGTTCGAGGATGGTCAGTAGCACGATGTCGGGTACGCCGGACCCATCGGCACGTTCAGCGGTGCGCACTCTAAACCGGCGAGGTAAGCGTCATGCATAAGAACAGGTGGTTGGCACTCATATTGGCGACTCTCGCCGCGAGCGGATGCTCGGAATCCAGCAAGGTCGAGGACTCTCCCGCCGGGATCGCGGACCTTGACGCCGCCACCACCGCGATCGGGACTGCTGCCGGCCGCGCCGCCACGTCCACATCCCTCCCACCCACCGTAACACCCGTGCCCCCGACCCCCTCTCCAACATCACGTCCGGCCACTCCCTCGCCAACCATAGCCGTCGCGACGGCGACTTCCGCGACCCGGACGCTCCAGCTGAGCGTGTCGAGCCCGGTAGCGCGGGGCGCGACCGCGAGTGCCAGCGCGGTCGCCGCCCCCGGAGTCGCCTGCTCATTGAGCTACAGCACGCCGTCCGGCACGAACAGCACAGCCGCGGGCCTTGGCAGCGCGACGACCGATGCGAACGGCAGGGCGTCGTGGTCGTGGACGATTGGAGGGAGTACGAATCCCGGGACAGGACGCGTCACTGTTCGTTGCGGCGCCGAAACGCAATCCGCACCGATCGTCATCACTGGATAGCAACCGCGCTGGTGGCGGCGACCGGGCCGAGGGCCCGCCTCATGACGTAGACTCTGCCCGAAAGGTTTCAGCGGGCGGTGTGCGGCTGCCGGGAGGTGTGTCGATGTCGTGGCAAGCCGAAGTTGAGGAGCTGCATCGAAGGGAACAGATGGGCAAGCAGATGGGCGGGCCCGACTCCATCGCGTTCCACAAAGGGCGCGGCAAGCTCACGGTGCGCGAACGCATGGACCTGCTCGCAGACCCGGGCAGCTTCCAGGAGACCGGAGTCATGGCCGGCCGGCCGGAGTGGAACGCCAACGGTGAACTCGAGTCCTTAACTCCGGCCAACTCCGTCACCGGCGTGGTGCGGATCGATGGGCGCAAGGTCGTCGTCCACGGCGGCGACTTCACCATTCGCGGCGGGGCCGCCGACGGGTCTGTGGCGGACAAGAGCGCGTGGGCGGTGAAGCATGCGTTCACCAACCGCCTGCCGTTCGTCCGTCTGCTTGATGCGACGGGTGGCAGCGTTCGCACCTTCGAATCGATGGGACGCACGTACCTGCCCGGGAACAGCGGCGGGCCCGGGGTCGAGCTTCTCCAGATGGTCCCGGTGGTTTCCGCGGTGCTCGGGTCCGTCGCGGGCCTGCCTGCGGTGCAAGCGGCCATGTGCCACTTCAACGTCATGGTGAAGGGCACCAGCCAGGTTTTCGTGGCGGGCCCGCCGGTCGTGAAGACGGCGCTGAGCGTGGACATCACGAAGGAGGAGCTCGGCAACGAGGACGTCCAGGTGCGCCAGTCGGGCGTCATCGCGAACCTGGCGAACGACGAAGCGGGCGCTATGGAGCAGATCAGGCGCTTCCTCTCCTACCTTCCCCAGAATGTCTGGGAGATGCCGCCGCGCGTCGAACCGGAAGACGATCCCGCCCGGCGCGACGAAGACCTCCTCACCGTCATCCCGCGTGATCCTCGCCGCGTCTTCAACCCGCGAAAGCTCCTCGAGATGGTCCTCGACCGCGGCTCATTCTTCGAGATTCAGCCGCTGTTCGGGCGTTCCCGGATGACCGGCCTCGCACGCGTGAACGGCTACCCGGTCGGCGTCATGATTAACAACCCGAGCTTCCTTGGCGGCTCGATGGACAAGGCCGCCGGCGAGAAGACGGCGCGGCTGGTCCAGTTGTGCGACACCTTCCACCTGCCGCTGGTCTACTTCTGCGACGAGCCGGGGTTCATGGTCGGACTGGAGGAGGAGAAAAAGGGCATCGTCCGCGCCGGCGCCCGAATCGTGTCGCTCCTTTCACTCTCACGCATGCCCTACGTCTCGTTCATCGTGCGCCAGGCCTACGGCGTCGCAGGTGGGCTCAACAACCGCGGCGGCGACACGATGTTCCGGCGCTACGCGTGGCCATCCGGGCACTGGGGCTCTATGCACATCGAAGGTGGCGTCTCCGCTGCTTATCGCCGCGAGATCGACGCTGCCCCCGATCCTGCCGCCCGCCGCGCCGAGATCGAGGCGCGCCTCAACGAGCTCCGCTCGCCGTTCCGCACCGCCCACGCGTTCGCCGTCGAGAACCTGGTCGACCCCCGTGAAACCCGCCCGCTGCTGGTCGACTTCGTGGAAGACGCGCAACGGACCATTCGCCACCAGCTCGGTCAGACGAGCCGGATCGCGTTTCTTCCCTGATGGGCAGGAACCCGGCCGGCGTCCGCTATACTGATTGACGTATGACGACGCCAACGCCGACACGGGCAACGCCTGAGGACATCCTCGCCATGCCGGAGGGCCATCGTTTCGAGCTGATCGATGGCGAACTGGTGGAGCGAAACATGAGTTTTCGATCGAGCGCCGTGGCCCTGGAAATCAACGCGCGAGTCCGCAACTACGCGGTCGAACACCGCCCGGGCATTGTCGCTCAGTCTGATGCCGGGCTGCAGATCTTCCCATGGGATCCGGGCCGTGTCCGCTTCGCCAACGGCTCGTTCACTTCAAGGGAGCGATTGCCGGAACCTCTGCCCCAGAGCGGTCACCTGAAGGTTGCCCCGGACCTGGTGGTCGAGGTCGTCTCGCCGGGCGATCTCGCGAGCGACATTGAAGAGAAGGTCAGCGAGTACCTTCGCGCCGGGGTGCAGCTGGTGTGGGTCGCTTACCCGGCCTCGCGTCAGGTACATGTGTTTCGAGCCACCCGTTCCGACTCCACCCTCCGTCCGGAAGACGTGCTCGACGGGGAGGATGTGCTCCCCGGCTTCCAGTGCACCGTCGGAGACCTGTTTCCCGCTGGCTAACGCGGAGTTCTCTGGCTAACGCGGAGTTCTATTGGAAGAGGGCGCCCACACTCTGGCCGGAGTGAATCCGCCCGATCGCGTCGCCCAGTAGCGGGGCGATGTCGATGACGGACATATTCGGCAGCCGCTTCTCTGGCGAAATCGGGAGTGAATCCGTCACCACGATTTCCCGCACGTCCGCGGCCCGAAGACGGTCGATCGCCGGGCCGCTGAGCACCCCGTGGTACCCGGCGACGATGATCTCCGTCGCGCCGTGTTGGCGCAGCAGGCTGATGCCCGACGTAATCGTTCCCGCAGTGTCGATCTCGTCATCGATCAGGAGGCAGCCTCTGCCTTCAACGTCCCCGATGACGTTCATCGCCTCCGTCTTTCCGGTATTGCCCAGGCGGCGCTTCTCGATGATGGCCAGCGGCAGGTCGAGCCGGACGGCCATGTCGCGGGCACGCTTCTCGTCGCCCACATCCGGCGCGACGACGACGTAGTTCTCCAGCTTCTGCTGTCGAAAGTGGTTGCTCATGGGATAGAGCGCGTTCAGTTCGTCCAGTGGAATGTTGAAGAAGCCCTGGATCTGGCCCGCGTGGAGGTTCACCGTCAGCACCCGGTCGCAACCAGCCGATTCGAGCATGTTCGCGATGAGCCGCGCCGTGATGGGTACGCGCGGCTGGTCCTTCTTGTCGCTCCGGCCGTATGCGTAATACGGGATGACCGCCGTGACCCGGCCGGCCGATGCCCGCTTCGCCGCGTCGATCATGATGAGCAACTCCATGATCGACGTGTTCACCGGGCTGCAGAAAGGTTGCACCAGGTAGACGTCGCGCATGCGCACGTTCTCCTGGTACTGGACGAAGATGTTTTCGTTGGAGAACTCGAACACATCCACCTTGCCCGGCTGGCGGCCCAGGCGCTGGCAAATGGCGTTCGTCAGTTCTGGGTGGGCGCGACCGGAGAAAACAGCAAGGTCGTTGTACACGCCCTGAGAATACCGGAGGGGAGCCAAAGGCGCGAAGCTCTTCTGCTATTGGACGGGCCGTAGTTTGCCTGCTTCGATTGGGAATCCCGCCACCTTGCGAAACTCACGGAAGCCGAGCGCCGCTGCCGTCCGTTGGGAAGGTTCGTTCAGCGAATCGCAGGTCCACGCCGGAAGGAGGCCGCGGTCCTGGCACTGGCGGAAGAACCGGAGCGCAGCGGCCTTCGCCAGCCCCTTCCGGCGGTGCTCAGCGTCCGTACCGATCTCGATCTCCGCTTCGATCGCGCCAGGGAAGCCCGCGATGGCGCACACCGTGCACATCGCCACGAGCTTCCCGCCAAACGTCACGCCCGTCCCGAAGGCATCGCGCACGTATGCTGCTTCCCCTCCCCAAATGCGCACGACCCACGGATCGAGCCCGGGCGCGAGCGTGCCCGCGACGGCCGCGTCCATCTCGCAGAAGGCGTAGCCGGGCGGGAGCACCGGTTCCGGGAGCGGCGATGGCGGCTCGAAGTGAAATTCATCCCGTGAGCGTTGCTCGGTGAAGAACGGCGCCAGCGCGGGTCCCCATTCGGGCGACGTTGCCCAGAGTCCGGTGGGTTCGGCGGTTGCCCAGGGCTGCGCCACAATCTCGGGCAGCAACGGTCCCACGAGGTCCGGGCGCGCCTTGCCGAGCGCAAAGGCAAAGCCGGAGTGGTTGAAGACCAGCGCCGACGCGGGCTGTCGGGCATCGTCCACATACACCGTGCCACGCTGCTGGCCGTTGAGCACGGCGTGTACGAACGCCATGTGGCCCGCCTGGTGATGGGACGGCACCAGTGGCAACACGCGGGCGTAGCTGGCGGAGTCGAATTCGCGCATGACGGCCGACAGTCTATCGCCACCGGCTGTTGGCCGCTGCCGTACCATGGCAAGTGTGATCGTGGAAAACGAAGCGCCCGGCGAATTTCTGCTGGATTTTCACGTCCACACGCGCAGCCACTCGTTTGATAGCTCCCTCGCCGCGGCGGAGGCGGCGATGGATGCGCTCGCTCGGGGCCTTTGCGCAATCGTGCTTACCGAACATAATGCGCTCTGGTCACGACAGGACCAGGCAGAACTCTCCGACCGCCACGGGCTCCACGTGATCGCCGGCATGGAGATCGGCACCGACGTGGGCCACGTTCTCGCCTTCGGGCTTGACCGGTTCACGCCAGAACTCACGCACATCGACACACTCCGTCGCATCGCCAGCAGCGAAGGGGCCGTGCTCGTCCTCGCCCATCCGCTCCGTCCGCCCGGGTTCGGCCGGCCTCACGCCGACCTCGCTGCGATGTTCGACGGCTACGAAGTGCTCAATGGGGATGAGTCGAGGCTTGCCGCGCAGAGCGCGCTCGCGGTTGCGCGGCAGTTCGGGCTCGCGCAGACCGGCGGCAGTGATGCGCACAGCGCCAGGGGTCTCGGCCGCTGTTTCACGCGTTTCGAAGCCCCGGTGCATACGGTCGAAGCTCTCGCCACCGCCCTTCGCTCCCGCGCCTGCGAAGCAGTTCGCGGCCCCGGTGCGCTCCCGCTCGCTCACGGATAGGCGGCTCCGGACGGATCGTAAAGGGCCGTCACCACGAAGTCGGCCGGGTCGTTGTGATCCCCGGTATCGACGATGCAACGCAGGCCGGCGGTGATGGTCGCCTTGTCCAGCCCGCGCGCGACAGCGATCGACGCGATCGAGCGCGGAGCGCTTCCGTCGAGCCGCACCTCCGCTGTTCCGTTTGTGTCGTCGAAAGCGACGAGCGTTCCGCGCAACGCTGGCATGGTTAGAGTTCTCCTAGTTCGAGGGTGTGGGTGTATCTGGCGGAGCCGGGGCGGTCTCCTCGACGGAAGTCGAGCGTCATGGCGATGACGCGGTAGGCCTGGGCACTGGTGCCGAGACGGTCGGTGTCGTTGATGGTGACGACGTCGTAAAGCTCCTGGCCGGCGTTGACCGGGACGGTTGCCATTGCGGTGATGGTCTCGGCGAGCGGGCGGCGAAGCGCGGCCGCGGCCGCGGCCTCCGCCTTGGCGTCGGAGTCCATGTCGAGGTTGCGAATCACGCGCAACCTGTTGCCGACGGCGGAGCTGTCGGCGCCGTCGGCCACGTCG
>CAYYSD010000012.1:0-39035 GCA_964474285.1 uncultured Anaerolineaceae bacterium | reverse complement strand
CCATCGAACATCGTCGCGCACCTCCAGGTTGCCGTCGGTGACGCCGATAAGGCGTTTGAGGAGTGCGACGTGGTCGTGGAGGGGGAATTCTCCACGAAGATGGTGCACCAGGGCTACATCGAGCCGCACGCGGCCACGGCCACGTGGAACCCGGATGGCCAGATCGTCATCTGGACGTGTGTCCAGGGTTCGTTCCCGGCGCGCCAGCGCACCGCCGATGTGCTCAAGCATCCGATCTCCAAGATCAAGGTGATCCCCACGGAGATTGGCGGCGGGTTCGGCGGCAAGATCTCCATCTACCTCGAGCCTGTCGCCGCTCTGCTTTCGAAGAAGAGCGGCCACCCGGTGCGCATCCAGATGGACCGCGTCGACGTGTTCGAAGGCACGGGCCCCACGCCCGGTACTTCCATCAAGGCCAAACTGGGCGCGATGAAGGACGGCACCTTCAAGGCCTTCTACGCTGACATGGCCTATGAGAACGGCGCCTACCCCGGCTCGGCAGCCAACTACGCCACGATGGTCCTCACCGCGCAGTACAACATCGAAAACGTCAAGCTCGACGGCTACGACGTGGTCGTGAACAAGCCGCGTACGCAGGACTACCGTGCCCCCAGTTCGCCCGCGGCGGCGTTCGCGATGGAACAGCTCGTGGACGAACTCTCCGAGAAACTCAACATCGATCCCTTGAAGTTGCGCAAAATGAACTCTTCGCGCGAAGGCACCCGCGGCCCGATGGGAATGCCCTACAAGGCGATCGGGCACGAGGAGTGCATCGACGCCGCACTCGCCTCCGCCCACTACAACGCGCCCCTCGAAGGGCCGAACCGCGGACGCGGTGTCGCCTCCGGCTTTTGGTTCAACGTTGGCCTGCGTTCGAGCGTGACGGTCACCGTCCAGCCGGATGGCATGGTCAGCCTGATCGAAGGCAACACGGACATTGGTGGGACGCGCGCCTCGCTCGCCATGCAGCTCGCCGAAACGCTGGGCGTCCCGTACGAAGCGGTGAAGCCCACTGTCGTTGATACCGACTCGGTCGGCTACAACGACGTGACGGCTGGCAGCCGCGTGACCTTTGCCTCCGGCATCGCGGTGAACGAAGCCGGCAAGAACCTGATCAAGGAGATGACGGGCCGCGTCGCCGCCGCCTGGCAGATCCCGGTCGAAGACGTCACCTTCGCGGAAGGCTCGTTCACATCGAAGGACGGGGCCAAGACGGGCACCTTCAAGCAGCTGGCAGAGCAGGTGGTCGGGCGTGGCCCGGGACTGACGGTGAGCGCCTCGGTGAACGCGGGCTTCATGCAGGGCGGCGCTTTTGCGCACCACATCGTGGATGTCGAAGTCGACCCGGATACCGGCAAGGTCCAGATCCTGCGCTACACCGCCATCCAGGACGTTGGCACCGCAGTGCACCCGTCCTACGTGGAGGGCCAGATGCAGGGCGGCGCCGTCCAAGGCATCGGCTGGGCCATCAACGAGGAGTACTACTACGACGACGACGGGCGGCTGGTAAACTCCAGCTACCTCGACTATCGCATGCCTACTTCGCTGGATGTGCCAATGATCGACACCATCCTCGTCGAGGTGCCCAACCCGATTCACCCATTTGGTGTGCGCGGCGTGGGCGAGCCGCCAATCGTGCCTCCGCTGGCGGCTATTGCGAATGCCGTCTACCGCGCCACGGGTGTGCGGCAGCGCCAGCTGCCGATGTCGCCCCGCCGCATCCTTGAGACCACGAAGGGCATCGAGTAGGGCCTATGGCCATCGTCTTCATTCCCGCGTTGTTGCGCCCGCTTACCGCGGGCGCGACGCGCGTGCCTGCCTCCGGGGCTACGTTGCGCGAAGTCATCAACGACCTGGACCGGCAGTTCCCCGGCATCAAGAGCCACATCGCCGATGAGACGGGGCCTCTCCCGGAGGTCATGCTGGCCGTCGGCAGCGACGAAGCTTTCGGGCTGGATCATCCCGTGGGCGACGATACCGAGGTGCATATCCTGCCCGCCATTTCCGGCGGCTGAGCAGAACACGAAGACCGGGTCATTGTTGGATGGTCTATTCGCCCGCTGCGGATGCCGCGGATAGCATGGGACGGTGACCCATGCCGAACCCGACGTGAACGAACAGGCGGAAGCCGCTTCCGAAGATCCCGCAGACGGCGCGGCGGAGGAATGGCCCCCGAAAGCGCGGCCACTGTGGACGTATTTCCTCACGCCCCTCGCCGTCGTCATTGGCGCAGTGATCATCGGCGCCGCGATCCTCTACGCAGATGACGACGCGAAGCTGGCTCCTGCCTCGGTCCTTCCCTCCGCCGACGCGGTTTCGCAATCAAACATCGTCTCTGCGCCGCCCGCGAATCTTCTCGCGGCGTTTCTCGGCTACGCGAAGACGGTCGGCATCGACGAAGGGGAGTTCCAGCAGTGTCTCGCCAACACGGAGCGGGGCCTGGTTATCAACCGGCATCTCCAGCGAGGGTCGGCGCTCAACATCGATGGCACTCCGACATTCGTCATTAACAACAAGAAGGTCATCGGCGCCCAGCCGACGGCCATCTTCCAGGAAATCATCTCGGCCGAGCTGCGTGGCAGCCCTACGTCGCTCGATGCCTATTCGGACAACGTGAAGGCGCTCGCCGCCACGGTCCCGCCGCGCTTCGAAATCCTCCCTCAGCGTGTGGACACGTCCGAAGCCAACTTCGAAGGCAACCCGAACGCCAGAGTCGTCATCGCGGAGTTCAGCGATTTCCAGTGCCCCTTCTGCAAGCGCTGGACAGAGGACACTCTTCGAACGCTACGGCCGCAGTTCGGCAATGATGTCGCCCTGGCATTCCTCCACTATCCGATTGTCCAGATCCACCCGAACGCCGGGAACGCGAGCCTCGCGGCCCTCTGCGCGGGGGACCAGGGCAAGTTCTGGCCGATGCACGACCTGCTCTTCGCCCGCCAGACGGAGTGGCAGAGCCTTCGCGCAAACTAGCAGCGACGCCCTTGCGTCACTGGTGCTGCAGGATGTGGCGGACGATGCGGCCCGTGCGGTCCATGCCGGCGCTGCAGTGGACGAGCACGCCGCGAGGCATCGTGCGGAAGTGCTCCAGCGCAAGGTCGAACTGCTCGGTGGTGAATGGTGTCGTCTGCTGGTCGAGCGTGGGGATGTGAGCGACTTCGAAGCCTGACGATCGGTAGCGCACGAGAAGGCCCTCCGGCACAGCCTTCCGATAGAGCCAGAGCTGGTCGGCATCAATGAGGCAGATGATGGACCGGATACCAAAGTGCCAGGCTTCTTCCAGCCAGGCGTCGACAACACCGTCGGGCACTGTGAACTCCGGCCCCGGCCGAAATCCCGGCCGCGGGCTCGTCGCCAGCACCCCATCGATCACCCATCTCGGCATCCTGCCTCCCAACGTGCCTCGCGTTGGCCTTGCGGCCGGGCCGGCACCGCGCGATCGGCTCCTACGCTCGTTCCAGGTTCACCCGGCTGGCATTGAGGAGCTCGAAGCTCACCGAAAGCGGGTTCGTGGGGTGGACCCACGCAAGGCGCCCATCGTTGCTGGCGAACCGGACGCCGTTCGCTTCCATGGCGCCGGCTGTGGCGTCGATGTCGTCGACGTAGAAGCCAACAGAATCGATACCCTCGCCGCGGCGTTCGATGATCTGGGCCAGGCCGCTGGTGGGGCTGTCCGGCGCGAGGACCTCCATGATGAGCCCACCCACGCGCACCATGAACATGTCGCCGAAGGCCGTGTTGTTTCGTTCCCGCAGGACTTCGGCCTTGAGCACATCCTTCGCATAGGCGTAGGCGGCGTCGAGATCCCTGACACGGATGTTGATCTTCGCGAATCGCATGTCGCTCATGAGTACCTCTCCGGAAGCTGGTGGGCGGAAGTATGAACCGGCCGCCGCCGATTGGCGAGCGGCCAGGCCCTCCAGGCAAGCGGTTGTCGAGCGTCATACCGATGCGTATCTTAGGGCACCGGCGCCGGGCGGCGAATTCGACACGATGGGAGGTCGAGGCAGCATGCGTGTCCTGGAGCTGAGTGACACCGAAGGGGCGGCGGCCTACGCCGGGAAGCTGTTTGCGCGCTGGGGCGGCGAAGTGATTCGCGTGGAATCCCCGCAGCGCCTGAGCCCGAAGCGATCGCTCGACCTCTACCTGAACGGCGGAAAGCAGCGGTTCCTGGCTGAATTTAGGGAAGAGAGGGATCGAGAGGCGATCGGCCGCCTCGCCGCGTCGTGCGACATGCTCATCACCGACGTTTCCGCCGCTGACCAGCGCGACTTTGGACTCCTGAACCTGGGAGGCGACTCCGGCCCTGCGGTTCGTGTCAGCATCACGCCGTTCGGACTCTCCGGTCCTTACGCGGACTACCCGGCGACGAACGCGACGCTCCTGGCGCTCGGTGGGTACTCCTTCTTCATGGGCGATGCCGGCCGTCCTCCGTTGACTATGCCCGGGAATTATCCGCTGTACCAGGCGGGCGGATATGCGTATGTGGCCGGGCTGGCCTCTGCGATCGCGTCAGCGCGGACCAAAGGGGAGTCGGCCCTGATCGAAGTGAGCATCCTGGAGACCCTCGTGAGCCTCCACCAGATGACGGACACGCGCTGGATCGACGGCGGCCACATCCGCCGGCGGCGCGGTAGCAGCATGGAGGTCGCCGGCAACACCCTCCTGCCCGTTAAGGACGGCTGGGTGGGCATCAGTGTCGGACAGCAGTTCTGGGCGCCCTTCGCGACGATGATCGGGCGCCCGGACGTGGCCCAGCCCGGCCACCCCATGGCTGCCGCCGCCAGCCGCGCCAACCTCATTGACGAAGTGATCGCGATGGCCACCGAAGCGCTGAGCGACTGGCCGGCCGAGCGTGTGTTCTTTGAGGGCCAGCAGAAGTGGCGCGTGCCGCTCGGCCGCTTGCTCGACATGAAGGGCGTGCTTGAAGACGGCCACCTCGCAGCCCGCGGCTTCTGGCGGCCAATCGTGGAGGAGGACGGCACCGAACTGCCGGGTGTGCTCACGGCTGGTTCGCCGTTCACGTTCGGGGGCGAAGAGCGGCCCGTGGAGCGCGCGCCACAAAGGCCAAGACCGCTCGATAGCGTCGCATTGGACGCACTGGCGCCCTCCCGCCCCACCGCGAACTCGGCCGCATTGCAATCGCACCGGGCAGCGGCGGTGCCGGCGCGGGTGGCGCGGCCTTTGGAAGGCGTGCGCATTCTCGACCTCACGCGCATTTGGGCCGGACCCGTGGCCGGCCGCATCCTGGGTGACCTCGGCGCGCAGGTAATCAAGATTGAGGAAGCTAACGGTCGCGGCCCACGCGACGCCTTGCGCGGCGCCAACGGCTACCAGGCGGGGGTGGAACCGTGGGAACCCTGGAACCATCAGAGCCTCTTCAACAAGCTCAACCGCAACCGCCAGAGCATCTGCCTGGACCTCAAACAGCCCGAAGGCCGTGAGCTTTTCCTCCGGCTGGCCGGCGTTTGCGATGTGGTGCTGGAGAACTTCAGCGCCCGCGCGATGGACCGGCTTGGCCTGGGCTATGAGCAGCTCCGGGCGGCAAACGAGCGCGTCATCCTCGTGCCGATGCCGGCCTATGGGAAGCGTGGGCCGTACCGCGACTTCATCGGGCTCGGGCCGAGCGTGGAGCCGCTTTCCGGGCTGCCGTCGCTCATGGGCTATCCCGGGGGCGAACCGAAGGCCACCGCGAAGGCCGTCGCGGACGCCATCGCGGGGGTGGCAGGCGCCATCGCGGTGCTGACGGCGCTGGACCGGCGGGAACGCACCGGCCTTGGTGCTGAGGTAGACCTTTCGCAACACGAAGGTGTCGTCGCGATGATCGGCGAGTACATCATCGACCGACAGCTGACCGGCTTTGAACCGGAGCGAGTGGGCAACTGGCACGCGGACTACGCCCCGCACGGCATCTACCGCTGCCAGGGCGAAGACGACTGGATCGCCATCGCCGCCCGGAACGAGCAGGAGTGGGCAACCCTCGCAGGGATCGCGGCGCAGGGATGGGAGAGCGATCCCCGCTTCTCAACCTCTGCCGGAAGGCTCCGAAATCGCGAACCTCTCGACCAGGCCATCGAGGGCTGGACCTGCCAGCGCGAGAAACTCGGCTTGATGGCGGAACTCGGGAACGCCGGTGTGCCGGCCGGCGCCGTGCTCAACGCCGCGGAGTACCTTGCGGACCCACATCTCAACTCCCGCGGATATTACGCAGATGTGAAACATCCGGTGACGGGCGTGCATCGCTACGATGGCTCTCCGCTGACGTTTCATGCGGGAAAACTGGTGACCCGCGGATACGAAGAGTGGCTCCCGCCGCCGCGCCTGGGTGAGCACAACTGGGCGCTGCTCGACGGACTACTCGGGATGTCCGAGGCAGAGTACCAGGGTCTCGTTGCCAGGGGGGTTCTCAAGGACCGACCGCCCGCGGCCGTGTAGCGCTTTCAGCAGCTCCAATGGCGGATGATGTCGTTGTGACCCGAGCAGGCGAGCGCGTGGGAGCCCAGCATCGCCCCGAGCATCCCCACGGCCACCACAATCACGAACAGCGTCATCATCGCCACGCCGAGGCCGGACAGCCATCTCCCGAGCGCGAATCCGACGATTGCCGCCGCCCCGATGACAGCAAGGTGGATGCCGAGGTAGACCCTGTCACGGTGGTTCCCAAGGTCCCCGGGTTCCAGGCGCGAAACATCCAGGGACCATCTCATCGCTGCGATGTACCCGGCCAGGAGCAAAAACAGCGCCGCCACCAGGAGGGGTATCCGCACGATGGCGGGTTTCCGCTGCCGGTGGCGGCGTGTCATTGGGCGAAATCTAGTCCCTGAGTTCGGGAAGCCGCAACTCAGGAGACCAGGGCGATGACCTCATCGATGGTTGCAGTGCGCCACCCGGCCCACGTCGGGCTGGTCTTCTGCCAGGCCAAATAGCGCTCGCGGCCCTTCAGGCGTTCCGCGGCGACTTCGTCTTCGCTGGGCTCGTGGCCGATCCGCGAGGCGATCGCAGCGGGCGACATGTCGCCGATGACCGAGCGGGTCTCGTGGATCTGCTCATTGGCGAGGGCGGGGCGCTCGATGAAGTGACCGAGCTCGTTGTGATCCTTGTCGTAGAGCACGAACACGGGAATCGACTCGAACTCGCCGTGGTTCAGGTACTCCTGGATCATGTCCTTGTTCTGGTCGCGTTCGAAGAAGCGGAACTCGATGCCGGCGGCTTCGGCGATCCTGGCCGCCACACCCGTCCCGCGGTAGACATCCGGGCACCAGTCTTCGCCGATGACCACCATGTGGTCGAGGCCTTTGTTGACGACAGCCGCCTTCAACGCTGCCTTCTGCGCATCGCTCAAGACGGTGCCGTTGTAGTTGTCCTCAAATTGTTCGCGGTTGCGGATGCCGCTTTCGAGGTATTCCTTGAAGGTCTTGCCCTTCGCGAAGCGCTCCCTGGTGATGACCGACGCTGTTGCTTGTGCCATAAATCCGATGGGTACCCCATGCTGAGAAGTGTCTCTAGCCTACAGAGCGCTGATTGCGTCCACAACCATCGTTGCTACGCCGGGAAAGGTCGTGAATTTGCCTGGCGGCGTCATAACGCGCTTCCGCGACCGGGCCGCGGGAGTACCATCCTGTACATGGCCGCTACACCGGTCCCGTCGCTCAGGTTCGAACGCGAAGCATGGAGGGCCGGCGCCCACTGGGTCGGTGGCGTGGACGAAGTGGGGGTAGGCCCGCTGGCTGGCCCCGTGGCTGCCGGCGCCGTGGCACTTCCTCCCCGCAAGCGCTTCCGCTGGTATGGGCGCGTGCGTGATTCCAAGGTGCTCAATGAGGTGCAGCGCCTCGAATTGGCCGCAGAGATCCAGGCGAGCGTCCCCTTCGGAATCGGCTGGGCGTCGCACGAAGAGATTGACCGCATCGGCATTCTGCCGGCACGCAGGCTGTGCATGCTGCGCGCGATTGAGAAGCTCGGCGTACGTACGGACGCCATCATCTCCGATGCGCTCGATCTGCCGCTGGATGGTGTGCGGCCGGTGATTGATGGCGACGCGCTGAGCGTTGCCGTGGCCGCGGCCTCAATTGTGGCCAAAGTCGCGCGCGACGCGGTGATGGTCGAACTCTGCGACACCTACCCGGGCTATCTCTTCTGCAAGCACAAGGGTTATCCCACGCCGGAACATAAGCGGCTCCTGCGCGAACTGGGCCCGTGCCCGATCCACCGGCGGAGCTTTGCACCGGTTGCTCAGTTCAACCTGCCATGGTGACTGGCCGCCGGCAGTTGGGCGATGCGGGCGAACGGATCGCCGCGGAACGGCTATTAGCGGCGGGGATGCGGATCGTCGCCCGCAATGTGCGGACCGCGGGCGGTGAGATCGACATTCTCGCGGAAGAGGGCGATGACCTCGTGTTCGTCGAGGTGCGTACCCGGAGGTCCGGGGCCGGAGCAGCGGCCGAATCCATCGGGGTGCGCAAGCTGGAGCGAATGTGGCAGTGCGCGCGCGACTACTGCGACGAGCATACCCTGGACCCGGAGCGCATCCGCGTCGATGTGGTCTCAATCGACCTCGGTGATGGCGGCCGTGGACCAATCGTGTTCGAACATTACCGGGCCGCCACTCTCGCTGAGTGACTGCTTGCGTCACATTCTCGAAACGCGACCACGATATCGTGCCTGAGCGACAAAAGGGGGTGTTGCGATGGGGACCACCATTCGCCCGGCCGTGGCCACTGACCTCCCGCGGCTCACAGAGATCTACAACTACTACATCGTCAGCACGGCCATCACGTTCGATATCGAGCCGTACACGGTGGAACAACGAGCAGACTGGTTCTCGCATTACCAACCTGTTGGGCCGCACCGGTTGATCGTGGCGGAGCATGATGGTGTCGTGCTTGGTTCGGCATGGAGCAGCCCGTTCCGGCCGAAGAAGGCGTACGACACCACCGTCGAGTCGAGCATCTACTGCGCGCCCGAAGCGGTGGGATTGGGCCTGGGGACGAAGCTCTATGGCGCCCTCTTCGATGCGATAGCTGGCGAGGGGCTGCATCGCGTGATCGGCGGTATCACCCAGCCCAACGAAGCGTCGGTCGCGCTGCACGAGAAGTTCGGGTTCAAGCGGGTGGCGCTTCTTACGGAGGTCGGCTTCAAGTTCGGCCGCTTCTGGGATGTCGCCTTCTACGAAAAGGCCATGTAGGCGCCGCGGGGAGGGCGCGTCGACGCGCGGCTTGCTACCATTGTGTCATGCCCATTTACGAATTTCGCTGCAGCGATTGCGGAAAGATCACGAACTACTTCACGCGCAAGATTGACACGGTCTCGCTCGTGCCGTGCGAACACTGCAAGAGCGAGAAGACCAGCCGGATGATGTCGAAGTTTGGCCGTTCGTACAGCCGCGAGGACATCATCGAGAAGTATGGCGATTCCACCCAGGGCGGCCCGGACGCCTATCGCGACCCACGCCAGATCGGCTCGTGGGTGGAGAAACGCTTCGAACAGTACGGGATGGACCTCCCCGAAGGCGCGCGCGAAATGATCGACGCTGCACGAGAGGGCGAGTTCCCGGATCCTGTGAAGGATCTCTAGATTCCGCAATTTGCCGGTGTTGGCTTGCGAAGCGTGAACCGCGCCTCCATTATCGGCGCGTGGCAGGGTTGGGACGGTCTCCGAGCCTCACGCGGACGTTGCGGATGGCAGCCGTCGCTGGACTGGCTCTCTGTGCGCTTGCGCTTCTCTCCCCTCGATCCGCGGAGGGCGTCTCGGAGACCTTCGTTGTCGACACCAACGTTGACACCGCGGCGCAGGCCTGTACCGCGGCGCCAGGTGACTGCTCCCTTCGAGGCGCCATTACCCGGGCGAACGCCACGCCTGACTTTGACACGATCACGATCGGCATCGATTGCACCGGGGTGCGCCGTCTCAATGTGAACACCCCGCTACCGGACATCACTCAGCCGGTGTTGCTTGATGGGTATAGTTGCGCGCCCGCAGCCGCAAACACCGCTGCCGTGGGCGCCAACGGAAACGCGGATCTGCGCGTCGGGATCGAGCCGAATCCTGGCGGCAGCACCGCCGTGGATGGTCTACGGATCACGGGCAACGGCAGCACCGTGCGCGGCTTCATCCTGCGGAACTGGGCCGGCACAGCCGTCATCATCATGGGCAACGGCAACACGGTGGAAGGCAATTTCATCGGAACGACCAGCAGTGGCAACACCGGCAACGCGAATGGTTCGGGGATCGCGATCTCAGGCAGCAACAACACGGTGGGCGCGCCAGCGGCCATGGCCGCCAATCTGCGTCCCGGAGCCAGGAACGTCATTGCCGGGAACTCTACGGGCGCGGCTGTGCTCATCACCGGGGGCACGGGCAACGCCGTGTCGGGCAACCACATCGGGATTGGCGAGGATGGAACGACCGGCCTGGCCAACAGCCATAACGTGGCGATCACGGGCGGCTCCGGTCACCTGGTAGGTGGTGACGCCACGCGGGCGAACATCATTGGCGCTGCATCGGGCATCGATCCGCAGGGCATCCGCCTGGCGAACCCGCTCGGGGGGAACACAGTCAGCTTCAATCGAATCGGCACCAACGGCGCCGGCAACGCCTCCAACCAGAACGACGACCACGGGATTCTGATCACCAACTCGCCAAACAACGTCATCGGGCCGGACAACCTGATCTCCGGGAACGACAGTGCGGGCATTCAGATGAGCGGCGCGGCGACCACCGGCAACACCATCACGGGTAACCGGATCGGCACTTCCCTGACCGGGCTCGTGGCCTTGCCGAACTCCACTGGCATCGCCATCGACACGGGCGCTTCGAACAACGTGATCACGGCGAACACCATCTCCGGGAACACCTTCACGGGGGTGTTCATCTTTGGAAGCACCTCCTTCGGAAACGTCCTCAAGGGCAACTTCATCGGTGCAAATGGGCCCGTGTTCGGTGCGAACCCGGCGGTGGCTGTCATTCCCAATGGTCTCGACGGCATCCTGCTCGACGAGGCGGACTCAACGATCATCGGTGGGACCGGCTCCGGCGAGGGGAACACCATCAGCGGCAACCTGGGAAACGGGATAACGCTCGTGGGGGGCGGCGGCGGAGCCGATTTCAGCCAGATCGTCGGCAATCGCATCGGGACCGACCCAAGCGGAACGTTCGCGCTTCCGAACCAGGGAGACGCCGGCATTGCCATCCAATCGTTCGCGTCGAGTACCGTGATTCGAGGGAATGTGATCTCCGGGAACGCCGGCGTCGGCGTCGGCATCGGCGATGGTGCGAACCAGAACATCGTGGCCGGGAACTTCATCGGCACCAATGCGGCCGGGACGGCGGCTGTCCCGAACCAGAGCGTCGGCATCAGCATCAGCGGCGATCAAAACACGATCGGCGGAACGAACCCCGGCGACGGAAACGTCATTTCCGGCAACCTGGGCAGCGGCATCTTCATCACGGGTTCGGCGCCCACGGGCAACAGGGTGATCGGCAACACGATTGGCACCAACGCGGCGGGCACGGCAGCGCTGGGCAACGGCGGGAGCGGGGTCATTCTCGATAACTCGGTGCCGCCGCCGGTGAACACGGAGATCAGGTCGAACACGCTTTCGGGCAACGCGGACGCCGGGATTGGCGTCCAGGACGGCAGCCAGGTGACGATCAAGGGAAACCGCGTTGGCGTTGGCGCGGATGGGCTGGTCGCCATCCCGAACCAGTCGTTCGCCGGTGTGGGGATTGAAGACGCGGACAACGTGACAATCGGGGGGACGCTTGCGCAGGACCGCAACATCATCTCCGGGAACATCGGCCCGGGCGTCTTCATCGGCAACCAGTCGTCGCTGATCACCATCCAGGGCAACTACATTGGAGTGGGCGCGGACGGGTTGACGGCGCGACCGAACACCCAATCGGGTATCTCCATCGCCGGGTTTCCCGGCGCCATCACCATCGGTGGTGCGGCGGCAGGCGCCGGCAATGTCATTTCGAGCAACGGCGCACACGGCATTTCGTCCACACCAACAGCAGAACCGTTCCCCCCAACAAGCATCAAGGGAAACAGGATCGGCGTGGCCGCCGATGGCGTGACCGCGCGGGGAAACACCGGGATGGGGCTAAATCTCGCACAAAACGGCGCCGCTGTGGTCGGCGGAACGGCGGCGGGCGAAGGCAACGTCATCGCGTTCAACGGCAGTCACGGCGTCGGTGTCGATTCCGCGTCGCCGAAAACGATTCGCGGCAACTCAATCCACACGAACGGCGGCAGCGGCATCATCCACCTGGCACCGGCCCCGATAGCATCGCCGGTCATCAATGCGTCAGGCGCCATCGGCGGAACCACCTGCGCGAGCTGCTTCATCGATGTGTTTTCGGACACCGCAGATGAGGGACGGATCTACCACGGTTCGGTCCAGGCCAACGGCGCCGGGGTTTGGACATTCGCCAGTCCCGTGACCGGCCCAAAGGTGACGGCCACCGCCACCAACGCAATCGGCCACACCTCGGCGTTCTCGGCCCCACGGACGACAGCTTCGGGCTTCAAGGTCAACGTCCCGACCGACGACCCAGACCCGAATCCGGGTGACGGCGTCTGCCGGACGGCGGCGAGTGCATCCGACTGTACGCTTCGCGCCGCAATCCAGGAGTCCAACGCGCTCCCGGGCCTCCAGCTGATTTCGTTCAGCAGCGATTGCGACCCGTGCACCATCAATGTGGGTTCGGCTCTGCCGGCGATCACGGACCCGGCGACGATCGACGGATTCACCCATCCCGATGCTTCGCCGAACACGCTTGCGGTTGGCAACAACGCGGTGATCAAGGTCCTGCTTCAGCCGGCGACTGCGGTAGTGCGGGGGCTCGACCTCACGGGAGGCGGGACTACGGTCCGGGGACTTGCCATTCGCGGGTTCACCAGCAACATCCGCATCGCGAGCGGAAACAATCTGATCGAAGGGAACTTCCTCGGCATCGGGCCGGACGGCTCCCTTCCGGCGGTGGTTCCCGGTGGGAGCGCGGACGGAATCACGGTTCAAACCGCCGCCGGCCAGGTCAACACCATTGGCGGCACGACCCCGGGGGCGAGGAACGTGATTTCGGGGAACGCTGAGGCCCAGATCGACATAAGCGAAACCTCCGGGCCGACCATCATCCGGGGCAACTACATCGGGACCAACCCCCGGGGGACGGCCGCCGTCCCCAATGGGAGCCTCAACCACCGAGGGGTACTGATCCGTGGCAACGGGTCCACTGTGGGCGGCGGGGTTCCGGGAGCGGGCAACCTCATCAGCGGCAACACGACAGGCATCGACTTCGACGGCAACAACAACGTCATCCAGGGCAACGTCATCGGGCTCAACGCGGCAGGAACCAGCGCCCTGCCCAACGGCACCGGCGTCCTCGGCGACCGGGGTTCGCTCGCGGGACTCGATGACACCTTGATCGGCGGCTCGCTCCCGGGCGAGGGCAACGTCATTTCCGGCAACACCGGCGTCGGCATATTCCTGACTGAACAGGCGACCCGAACCATCATCCGCGGCAACAAGATCGGCGTTCGCGCGGACGGCACCACAGCGGCCGGAAACGGGAACACGGGGATCATCCTGTCAGCTTCCGACGACTCGATCATCGGAGGCACGCAGCCGGGCGAGGGCAATGTGATCGCGTTTAACGAGCGCGGTATCCAGGTGGGAGGGAGCGTCGTCGCGGCAGACCGGAACCTGATCAGCGGTAATTCCATTCACAGCAACGCGATCATCGGTATCGAGCTGTCGGGTTCGGCCAACGGCGGGATCAGTCCGCCGGTGGTGCTCGGAGCGACGACGGCAGGGGTGGCCGGGACGTCCTGCAATGCCTGCGTCGTCGAAGTGTTTTCCGACACCGGCGGGCAGGGAAGGACCTTCCACGGGTCCGCCACAGCGAACGCTTCCGGAATCTGGGCGTTTCTATGTCAGGTGGCCTGCCCGGTGCCGGGGCCAAATATCACCGCCACAGCGACGGACGCCCAGGGGAACACGTCGCAGTTCTCCCTTCCACTTCCGCTCCAGGCAGTGCCAGTCACGCTGGTCGTGAATGCGACGGGCGACGCCGGGGATCTCGCTACTGTCGATGGACTCTGCCTGACGGCGGGCGGCGTGTGCACGTTGCGGGCGGCGCTCCAGCAAGCGGATGCAGACTCGGATCAGAACGAGATCCACTTCAACATCCCCGGCGCCGATCCGGGATGTTCCGGCGGTGTTTGCACCATCCTGACGTTTGCGAGCCTTCCCGGGATCAACGAACCCACCCTCATCGACGGATACACCCAACCCGGGGCGAGCGTAAACACCGCCGCCGTTGGGACGAATGCGCAGATCAAGGTCTCCGTGGCGCCGGCGGTTCCGGTTTCAAGCGTGATGACAGTCAGCCAAAGCGTAACGCTGCGAGGGCTGGCGTTCCCACTGGGCGGATTGCGAGTGTCGAACGGTGGCACCATCGCTGGCTGCTTCATCGGGACCTCGGTCGACGGCCTTTCGAGTGGTGGAGCAGGCGGCGCGGCGATCGGCGTCCGTTCGACCAACAACCAGTCATTCCTCGGAGGACCGGCACTCGCGGACAGGAACCTGATCGGGGGCCTGGCAACCGGCGTCTCGATGACCTCTGACGCGGGATTTCTGATGCGGAACAACCTGATTGGGACTGACCGGACCGGACTGACAGTCCTCCCCGGCCAGACAGGCGTTGGAGTGGATGGCGCGGCCACGTCGTTCTCGAACAGTGGCACTTTGACCGTGGGTGGCGTCGGCCCCGGTGAAGGGAACGTGATCGGCGGGTGGGTCACAGGGGTCAACGTGGGCGCGCGCACGTTTGTTGCGCTGGGCAACTTCATCGGTGTCTCGGCCGATGGCAGCGCGGACATCCCCAACGGGAACGGCATCGTCATCGGCGGGACTGTGCGCGCAGCTGCCACCATCGGTGGAACGGCTCCCGGCGCTGGCAACACGATCTCGGCGAACACGGGTGTGGGGGTGCGCCTCGAAGGTTCAGCGACGGGGGCAGCCGCACGCACGATCCGCAGGAATCGCATCTTCCTGAACGGGGCGGAAGGGATCCTTCGCACACTGGGCGCGGAAGCCGACGTCGCGCCGCCCGTCGTGCTGGATGCGACGCCGAATGAGGCCTCCGGGACGGCTTGCCCCGGGTGCATCGTCGAAGTGTTCACCGACTTCGACGACGAGGGCTTCACCTACCACGGTTCAACGACCGCCAACGGAGCCGGCGCCTGGGCTTTCACCTGCCAGGTCGCGTGCCCGTTCCCCGAGGCGTCTCTCACGGCGACGGCCACCAATGTCGATGGGAACACGTCGATGTTCTCGCCCCCCTTCGTCCTGGACCTGACGGTGACGTTCGACCTGTTTGCCGGGGCAACCGGGCAACTGTGGACGGGCACCCAGATCCCGCTCGGCGACCTCGAAACCTTCCCGGGAGTCTCGCTTCGCGCCTTCACGCAGGTGACAGCCGTCTTCCACTGGGACAACAACGCTCAACAATTCCAGTTCTGGTTCCGCGGGTTCCCGATCGGGTTCCAGACCCTTGCCGGCGGGCTGGAGACCGGGAAGTTCTATTTCTTCCAGTCGCCCACGGACGGCGCCGTCGGCATCCCGAACGGCAGCCTGTTCACGTTGCCGCAGCCGGGCGGTTCGTTCAGCACCCTCGCCGGTGCCACCGGCCAGCTGTGGTCCGGGACCGATATCCCAATGGCGGAACTGGACGATGCACCGCCTGCCGGCCTTCCGCCTGCAATCACCGCTCTGTTCTCCTGGTCGAACGAGTCTCAGCGGTTTGATTTCTGGTTCCGAGGCTTCCCGGACGCCTTCCAGACACTCGTGGACGGCATCGTGCGCGGTCGCTTCTACTTCTTCCAATCGAACCAGCAGGGCGTGCAGGTGCCGCTGGACTGAGGGCGCGTTCCCGGACCGGCTTCCCCTCCGTGTACGATAAGCTTCATGGCCGACACAACTCCGCTCGAGACGATCATCCCGCGTATCCTCGCGAATTTCGCGGAAAAGAACGCTGCCCGCGAACAGGCGCTGACCGCGAGCCGGGCCATCATCCGCATGAGTGCAAACGCCATACGGGCCGTGCACCGGGGAGAGTTTCGCGAAGCGGAGCGCGGCCTGGATGAGGCGAGAAGTGTGCGAGACGCCGCCGTTGCGGCGCTCGCGGGCCACGGCGATGTCTATCACGCCGGCTTCCTGCACGATGCCCAGAAGGAGTTCGCCGAGGCGCATACCACGCTCGCACTGCTTCGCGGCCAACCGATCCCGGAGCCGGAAGCGCTCGGTGTGGAGTATCCCGCCTACCTCAACGGCATCGCCGAGGCGGTGGGCGAAATGCGCCGAATGCTCCTGGATCGACTCCGTCGCGGTCACTTCGACGGCTGTGAAGAGATCCTGATGGCGATGGACGACATCTACTCAGTGCTGGTAACCATCGACTACCCTGACGCCATGACGGGCGGGTTGCGCCGCACGACGGATCAGACGCGCGGAATCCTCGAGCGAACCCGTGGGGACCTGACGATGGCAATCCTGCAGCGCGACGCGGTAGCGGCAATGTCAGTCAGCGGTCCGGACGCTCATCAGGAAAGGTGAGACTGGAGGAACACGCGCGCTTCTTCGATCAGTGAGAGCGGAGACTCGGCGTGGCCGCCCTCGAACCAGTGCAACGTCTTCGGCTCAGCGAACGCCTCCTGCAGCACCTTGCCGGGTTCCAGCCCCACGAGTTCATCCTTCGTTCCGTTGACGATGAACTTCGGGATATGCCCTGTCAGCGGGGCGAAGGTGAGCGGGTCGGTGAGGTCGAAGACAAGCTGCTCTTCTGCCGCGAGGTCCGCAAAGGGTGTTCCAGTGGTCTCGAAGCGGGAGTAGGGCCCGGAGCCACCCACGAAGAGCGACGCCGCCTTCACGCGGTGGTCGAGGGCGATGAACGGCACACCCACGCGGCAGCCCATGGAGACGCCGTGGTAGCCGGGCCGGGGGCGTGCGATCTCCGGCCGGGTCGCCAGGTAGTCAACTGTGCGCATGAGGTCTTGCACGGCCTGGATGCGCGCGTCGCGGGTGCGGAACATCAGGTCCGGCCGCGTCGGAGTGAGGCGGCCGCGATTGTCGGCGAGTTCACGCGACCCGAAGCCGTAGGCATCCACGGTGAGGACGAGCAACCCTTGCTTCGCCCAGCGCACCGCCTGGGGCTCGGGATTCACCGGCATGAGTGTGGTCATCATGTGGCGGCCTACCGGTGTCGATCCGTGCTGGAGGATCACCGCCGGGAAGGGGCCGCCCTCGACGGGCATCGTGAGGGTGGCGAGCACATCCTGATCATGCGTGGAACGAAAGGTCACTCGCTCCCGGCGCAGCCCGGCTATGGCAGTTCGTGTGCGCGGATCGACCAGCGGTTCAGTTTCGCTCGTTGGGCGCAGGGGGAGCGTGCGGTCGTAGGCATACAGGTGGCGGAGGAGCGTTTCTTCGATCACGGGCGATGTCCTGGGGTCGGATGGGGCGCACCTTACCAGCGGGCGGACCGTCTCGCGACCCTCAACGTTCGGTGGCGGCGATCACGAGCAGAGCAACCGCACCGGTCAGGAACGCCCCCGCCGCAAACGCGACCGCGGACCAGGTCAGGGCCGCTTTGCGAACGGCGAGCGCCAGACACCCCAACCCCGCCACGCCGCCCGCTGCCAACATTGTCCACCCCTGCCAGTAGTGGAGCAGCGCGCTCCCGGCGAAGAACAGCAGGCCCGCGCCGAGGCTGGCAACGGGAATCCCGGCGACACCGCGAACCGGCACGGCGCTGACCACTGTCAGAATCGCCACGGCGGCTGTGAATGCGCGGGTCCCGTCGTAGGACTGGTCGGCGAACAGGAGCAGGGCGGCGAAAGCCCCCGCGAACCGGGCGGCAACGTGAGCGACCACGGCGGCCCGCACGGGCACCGCGAGCGCGACGGATTGGATTGGGGAGTTCCGCATGGCGTGGCCGGTCATGTCAGTTGCCTCCAAGTGTTGCGATCGCGAACAGCACGCGGAACGGCTCGCACCAGATGAGCACGCTGCGGAACTTCGAGACGTCAGTACCGGCGGGAATCGGGTAGTTCTGGTTGCCGTCCGTGGCTTTTAGTTTGCCCAAATCGAGGCGTTCGCCATCGTATCCACCGGTCGTGGTGAGATAGACGCGCAGGTCCGGGCCGTTTGTCACCGAAAAGTCTTCGAGCCGCAGGAAGAGCGCTCCCTGTGCATCGCGGATGAGCCGCGCGGAGCCTTTACCGGTGTGTCCTGGTTCACCGTCACGGAACGTCCCTTGCGCGAGAATCCCCGCCGCCGAGACCGGCGTTGGTGGTGGGGCCGTGGGAGTGGGGGTTGCGGTCGGAGTCGCTGCCGGCAGCTGGCCCAGGGGCGCAGTCGCGGATGCGGCCGGTCCAGCAACATTTGTGGGCGCCGGCACAGGTGTCGAGGTTGGGCTCGACGACACGGGCGTCTGCACCGTCGCCGTCCCGGCGGGGGTGACAGGCGACACCTGCGTCGGGCCGGGGGGCGGGCTGCCGAGGGTCGCGTAGGCGAAGTTCACCCGGAACTGGCGGCACCAGATGATCACGCTGCGGTATCGGCTGACATCGACCTGCGCCGGGATTTCGTAGTTCTGGTTGCCGTCGGTCGCTTTGAGGTCGCCAAGATTGACCGCGCCTGCTTCCTCAAAGCTGTCCGGTGAGGTGCTGAGATACACGAGAAGATCTGGCCCGTTCGTGACCGAGAAGTTCTCGAGACGGAGCGTGTACTTGCCGTCGCTCGCGCGGAGGATGCGGGCCGAACCGCGGCCCGTGTGCCCGGGCTCTCCATCCCGGATTTCTCCGCGAACCACTTCTCCTGCGGTGCGGGTCTGCTCACCGGGTCGCGGCTCAGATGGAAGCGCCAGGCCCGCGAGGGGATCGGCCTCGTCGATGAATGTGCGTATGAAGTAGTCCCCGAGGAGGTAGTTCACGGCCAAAGAGAGGCACGCCACAACCGCCAAAAATCCAGCCGTCCCGATGGGCCAGGGTATGCGTGTCACAAAGTGCCTCCGGCAAGTTCTGCCGCACCAGCCTGGCGCGTGGAGTTTGGTGCGGGTTGCGCCGTTCCCGTTACAGGCCCCGGGAAAGGAACGGGAAGGGTCAGCTCCTGGCGGTCGCGCGGGCGATGAGGGCGCGAGTGTAGTCCATGGTGTTGAGCTTCCCGCCCAGGTCGCCGGTTTTTTCGCCAGCCGCGATGCAATCGTGGATTGCGGCGATGATGCGCCGGCTCAGGTCGAAGTGGCCGCAGTACTCGAGCAGGTAGGCGAAGGCTTCGATTGCACCGGTGGGGTTGGCGATCCCCTTGCCCGCTATGTCGGGAGCGGTGCCTCCGGCCGGGTCGAACACGCCCACGTTAGGCTGGTGGCTGGGTGTGAAGGCGTACGAGGCGCTGGCACCGAGGCCGATGGAGCCGATAAGCCCGTACACGGCGTCGCTGAGGAAGTCGCCGTATTCGTTCGGCGTCACAATCACGTCGTAGCGTTCCGGGCGCATGATGAGTTTCGCCAGGAGCGCGTCGAATAGCTCACGATGGTGTTCGGTGTTCCGGTACTCCTTTCCGACCTCGTCGATGATCTCTTCGAAGAGGCCGTCGGCAGCCCGCTGGATCGTGTATTTGCTCGAGGACACGACGCTGTGGCGATGCTTCTCCGCGAGACGGTAGGCGAAGTGCGCGGCGTGTTCGACCGGCGTTCTCTCCATGATTCGGATGCTCACAGCCGAGTGATAGCCGATGCGATGCCCGGCGTCTTCATAGGTCCCGCCAGTCGCCACGCGCACGACATGCAGGTCGATGACGCCGGTGTAGTTCTTGCTGACGCCCGGATAGCTGCGGCAGGGCCGATGGATGACGGCGAGCCCGAGGCGGTCACGCAGCACCTGGTTCGGGCTCACCCCCTCGGTGATGGTGGGGTATTTCATCGCCGCGCCGAGTGTCCGAGACAGTTCGAGTCCCTGTTCGATGGTCCTGTCATTGGCCGAGCGCGCTGCGAGTGACCAATCGACCGGCCGGAACGCCACCGGGCTTCCGACCGCTTCGTTGAGCGCGTGAATGGCATCGCGCAGTTCGGCGGCGATTCCGTCTCCATTGAGTTCCGCAACTTCGCGCATGGTGGCCTCCGAAGATCTCGTGTGTCGATCATGGGGCACGCGCCGCGCAGCAGCTATCGGTGCCTGCGGGGGCCCCTGGGTATCCCAAAAATTGGACCATCGGTCCCTCACGCCTGGGTTTCGAGCGGTTCATACTCGCCGCGTGAACGTCGCCGGCGGACGAGCGGGCCGCAGAGCCTTGCCAGGAGTGAACTCGGAATGGACGGAATGTGGAAGGACTGACGTGGGGGGATGCGTTCGGGGATGGCCCGGGCGGTGTTCCGGACACGGCGCGGCAGCTGCGCGAGACGGAACAGAAGTTTGAGCTCGCGCTGCGCGCTGCCGACCTCACGATTTGGGATACCGCCCTGGGTGAAGGCACGACACGTTTGTCACGCTCGTCTGCTGAACACGAGGGGCCCGTCGCGGACACCCTTCTGAACGCGGCCTGGGCCGAACTCGTTCACCCCGATGACCGGGAGCGCCTGGCGCTCCGCTGGCGTGAACACATGGAAGGCACGACGAAGCTGTTCGAAGCCGAGTTCCGGGTGAAGGAGGGCGACGCATGGCGATGGGTTCGTGGCCGGGGCAAAGTCATCGAACGCGACGCAGAGGGACATCCCACTCGGGCCGCCGGCGTCAATGCCGACATCACCGCTGAACGTGAGTCGCAGGAGGCACTGCTGCGCGCTGAGGCGGAGCACGAGCGCATGCTGCGACAGATGGAGAATATATTTGCGAGTCTGCCGGTCGTCGTCTGGGCATTGGACGCCCGAGGTGTGTTCACGTTCGCGGCTGGCGCCGCCCTGGCTACTCTGCGACTCGCCCCGGAAGACATGGTGGGGCGTTCGATCTACCAGTTCGAAAAGCCGGAACCGTCGCTGCGCGCAATCCAGCTTGCCCTGGCAGGTCAGCCCACAAGCGAGCGGTCGGTCGATGGCGAGTTGGAGTTCGAGAACCACTACATCCCCGTGTTCGACGACAACGGCGTGGTCACGGGCGTGACAGGCGTTTCAGTAGATGTCACCGACCGAAGCCGGGCGGAGCAAGCGATGCTCCAGGCCCAGAAACTGGAAAGTCTTGGGGTATTGGCCGGCGGCATTGCTCACGACTTCAACAACATCCTCGTGGGAATCCTCGGCAACGTCAGCCTCGTGCTCCATGAGCTGCCTGAAGAATCACCCCTGCATGCAATCGCCGAGGAGATCCGGATCGCCGGGCGGCGCGCGGCGGATCTCGCGCGGCAGATGCTCTCCTATGCCGGGCGGGCGCCGTTCACCACTTCAGAGGTCGCAATGGGTGAGATGCTGAACGAGCTGACGCACCTCCTGCGGGTCTCCATCGGGGATCACGCGACCCTGAAACTGGAGGTCGAGCCCGGCTTGCCGCCGGTGCTCGGCGATGCCACGCAACTGAGGCAGGTGCTGATGAACCTGGTGATCAACGCAGGCGACGCCATTGATGGCCGCCCCGGAACGGTGAGCCTCAGCGCGCGCAGGTTCAAGGCCAGCGCCGAAGACTTCGCCGACGCCCACCTCGGTGTTGACGCCCCGCCGGGGAACTACGTCGAAGTCGCTGTCAGTGACACCGGTCCGGGGATGGATCGCGAAACCCTGTCGCGCATCTTCGATCCGTTCTTTTCCACGAAAGAGAGCGGGCGTGGCCTCGGCCTCGCGGCCGTTCTTGGCATCGTCCGGGGCCACAAGGGCGCGCTCAAGGTTACGTCTCGGAGTGGCGAGGGTACGACCTTCCGAATCTTCCTGCCATCCGCCACGGTGGAGGGGAAGCGCGGAGGGGCCTCGTTGAGCGCTTCGGCGCTTTGGCGCGGACACGGCAACGTACTCGTGGTCGACGACGATGAACAGGTGCGCGTCACCGTCGCGCGCACGCTGCGCGTGCTCGGCTATGAACCATCGGTCGCGAGTAATGGCATCGAAGCGCTCGACCTGGTGAGCTACGCCTCGCTGCCCTTCGCGCTGGTGGTGCTCGACATGACCATGCCGGGACTCGGCGGGGCGGAGACGCTCGAAGGCATCCGCGAACTTGACCCCAACGTCCCGGTGCTCATCGTCAGCGGATATTCCGAGCGATCTGCAGCGGAACTCCTCGAACGGTACGAGCGGGTTCGGTTCTTGCAGAAGCCGTTCCTCATCGAGGATCTTCGGCAGGCCGTTGGGGCGCTCATCGGTTCGCGCCGCTGAACGTCTCGGCGTCCACGATCGGCATTCGCTCACACGTCCTTTAGGGCGGACTGCGACACAATGGCGGCGTGAGTGCGCTTCCCACCCCGGAGACCAAAGCGGCGGCCGTCCAGGCCATGTTCGATCGCATCTCGGGCCGGTACGACCGTGTGAACCGCGTAATGACGTTGAATGCCGATCAGCGCTGGCGGTGTAGCCTCCTCGAACGCCTGGCGGTGGGCCCGGGCGATACGGTCCTGGACCTCGCCTGCGGCACGGGCGACTTCGCCGAGCAGTGCCTGCTTCGCGGGGCGAAGGTGATCGCGCTCGACTTCTCGCGAGGGATGCTCGAACGCGCCGCACAGCGCCTGGATGCCGACGTCATGCTTGTGCAGGCCGACGCCCTCCGCCTTCCACTGAGTGACGGCAGCGTGACCGCTGCCGTGTCGGGTTTCGCGCTCCGGAACTTCGTCGCGATCCCACCGGTGCTGGCAGAGTTGCGTCGCGTCTTGCGACCCGGCGGGCGGCTCGGCCTCCTCGAAGTCGACCGGCCAGCCAACGGGTTGGTGCGTACCGGCCACAACTTCTACTTCAACCGGGTGGTGCCCATCGTCGGCGGAATCGTCTCCGGAGACCGGCAGGCCTACCGGTATCTCCCGCAGTCGGCCGCCTACCTGCCGGACCAGTCCGAGCTGGTGGCGATGTTGCGCGGCGCGGGGTTCGCGCGAATTCGCAAGCGTCGTCCCATGTTCGGCGCCATCCAATCCGTCGATGCGGTGCGCAGATGACCGCCGCCGCTATGCCCGTTCCGCCGGGAAAGCTCCAGGCATGGAAGATGGCGGTGCGCCTGCCGACGCTCACGGCAGCGGTGGCGCCTGTTGCCGTGGGAACCGGGGTCGCAGTGCACGACGGCGAGTTCGCCGCGCTCCCGGCCGCAGCGGCGCTTGCAGGAGCGCTCTGCCTGCAGGTGGGTGCGAACTTCGCGAATGACGTCTTCGACTTCAAACGGGGCGCCGATACCGCAGACCGCCTTGGACCGCCGCGCGCGACGCAGATGGGCCTCCTCAGTCCGCGCGAGATGCTCGCCGGTATGTGGGCGATGTTCGCGATTGCGTTCGTGATCGGTATCTACCTCGTGTGGATAGGCGGATGGCCCATTGTGATCGCGGGCCTGGCGAGCATTCTGGCCGCGATCATCTACACCGGCGGCCCCTGGCCCATCGGCTACCACGCCCTCGGAGATGTGTTCACCTTCGTGTTCTTCGGCCTCGTCGCTGTGGCCGGTACGTACTACGTGCAGGCGGACGCGGTTTCCGGGCTGGCATGGCTGGCGGCCATCCCCATGGGCTGCACCGTCACGATGATTCTCGTGGTCAACAACCTGCGAGATCGCGAAACCGATGCACGGACGCGGAAGACAACCCTTGCCGTAATCATGGGCGATGGTGTGACGCGCGCATGGTTCGTGACGCTCCTGGCCGGCGCCTATGTAGTCGCGCTGGTGGTTACGACGACCGGCGAAGCGCGCTGGGGCGTCGCGGCCGGCCTGGCCAGCCTCCCGTGGGCGGTGCCGCTGGTGCGGGCTGTTTCGGTGGAGCGAATCACGGGAAGGGCGCTGAATCCGGTGTTGAGAGCCACAGCGAGGTTCAACCTTGTGTACGGGCTGATGTGGGCGTTCGTCCTCGCGCTGAGTTGAGAACGGCCAAACGGCCGTCAGACAACGGGCCGATTGAACCTTGTCCCCCGCCGCCCTATCGCAGACGATCCGTCTATTGCGTTGCTCGGGCGGCGATGGGATTCGGCAAGGTTGTTGAACGCGCGAGACTGGATCACGCTTGTGGGCCCCGAAGGGGGCTACTTTCAATACCGGCACCTGGTGAACGGGTGGCGGCTCTTCGTAGCCAGTGAAGACCACCTCGGAGAGTGGGTCGCCTGGGCCGTCTCACACGGGACGGACCATGAAGAGCATCGGCATCGCATTGCGGGCGGTCCGTCGGACCACCTGCGCGTCCAACGGCTCGCCCTGGGTTGGGCCGAACGGCTGCACGGGTAGCGATTCACCTTCGCGTTTCGGCACTGTGTGAATTCCGTGTAAAAGATCTCCCTGATAGTATCCGCACGCTTCGGCGCGTCATGGGGGCGGCCGCGAGGGTAGTTGTGCCCTCGAATTGCAGCGTGCGTTTCGTGCGCAACTGACTTACGGAGGGGAGACGAAGATGCTCCTGGCCCAGATCATGATCCCGCTGGCAAGCGCCGCGGCGGTCTTGTTCGCAGTCTGGCTGGCCCTCGATGTCCTGAAACGGGACAAGGGCACGCCCGCGATGCAAGAAGTCGCCGGGGCAATTCTTGAAGGCGCCAACGCCTTCCTGAATCGCCAATACCGAACGATCGGGATGCTCGCCATCGTCACCGCTGTGGTGGTGTCGGCGATCGTCGGCATATTCAAAGAGTCCGGCGAAATCGGCGCCCTCACAGGCATCGCTTTCATTGTCGGCGCGCTCGCTTCGGGCGTCTCGGGCTATATCGGCATGTCGATCGCCGTGCGCGCGAACGGGCGGACGGCTTCGGCGGCTCAGAACAGCCTCGCCGAAGCGATCGCCGTGTCCCTCCGCGGTGGTGCGGTTTCGGGCTTCCTCGTTGTCGCCCTGAGCCTCATCGGCGTCTCTTCGATCTTCGCGATCTATTCGAACCTCCTTGGCCACACGATCCAGGAAACACCGTTCCTCATCGTGGGCTTCGGTTTCGGCGCCAGCTTCGTGGCCCTCTTCGCCCAGCTCGGCGGCGGCATCTACACCAAGGCCGCTGACGTCGGCGCCGACCTCGTCGGCAAGGTCGAAGCGGGCATCCCCGAAGACGATCCCCGCAATGCGGCCGTCATCGCCGACCTCGTCGGCGACAACGTTGGCGACTGCGCCGGCCGTGGCGCGGACCTGTTCGAATCGATGTCCGCCGAAAGCATCGGCGCGATGATCCTCGGCGCCTCCATCTATGTCGCGACGGGCGACGTGGAGTGGGTGCTCTTCCCGCTGGTTCTCCGCTCCTTCGGCGTGTTCGCGACGATCATCGGCATGATGACCGTCCCGTTCTGGGCGAAGAGGATCAGCGACCCGATGGGCGCCCTCAATGGCGGCTACTGGACCATCACGATCCTCAGTATCGGTGGCCTCGCCGCCGCCACGATCGCCATGCTTGGCGATGTGTGGTACTGGTTCTTCCTCTGCGGCATCGTCGGCATATGTGTCGGCATCGCCTTCGTCTATATCACGCAGTACTACACCGCGGGCGCCTGGCGCCCCGTCCAGGAAATCGCCAACGCCAGCAAGACCGGCTCCGCGACGAACATGATCATCGGTACCGCCGTCGGCTTCGAAACGACCGCCGTTACCGCCATCACGGTTGGCCTCGGCCTCGTGGTCGCGTTCGTCCTTGGTGACCAGGCGGCAGGCGACCTGGAGAACGTCAACAGCATTTCTACCGGCGTGTTCGGCACCGCGGTCGCGACCATGGGCATGCTCATGTCAGCCGCCTACGTCCTGGCGATGGACACCTTTGGTCCGATCACCGACAACGCCGGCGGCATCACGGAGATGGCCGAGGGTACGAAGCCCGAGGCGCGCGAAATCACGGATGCCCTCGATACCGTCGGCAACACGACGAAGGCGCTCACCAAGGGCTACGCCGTTGGTTCGGCCGCCCTCGCCGCCTTCCTGCTCTTCACTGCCTACCTCGACGAAGTTCGCGTCGAGATGTCGAAGATCGCCTCGGACGATCCTGCCCGCTATGTCACGCTGCAGCAGGACAACAACCTCGTCCTGGCCGGCAGCGACATCAAGGCAGCCGCGACCGAGGCCGTGCGCTCCCACGTCGAGCGCATCGATGCGCTCAAGGACGAGATCGGCGACGAAGGCAAGTTCAGCCAGGCTGACGCTGATGCCCTTACCGTCGCGGATCGGCAGGAGACCGCCGCCATCCTCAACCGGAAGGTGGCCAACGGCGACCTGACGGCCGAGGAGGCGGCGCCGTTCATCGAATCGGGCGCACCGATTCCGCTGCCACGCATCATGCCCGTCAACCTTGCGAAGGTGGACGTGTTCGTCGGCGCCTTGCTCGGCGTGATGCTCGTCTTTCTCTTCAGCTCGCTCTCCATCCGTGCGGTTGGCAAGGCGGCGGGAGGCATCATCGAAGAGGTGAGGCGGCAGTTCCGCGAAAACCCCGGCATCATGACCGGCGAAGTGCGGCCCGACTACCAGCGAGCCGTTGACATCACCACGAAGTCCGCCCTGCGCGAAATGATCGTGCCGGGCATCCTGGCCGTCGGCCTTCCCGTGGCGGTCGGACTCGTCTTCCGCTACGCCTACGGCGGAGATGGCAACGAAGGCTGGGCGTCCGTCGCCGGCCTGCTCATGGTCGGTACCATCGGCGGCGTGCTTGTGGCGACCTATCTCAACAACGCCGGTGGCGCCTGGGACAACGCCAAGAAGTTCATCGAGTCCGGTGGACTGAAGGACGCCCAGGGCAACGTCATCGGTAAGGGCACCGAAACACACGCCGCCGCCGTCGTTGGCGACACCGTCGGCGACCCGTTCAAGGACACGGCTGGCCCGGCGCTGCACGTCCTCGTGAAGCTCCTCAGCACCATCACGCTCGTCCTCGCGCCGCTGTTCATCAGCTAACCTGAGCCACGAGAACACATATCACGAAGGCCGCGGAACAATCCGCGGCCTTCGGCGTTCCCGCGGTATCACCCCGTGGAGGGATGACGGTTCACGCTCGTCGCGCTTGAATGCGCGGAACACTCTGGAGGCGCCGTGTCGATGCAATCACCCTATGAAGGCAAGCTGATCCGTCTGCGGGCGCGGGAGGATGAAGACGAACCGCTTCTGCACCGCTGGTTCAACGACCCGGAGGTCACGCAGCACCTGAGCCTGCGCTATCCCCTTTCGCATCGCCAGGAAAGGCAGTTCGTCGAGAGCCACGCGATCGTGGGTTACGCACGTGCGGACTTCGCGGTCGAGACCCTGGCGGAAGGCAGGCTCATCGGCGGGACGGACCTCTTCGACACCAGCGCTGAGAACCGGAGCGCGATGCTCGGTATAGCGCTCGGGGACAAGACCTACTGGGACGGCGGGTACGGCACCGACACGATGCGCACCGTTTGCCGCTTTGGGTTCGAGATGATGAACCTTCACCGCATCGAACTCTTCGTCTATGCCGAAAACGCGCGGGCCCAGCACGTCTATGAGAAGGTGGGATTCCGCGTCGAAGGGCGGCGGCGGGAAGCGCTCTGGAAGTTCGGGCGTTACCACGATGTCATCGTCATGGGCCTGTTGGAGGGCGAACTGGACATGGGTTAGGCGTTGCGGGACACCGCTCGTGCGGTCCTTGCCGCGCCCACCAGACGCGGTCCCGGGTCGATGGGCGGGCAAAGCGCATCAAAGACGCCGCCGGGATGGGCGCCGCCGTTGTTCGCCTCTCCGCCACCATATAGGCGAAGAGGGTGCGGGCACGGGAAACGTTAACGGCCTGTAGCCGACGCGTTTGCTACCCTCTCACCCGGGGGAATGCCGGATTGAGCATCGAGTTGGTTGGTTGGGCTGCGCTCGTGCTGACACAGATTTTTTGGTTCCCGAATATCGCGCGAATTTTGAGGACGAAGGACGTCCAGGGATATTCCCTGGCGGCCTGGGTGATTATGGTCGCCGGCCTTTCGTGCTGGCTGTGGTACTTCGCCGTCCGGGGCGACCTGGTGGGGGTGGTGGCGAACGTGTGCGGGGTGACCGGGGCGGGATTCACGACATTGTGCATTCTGAGGTGGCGCCGGCGCAGTCCGCGGTCCCACGCCGTGACCGTCGGGACGTTCGAAGGGGCAGAAGCTGAGGCGTCATAACGTGAATTCCTATAGAGAAAACCCGCACTCACCGATAAATTTGTGATGGAATTCGCAATCAGGGGTTGACAGGCCTGATCACGAATTGTTAGCGTCCGGGTATGGTCGTTCTTGTAACGATCGTGAAACGCGCTTGGTCTATCTCGTGTTTGAACTGCCGAATGCGCGAAGAGCGCAACGGGGGAACCAACGTTGGGGTGAATTGCGAGGCTGGAGTGAGCCGAGCATAGGGCCGACCTTCAGCCCGAACCCGTCAGCTAACCTCGTAGGCAGATGAAGGCCTGGCGGACAGGGCGTCCGCTTCAAGGTCTTTTTTTCTGCCTTCGGGCAGCGCTATTGGATTGAGACCTGATAGGAAAGAGGAGTAGAGAACTTATGCCGGCTTTGCAAGAAGCGCCCCCCAAAGCTTGCCCGAAGTGCCGCGGTTCGATGATCGTCGAACGTGATTGGCATGGCACCTATGGCAGCTGCATCATGTGCGGCTATGTCCACGAAGTGCTGACGAGCCCGCCCATCGACCTGGCCGCGGAAGAGGCCGCTTTGCCTCAGCGCCAGCGACGCCGCCAGCCGTCCCATGGCAAGTTGCGCTTGTAGCATCCCGCGATTTCCTATGACAAGCTTGCAAAAGCCCCGCCCTTCGGCGGGGTTTTTGTGTTGCCTGGCCGGGATCTGCTTCCCAATGGGTGGGTGCATCCATATGATTCGCCCACTCGACCCAGGGGGAGGACTCATGCCATACATACGGCTTTCCATCGCCAGGCCACGCCGCGGCGAAGAGGCCCGCCTCGAATCGATCATGCGCGAACTCACGGAAGAAGTGAGCGGCCAGCCCGGCTGCCAGTCCGCTTATATCCTTCGCCCTCACGACGATAGCGGAGAAGTCGCCCGCATCACCATCTACGACGACGAGAAGGTGGCCGAACAGCATGCGCAGTCGGCCCGGGTGCTCTCCCTCCGTTCGGAGATGAACCTGGCCTGCGAGCCGGGCGGTCACACCGAGCGCGCCTTCTTCAGCCTCTGACAAACGAATTCGGCGCGTTCCAACGGATTTCTTGTTCTCAAACGTCGCATTGCCCTTGCGATGGTGCCCGGTATGTGCCATAACCAGCTTCGACGGGGCTCGGCGTGTTCGACACATCACTCGGGGGTATGTGGCAGCGCCTATCAGGGTGAACACCGATACGACGCCTTCCCATGGCCGTTAGACTGCACAGAGTCTTAAGGGTTTCCACTCCGGGAAGCTCGCACGCCGATTACAGGGTCGCAGACCGCAGGAGTCATCTGTTCTGCCGCCCAACGCGATGGAGGAACCGCCCGTGACCGCACTTCGACCACAGTCCCGCCAACTTCAAGGCCGCAACATCCCGGCCGCAGGATCGGGGGGTACCGTCAGTTCGAGCCGCAACGGACGCGCCATCCGCATCCTCCTCGTGGATGACCATGCCGTCATTCGCCAGGCTCTCCGCATGCTCCTGGAGAGCCAGCCGGAACTCGAAGTGGTCGCAGACGTGGAAAACGGGCGTGATGCCGTCGCCGCTGTCGAAAAGCTCAACCCCGATGTCGTCCTCATGGACGTCGTCATGCCCGGCCTCAACGGCCTGGAAGCCACGCGGCAGATTCGCCGCTCTTCCCCGGGCACCCGTGTCGTCATGCTGAGCGGGTTTGTGGATGAAGACCAGCTGCTCGATTCGCTCCGCTCGGGCGCATCGGGCTACATCATCAAGAAGTCGGATGTTTCCGAACTCGTGCTCGCCATCCAGACCGTCCATCGCGGCAACAGCTACTTCTCCAGCGCTTTGAGCGAAGGGTTCGATCTCGCTGAGGTTCTCTACCAGGCGAAGCGCAGCGACCAGCGCACCGGGGTCGAATCGCTCACCCCGCGCGAACGCGAAGTGCTCCAACTGATTGCCGAAGGGTACACAAACCAGGGCATCGCCAACACGCTGTTCATCAGCGTGAAGACGGTGGAGGCGCACAAAGCCCACATCATGGCCAAGCTCCACGCCCGCAATCGCACCGACCTCATTCGCTATGCCATCCGTAAGGGCATCGTCCGCCTGGAAAGCGTCGAGGAAGCGGAGCGCATGCTCCTCACGGTCGGCGATGGCGCCGCCTGACGCCCTTCTGGCCAGGGACTAGCCTTCGAGCCCGGGAATCGTTCCCGGGCTTTATTGCGTCCCCGGCAGGAGCCAACGGTCTCGCCGGACGATGTAGGGGAAGTGGATGTTGCTGTCGGGGAAACGATCGCCTCGGGATGGGCGTTCCCTAATAACCGCGAGCGACACGCATTCCTACCCTGAATGTGTTCAGGAGTGATTGATGATCGAGCTCACTCGCATCGATGGCACGAAGTTCTGGCTAAACCCGGACCTGATTGAGGTTGTCGACGCGCAGCACGATACGCATGTGACCCTCAGCAACGGCCACCGCTACCTGTGCGCGGAACCTCCCGCCGTTATCGCGGAGCGTATCGCCGAGTTTCGCCGCGCGACCATGGGCGCCATGCGGAGGGCCAGCTAGTGGACATTGCGATCATCGTCGGGCTCATCCTCGCCCTCGTCGGCATCATCGGCGGGAACATCCTGGAGGGCGGAAACCCGGCGGCGCTATTGAACGTGCCCGGCTTCATGATCGTGGTGTTTGGTTCGCTCGGCGCCACCATGATTTCGCAGCCCCTTTCGAGCATGATCGGCCTCCCCAAGACGCTCATCGGCGCTGTCCTTGGTGGAAAAGGACACAGCGAGGCTGAGACCGTTGACCTCTTCGTGACCATGGCCGACAAGGCGCGCCGCGAAGGGCTGCTGGCCCTCGAAGCCGATGTCGAGAAGATCCATGACGAGTTCACCCGCAAGGGCGTGCAACTGATGATCGATGGCACGGACCCCGAGCTGCTTCGCCAGATCATGGAGATCGATGCGGAGTCTACGAAGCATCGCGCGGAAGGCGGGGCGCAAGTGCTGGAGTTCATGGGCGGCATCGCCCCCACCATCGGCGTCCTGGGCGCTGTTCTCGGCCTGATGGGCGTGATGGGGCACCTGGATGAGCCAGAGCACATTGGACCCGGCATCGCCACCGCGTTCGTTGCCACCTTCTATGGCGTGTTCACGGCGAACGTCCTCTGGCTGCCGCTTGCGAAGAAGCTTTCGAACAACATGAAGCACGAGCAGCACTCACTCGCGCTCGTCATCGAGGGGCTGATGTCAATCCAGTCGGGGGACAATCCGCGCATCGTCCGGGAGAAGCTTGAGGGCTTCCTGGCTCCCGGCGACAGGCAGTCGCGCAACCCCGATGCCGGGGGCGGCGGCGCCGGCGCGAAGGAGGCTGCGTGAGCAGGAAAGCGCCCGAGCCGGAAGCGCCCGAGAATCACGAACGCTGGATCGTCAGCTACGCCGACATGGTGACGCTGCTCTGGGCGCTCTTCGTCGTTCTGTACGCGATCAGCGATTCGAACCCCCGCAAGCTCTTGCTCGTGAGTCAGTCCGTGGACCGCGCCTTCAGTGTCGGCGTGCTCAACGGCTCACAGGGTTCCTCCCCGGTATTCAACGCTGGCGGTGGCCTCACCCCGAGCATTGCCGAGCTGAAGTCCGACAATTTCGCCGCGCTCTCCAAGAAAGTCGGCGAGTTTGCGAAACAGGGAGGCATCGATGGCAAGATCCAGGTCCGCAGCGATGCGAACTCCATCACCATCAGCCTCAGCGACAACCTGCTCTTCGATTCCGGCCGGGCCGATCTGAAGCCGGGAAGCCAGGTGGTGCTGGCGGAGGTGGCATCGCTCCTCAGGCCGCTGCCCAACCAGCTCCGCATCGAAGGGCACACCGACAACGTGCCGGTGAACAGCATCGATTTTCCGACGAACTGGGAGCTTTCCGCAGCGCGCGCCTCCACGGTCTTGCGCTTTCTGAACGAACAGGGCGGCGTTGGTCTCTCCCGCGTCTTCCTGGCTGGTTATGCCGACACACAGCCGATCAGTTCGAACGAAACCGCAGAAGGCAGGGCGCTCAATCGCCGTGCCGACATCGTCATCATTTATCCGACCGAAGAGGACGTGCTCCGCGCTCTCGCCGGTGCGAAAGGGAATTAGCCATGCCGGATAAGAAGGTGCTGGCGGGCGGGGCGGTTCTCATCGCTGCCGCGTTCTGGTTCTACATCAAGCCGAACTACCTCGATTCGCCTCCTCCCGTTCCGTTCACCGAGGAGGAGATCGCTCAGGCCGCGCGGCCTACCATCTTCGTCGGCAAGGCGGCAGGCGAAGGCCACTCGGGCGGTGAAGACCCCGGGATCGTGCTCAACTTGAAGTCGTCCGGCGCGACCCAGAGCTACGTCAAGGTCGTGATGGCGCTCGAATTCGATGACCCGGACCACGAGTACGTTGGCGCAGCGCCGCACGCCGTGGTGGCGAAAAACCTGGTGTTCCGCGAAGAGCTGGAACCGGAGATGCACAAGATCATGGACGCCATCACGACGACATTCGGTTCCAAGACCCTGGACGACGTGGCGGATGCGGCCGGCCGGGAAAAGCTGAAGGAAGACCTCATCCACGCTGTTAACGAACATCTGCACGAAGAGAAGGTGATCACCGTCTACTTCTCCCAGTTCATCACGCAATAGGAGGTGGAGCGTGTCGACTCCCTATGAAGTCCTGGCCCAGCTCCTTTCGCAATCGCAGGCAGATACGCTCAAAGTCACCGGCGAGTCCACGTGGGAGGCGGCCGCAAACGCTCTCGCTACGATCTCCGGAGCGATGCCCGCGCTCCAGGAGATCTCCGGCCGGCTTGTGATGCCCGACGAAATCGCCCACGAGTTTGGCGACCCGCATCTTGGGGCGCCGCTGGAAGTCTCGACCAACCAGGATCAGTCGGCAACAGCCTACCTGGTGGTCCCCACGGCGATAGCAGCGATGTTCCTTGATTCGGAAGCCGATGACCCCGGCGACCAGGAACAGCAGACGATGGTCATCGCCTCGACCGTGCTTGGACAGCTCCTGCAGGCGCTCAACCAACTTGTATTCGGCACTTCGCCCTCGGGTCTGGTGCTCTCTCTCGATGACTTCGTCGCGAACGGGATGCCGACTCTCCTGGCGACGATGGATGAACCGATGCTGGCCCTTTCGGCCATGTTGCGCGCCGAATCACGCATCCTGCCGTTGACCCTGCTGCTGCCCGGCACGTTCCTGGATATTGTCGCCGGCGCGATGCCCGTCGTGGCGGCCCCCGCGCCCGCCGTTGTCCCCGCGTCGCCGGCCGCCCCGGCGCAACCGGGGGCGGCTGCATCCACGGGCGGATTCGAACTTCCCTTCTCGCTGACCGACGATGAACTCGAGGCGGCGGAGCTCTTCGAGGTTCCGCCCGCGCGGGCCGCGGCATCGCTGCGCCAGGCGGCCTCCACGCCGGCCCCGGCGGACGCACCCCTGGCGTCGCCGTTCCCGCCCCCGTCACAACGGGAGCCTACGCCAATCGCCACCCAGCGGGCCCGGTTCGCACCCTTGCCAGACGCGGAGCCTGTCGCGACCCGGAGCACGATCGACCTCCTGGCCGGCCTGCAGATGAACGTCACGGTCGAACTCGGCCGGACGCATCTTACCGTCGCTGACGTGCTTGGCCTCGGGGCGGGCTCTGTGGTGGAATTGGACCGCCTCGCCGGCGAACCGGTCGATATCCTCGTGAACGACCGCCTTATCGCCCGGGGCGAAGTGGTCGTTGTTGATGAGAACTTCGGCGTGCGAGTGGTGGAAGTGATTCGCCGCACTGCGGACCAGGAAGAGCGGGCAGGGTGAACGATCGGCAGCAGCGCCGGCGCATCCTCGTCATCTGCACGGCAGGCGGGTTCTTGCTGCTGATGCTGCTGCTCGTCGCACTGCTTTCGCCTTCGCCCCGGGACCAGGCGGGCGACATCACCCTTCGCACAGGCACGACGGATGGCACGGCGCGCGCTCTGGAAACCGGGGCCGAGAAGCAGTCTCCATCTGGCTTCAGTCTCGGGGGCGGCGATCTCGTCTCGCTGGCATGGCGGCTCGGTCTCGTTGTCGTCATCATCGCGGCGTCGATTGCCGGGTTGCGCTGGTGGGGCCGGAAGACCGCGGGGCCACGCAGCGTCACCGGCTTCTTGCGCGTCGTCGACACGCTGGCCATCAGCAACGGCCGATCCGTGCATCTGCTCGCCATCGGCGATCGCGTCATCGCCATCGGAGCGACCGCCCAGCAGGTGACCTGGCTTTCGGACCTGACCGAAGACGAATCGGCGAAGGTTCTCCGCGAAGCCGGGACAACCGGCGAGAATTCACTCGCAGGATTCGCCGCCGAGCTGTTCCAGACGATGCGCAGGGAGCGCGCGGGAGGCCGCCCTGACTCCGCCAGCGTCACCATTGGTGGCCCTTCGGCGCGAACGCGCGATTGACGTTTCCTCTGTTCGAACTGCACCAGGCACGCAGGGATCCTCGCGAGCGAATCAGGGTATCCCTTGCGGCGTCTGAGGGGTGCGAACCACGGCAAAGGGGCCTCCACCGATAATCCTCGCTCCGATTGGCACCTAGTCTGAGGACACAGACTTCGCCAAAGCGAATTGCCAGTGTTGAAGCGCCTTTCGTCCCACCGGAGACTCGTCACCGCACTCCTGGTCCTCGGCACCCTGGTGATTGCCCTCGCAGGGTGTGCCGCGCCGGCCAGCGCAGCAGGACCGGTGGCGCAGACTGGTCCCGCCCCGCTCGATACGCAGAACCCGCAGAACGTCTCCGCGGCGCTCCAGATCCTTCTTCTCGTGACGGTCATCTCACTGGCCCCGGCCATCCTCGTGATGGTGACGTCGTTTACCCGGGTCATTGTTGTGCTGTCGTTGGTGCGAAACGCCATCGGTATCCCGCAGCTGCCACCGAACCAGGTGCTCATCGGGCTCGCGCTCTTCCTCACCGCGTTCGTGATGGCGCCCTCGATCAAGGTCATCAACGAGACCGCGGTGCGGCCCTACCTCGATGGTCAGATAACTCAGGAAGAAGCGTTCAAGCGTGGAGAGGCGCCACTCCGTGAGTTCATGCTCAAGCAGACGCGCGAACAGGATCTCGGGCTCTTCCTGAAGCTGAGCGGCGGCGAAAAACCGGAGACGCGAGAAGACATCCCCACCTACGTGCTTGTCCCGGCATTCACCATCTCTGAGCTCAAAACGGCCTTCCAGATGGGTTTCATCATGTTCGTGCCGTTCCTGATCATCGACCTCGTCGTCTCTTCGGCGCTGTTGAGCATGGGCATGATGATGCTCCCCCCCGTCGTCGTTTCCCTTCCATTCAAGATTCTGCTGTTCGTGCTTGTGGATGGCTGGTTCCTCATCGTCGGCTCCCTTGTAGGGAGCTTCAGTTGAAAGGGATGGACCTGTGAACGAAGCCGTCGTCCTGGGCCTGGCGCGTGAATCTCTCATGGTCGCGTTGATGGTGGGGGCGCCAATTCTTGGCGTCAGTCTCGTCATCGGAATCGTCGTGAGCATGATCCAGGCGGTCACGCAGGTGAACGAAATGACGCTGACATTCGTGCCGAAGCTGATTGGCGTGTTCGTCGCGATGCTCATCTTTGGTCCCTGGATGATGGAGACGATGCTCAACTTCTCTTCGGGCCTCTTCGCGAACATGGGCGCATACGGTCGATAGGCGGCGAATGTGTTAACGGACGTTTCGCCCGCGTTCACCTGGACATTCCTGCTCATCCTCATACGGACGAGCGGGATGCTGGTGTCCGCGCCATTGCTCAACCAGCGAGGGATTCCTTCCTACACGAAGGTGGGATTCGCGGTGTTCTTCTCGCTGGTGCTCGTGCCCCTGCAGCAGGATCGCCTCCCGGAACCGCCCGCCACGCTGGGCATGGTGGCCAGCTCGGTGTTGAGCGAAGTCCTCTTTGGGTTGGCGCTGGGGCTGGCCATGAACCTGGCCTTCCTGGGGATGCAGATCGCGGCGCAGATCATCGGCGTCCAGCTCGGCTTCTCGCTGGGCGGTGTCTTGGACCCCGTGACGGGCAACTCTTCGAACTCGCTCGAGCAGTTCTATTCCGTGCTGGTGGTGCTTGTCTTTTTCAGCATCAACGGGCACCACATCGTGATTCAGACGCTCGCCGAGACGGTCCGCGCGGTACCGCCGGGTTCGTGGAACCCGTTCGCGATCACTATCGGGGGCGTCGCCCCCCTGGCCGCCGGGCTGACTATCACAGCCATGCGGATCGCCATGCCGGTGGTGGCCGCGCTCTTCCTCACAGACCTGGGCATGGGCTTTGTCGCGCGAACCGTGCCGCAGGTGCAGGTCCTTGTCGTGGGCGCCCCGATCAAGATCGGCGTGGGCTTCATCGTCCTCATCGCGGCTCTTCCGGCAACGATGCACATCATGAACGGCGTCATCAGCACGCAGCTGGCCGGCTCCACGAATCAGCTCCTGGGGGTCCGCTAAATGGCCGGCGAACGGACTGAGGCCCCAACCCCAAAGAAACTGCGCGATGCCCGAAAGAAGGGCAACGTCAGCAAGAGCCAGGAAGTCGTTTCGATTGGCGTGCTGCTCGTCGCAGTCATCGTGCTGCGCATGACGGGGCCCGGCGTGGCGGAAAACCTTCAGCGATTGCTGCGCGAAGACCTGGGGCGTGCCATGCGCGACGAGTTGACCACTTCAACGGTCATGCAGATGGGGCGCGATACGGCGGGGATGGCCCTGCTCTCGATGGTGCCGTTCCTCGCGGCGCTGACGATCGCTGGCGTTGCCCTGAATGTCGCTCAGACCGGCCTGCTGCTTTCGGGCTCCGGCGTCTCGCCGAAGCTCAGTCATCTGAACCCGGGAACCGGCTTCAAACGCATCTTCTCGATGGACGGGCTGGTCAACCTCGCGAAGGCCTTCCTGAAGATGGGGGTCATCTCCCTCGTCGTCTGGATGACGATGTCGTCCCGGATGGCGGAGATCGTTTCCCTGGGGACACTCGCGCCTGCGCTCGCGACCGCGCATCTCATGTCACTCGCCTTCGACATCTGCATTCGGGCAGCCGTTGTGCTGTTCGTGCTTTCGGTGGCGGACTATGCCTGGCAGCGCCGCAAGTGGATGAAGTCGCTCATGATGAGCAAGGAAGAGCTCAGGCAGGAGTACAAAGAGAGCGACGGCGACCCGCAGATCAAGGCTGCCATCCGGCGCCGCCGTCAGCAGCTCATGAACCGCATGATCGCGGCGGTGCCGACGGCCGATGTGGTGGTCACGAACCCGACGCACTACGCCGTGGCCATCAAGTATGACCCGGTGACCATGCAGGCGCCGATCGTGGTCGCGAAGGGCGAGCGGTTGTTGGCCCAGCGCATCAAGGAAGTGGCGCGGAAGTCCGGCGTGCCCGTGCTCGAAGAGCCGCCGCTGGCCCGCGCCCTCTACGCTGCGGTGTCCATCGGCAATCCGATCCCGGTCAACCTCTTCCGGGCCGTCGCCGAAGTGCTGGCCTGGGTCTACTCGCTCAAGCAACGGATGCCGGTTGGCCGCAGGACGCGGGCCACCGCCCCGGGCGGTGCGCTGTGACGGTGTCAATTCCGGAGCTCACGGGAAGGAACAACTAGATGGCCGTTCGAGCCGCGACCCCTAACCCGACGAGCAACTGGGGACGCATCCTCGCCCAGTCCGATGTCCTGCTCGCCGTGGGCTTGATCACCATCGTCGGGATGATGATCATTCCGCTCCCGTCGCAGCTGCTGGACGTGTTGTTGACGATGAACATCGGCGTCTCGGTGACCATCCTCCTCGTCGCCGTCTACACCGACGATCCGATGAAGTTCTCCGTCTTCCCATCGTTGTTGCTGGTGACGACGCTCTTCCGGCTGGCACTCAACGTTTCGACCTCGCGCCTCATCTTGCTCCACGGCGATGCCGGCTCGGTCGTGCACTCGTTCGGCGACTTCGTGATCGGCGGCAATTTGGTCGTCGGTCTCGTCGTCTTCCTCATCCTGGTAGTCATCCAGTTTGTGGTCATCACCAACGGCGCGGGGCGCGTCGCCGAAGTGGCCGCCCGATTCACCCTCGACGCGATGCCGGGCAAGCAGATGGCCATCGATGCGGACATGAATGCAGGCCTGATCGATGAGCACCAGGCCCGGGACCGCCGCCGCCAGATCGGTGAGGAAGCAGACTTCTACGGCGCGATGGACGGCGCCAGTAAGTTCGTGAAGGGCGACGCCATCGCGGGCATCGTCATCATTCTCGTCAACATCGTCGGTGGCCTGAGCATTGGTGTCCTGCAGCAGGGCCGCGGGCCTGCCGAAGCGCTTCAGACGTTCGCACTTCTGACGGTCGGCGACGGACTCGTCTCACAGCTCCCGGCCCTCCTCATCAGCACGGCTACCGGCATCATCGTGACGCGCGCGGCAGGGACGAAGGACCTTGGCACGCAGATGTTCGCCCAGTTCACGGGCCAGTCGCGGCCCCTCTTCGTTGCCGGCACCATGCTGTTGCTGTTCGGCCTCATGCCGGGCCTCCCGAAGATGCCGTTTTTCGGCATCGGAGGCATTGCGATCACGGCGGGCTATCTCATCCGGCGTCAGCAGGTGGCCGAACGTGTGCTGGCGGCGATGCCGGTCGTCCAGGAAGTGAAGGAGCCCGAGCAGCTCGGCCCGCAGCAGGTCATCCAGATGATGAGCGTGGACCCGCTCGAAGTTGAAGTCGGCTACGGGCTGATCCCGATCGTGGACGAACAGGCGGGCGGGGGCCTGCTGCGCAGGATCACGATGATTCGCCGGCAGGTTGCGCTCGACCTTGGCCTGGTGCTGCCGACAGTTCGTGTTCGCGACAACCTCCAGCATCCCCCGAACACCTACGTCGTGAAGTTGCGCGGGGTGGAAA